>CAZPND010000034.1:0-16883 GCA_964587975.1 uncultured Candidatus Bathyarchaeia archaeon
CTCAGAGAAGGAAGCAACGGGTTAGGCAAGACTATCTCAGCGATTTCCGCGTGTCTCCCAACCGCCATCAAAAAAGATTTGAAGATACTGTACGTGGCTCGCACTCACCGGCAGCATGACCGCGTAATAGAAGAGTTAAGAGCGGTCTTCAAGAAACACCATGTTTCGGGCATCTCGATTCGGGGGCGCAATCAGATGTGCCTCAACAACTTCGCGGCTAAAAACGCCTACGATGCCAAATCTCTCATGGAAGCCTGCGAAATGCTGAAAGCCAAAGGCCGATGCCCCTACCACAAGGCTCCCGACGAGCAAACGTACGAGTATCTTCAGCTTCAACAGCAGTTAGCTGCTCGCCCGTACACGGCGTCTGAGATTCAAAAAGTCTGCCGAAGAAGAAGCGTATGCTCCTACGAGCTTGTGAAAGCCGTTCTTGCCGATGTGAAGGTGGTTGCGCTGAGCTACCTTTACGTCTTTGACCCCGTAATCCGCACGACATTTTTGAAGAACCTTAATTCTCAACTGCAGAAAACCATCCTGGTCGTGGATGAAGCCCATAACCTGCCAGAAACAGCCATCGACATCTCAAGCAGCAGCCTCTCACTTTTCGTTATAAAACAAGCTGAGCTTGAAGCCCAGAAATACGAAAACAAGCAGATTGAAGAGTTCGCCAGCTTTCTTAAGAACGAAATCGAAATACTCACGGAAGACATAGGCAGAGAGCAGATAATCTCTCCTGAATCCATAATTGAAATCATCCAAAAACACGGCGGCATACCTAGCCCCCGAGACTATTTCGAGCAGCTGCATGAGGTTGGCGGTTCCATAAGGCGGCAGTTGCTTGCGGAAGGTAAGAATCCGCGTTCGTACATTCACGGCATGAGCGAGTTTCTGCTTCGTTGGCTGGACACGTTAGGCGACGATTCCTTCATCCACGTGGCAAGCAGCTACACCACTCGGGAAAACGCGAAAACTGCAAAGCTGGAAATAGTCGCGTTAGACCCGGCGAAAGTCACCTCACCCGTTTTCTCGTTCACCTACTCCAACATAATCATGTCCGGCACGCTCCAGCCCTTAGAGGCTTACGCGCGAATAACCCGTCTTCCAGAAAACACCGTGCAATGCGTAGTGCCCTCGCCTTTCCCCAAGGAACACATACTCAGTCGCGTGTGCCTCGGCGTGTCCACTGCCTTGGAAAAAAGAACCCCCTTCATGTACCAGACAATGATAAAGAGAATTAACGAGGTCGTGCAGAACACGCCGGCAAACACGGGAATTTTCACCGCCTCGTTCGGCGTGTTAAACTCCTTAATCGCTGAAGGACTGGAAGCCGCGTTGGATAAGCAGCTGTTTCATGAGCGCCGCGGCATGAGTTCTAAGGCTAATGAGAAAATCGTGGCTGACTTCAAGGCTTGCGGTGAAGGCGACGGCGCCGTTTTCCTCGGCGTTCAAGGTGGAAGAACTTCGGAAGGCGTGGACTTCCCAGGCAACCAGATGAACTCCGTAATTGTGGTTGGGGTTCCCTACGCGGAGCCTACGCCTAGGGTGAAAGCCCAGATAAGCTATTACGAAACGTGTTTTCCCAAGCTAGGGCGCGAGTACGGGTACGTGTTGCCTGCGATGAAAAAAGCGTCTCAAGCTGCTGGGAGACCCGTGCGGAGGCTTGAGGACAGGGGCGCCATAGTGTTCTTAGATTACCGTTTCGCCACCAGCTACTGCCGCAGTTTTCTGCCTTCATGGATAAGCAACGAAATGAAGGTTCTGCCGTTCAGCGATAACGTTTTAGGTCGCGAAATCCAAGACTTCTTCAAACATTAATTTGCTTTTTCCTCACTCGTTTTCCTCCGAGGATACACGTAACCAGTTCTGCCCGCTATGCATATGGCTGAAGCGATATCCCTGAGTCCTCGCCTATGCTTGTTCTCGTTTAGGATATGGCTTGTTCCTGCCTCACTTACCACTTCTAGAACCACTTCAGGCGGCAACGCCGCGTCCAAGCCTTCCAAAAAGTCTTTGTACGCTGGGACTCCGTTGCCTATTTTTACGGTGACAGCGGTTGAGGCTAAGTCAACAGTTTTCACAATCGTTTCTGTTTTTTTAAGCACTTCCTGGATGCTGAAGCAGTTTGCTGTCTCGTTAACTTTTCCGTCGGCTACAACCGCCAACCCAAACGCGTCACCTGGATCTATGCCTATGACTATTTTTTCGTAGGCTTCTTTTCCCTGTAGAATTTTAACTACTTCGTTCACTAAGCTGTCTAGTTCCGTTTCGCCGTCGTAAACCAGCACTTTTTCATGGTTTACTTTGCCCTTTTCCTGCTCAGTGGTAATGACCACCTTGACTTCTGTGGGCACGGTTTCACCGGGAACCAGGCTTATGAACGGAATGTTCTTTTCCTTCAACTTATTCACTATCAAAAAATACGCTTTCCCCTGAACCGTCGCGACTGCAACCTTCGCCTTCATACAACCTTCCCTATACACACACTGGCTTAAAGATTAAGCAGTTCAACCTGAATTTTAATCTATATATAGAGGGGGTATAGACAAAAAATCGCACGAATAGAACACGACACCAGAACGTAACAATCAAGCCGTTACAGCGTCACATGAACGCGTTGCAACTATTCTTTTGGCTTATGAACCGCTTCTTTTATGTCCATGTAAAGCCAGTTTCGCTTCCAATTCTTGGCTTTTTCCTTGTATTTTTTCTTTTTGAATTTGTCGACTTCGATGCGTTCCTTAAAAAGCGGTGCATCAAGAACCATAGTGTGAAAACCACGCCCATCCTCACTGCAAACGTCAATATCCTGTCTGTCCGCAAGAGCCTTCAACTCTTTAATTGAAGCCTCATCAAGCACACGACCCAACCACTCCTCACCAAGAAAATCCAAGTTGATGCAGTTCATCATGGGCTTTATGCCTGCAGCTATCTCCTCCTCCAAAACATGGTAAGTATCCTTAGAAGGATTCTCATTCGGCATAATCAACTTCATACCCAACTGCTCACACATAGCATCATAGTACGTCTGATGAATCTGAGCGCAACCCGCACCAACAATGTCGCCAGTCACAAACGCCTCCACGCCTTCCTCACGGTTAAGACGACCAAGCGCCGCAAGAATATCCTCATACGACCTCTTAATCTTAACCTTCAACTGAGGAATCCCCAAAGTCTTAGACTGCAACTCCATCAACGGAAAACTGTGAAAAACATACGGCTCCTTGTAAACATACGAGAGAAGAAAGGCAACCTCATGACCCTGCTCAACCACCTTGTGAAAAGCCAAGCAGCATTCCTTGCCTCCACTCCAGTGGACGACAACTTTCACACGACTACACCCCTAATTCGAAGGGGTTAGAGCAAAAACTATTATTAAAGCTTCTGCAATTTCACCGCCAAAACTAAACGGCGAAAAACCCCTGTGTTTGCGGCTCTTCTATTTCTTTCCTAACAAAACCTTCAAAGCTTTTTTGGGATTCCGAATGGCTTTCACCAGCTTACCACGAGTAAAAGTAGGGTTCACCATGTTAGCTAAAGCACACAACTCGCGCAATTCATCCCCGGAAAATTCTGGAGTTTCAATAAGCGGTTCAGCAGCCGCGAAATCGTCATCACTGAAATCCTCTTTCAAGAAACCACCGCGTTTTGCCTGCTCGTACAAGTCTGTTCCATAAACGGGTGTGGCAATGCTGAAAACGAAGCTTTCAGCGCCTAGCCGCCTGAGTTTGTAAGCGAAATTTATCGTTTCTCTTATCTCTTCTTTTGTTTCACCTATCAGCCCAATCACGAAGAAGCAGCCTACGCGAATCCCAACTTTCTTGCACAAAACCACCGCTCGCTCCACAGCTTTAAGGTCCAAGTTCTTTCCGATAACCTCGTTGACAACGCGTTGCACACCGGATTCGGGAGCAATTCGTATTTTCTCGCACCCTGACCTTTTCATTTTCGTCAGCAGTTTCTCGTCAAGAGTGTCAGCTCTCACTCCGTTTGGAGTGAACCAGTCAAGGTCTAAACCCCTTTTCACAATTAAGTCGCAGATTCCTTCCATTCTTTTTCTGTCCAGCGTCATGTTCTCGTCGCTGAAATCTAACTGTCTAATGTGGTAAACGTCAACCAACTGTTCTAACTCGTCAACCACGTTCTCTGGGCTTCTGCCACGCCATTTACGTCCCATAACCGTGTGAATGGAGCAAAACACGCAGTGAAATGGACAACCTCTGCTTGTGACCACTGTAGCCCAAGGTTTTCTTATTTCTCCTCGCAGAGGAATCTCCTTTACAGCTTCAAAATACGTCTGCATCGGAAGAAGATGCCTTGCCGGAAAAGGCAGAGAATCCAAATCCTCAATCACAGGCCTAGGAGAAGTTATAACTACCTTCTTGTTTTTGACGTAGCCGATTCCGTTTACCTGCCGAAGGTTTTTTCCGCCTTGTTCAAGTTCCCGAGCTAACTCTTGAACCGTAAGTTCAGGTTCGCCAATCACCACATAATCTACATTCGCGTAGCTGAGACATTCCTTGGCTCTTGCCGAAGGATGCAATCCGCTTAGTACCGTGACTATGTTCTCGTCAATGTTTTTCACCATCGACGCCACTTCGTACGCGGGTTTCCACCAGCCGCAAAAGGGAATGTTGATTCCCACAGCATCGGGCGCAAACCGTTTGACGCGGTTTTTTATCTCCTCGTTTTTTAATCCTTGACGGTACTTCGTGGCGTCCATTTCTTCCAGATTGTTCCAGCCTTCATTGGCAGCATCTATCATAGTTACTTCATGCTCTTTTTCAAGCACCGCTGCCACGTACGCCATGTCTATGGGTTGAAGAATGCTTGGTTTTCCCCATAATTTCGGTTGAATCCTAGGCGGATTAATCAGACAAAAACGCATTCTTGCTCCCTGCGCTGTGCATTTCAAGTAAAAATGGTCTCTTCTGGAAAGCGGCATTAGTCATTTTGCGAGGCATCTCTAACAGGTTTAATGGCTTACGCGGCGATTAAAGGTTTTGCAACGGCAAGAGGAAAACCTGAATTTTGATTAATAAGGGAAAAAGTACAATCTCGTCAGCCAGATGATGGGCAAACTTAAAAGAACACACAGAACCAACGCCACGTTGCGGATTTTCACCGCTTGCAGTATCTTATCCGGAGAAAGCGTCTCAGTCTGCTCGCCAAGCACGTATTGACCAGGCTTTTCCAGCTGCACGGCTAACGCACCAGCCATGGCTGCCATGGGCCAACCGTGATTTCTGCTGGGTGTTTTGGCGTGGTCTCTGCGGGCAATTTCCCAAGCGTTCTTGTAGTTTTTGCCCAGTAAAGCTGAACCTAGTATTATGAGGATGGCGGTTAATCGGGCTGGAATGTAGTTGATTATGGTGTCGAGGTTTGCGCTGAACCATCCTGTGTGTAGGTGTTCGGGGTCTTTGAAGCCTACCATTCCGTCGAGCGTGTTGACTGCGCGGAAGGCTATGGCGCCTGTGACTCCGAAGAGCGCGTATGAGAGTATGGGTGAGAGTCTGAAGTCTATGAGGTTTTCCGCCATGGATTCGATTACGGCTGAGCTGATTTGCTCGCCTGTTAGGTCTTTGGCTTCTCTTCGGGAAAAATGCGCGTACTTTTTGGCTTCTTGGAGGTCGCCTGAACCGATGGCTTTGGCGGCTGCTTTTGCCCAGTCGGTTTCAAGTTTTATGCAGATGGTTAGTTTTAGGAGGATTATGGCGAAGAAGGCGTAGATGAGGTAGCTGATGAACGTGTAGATTGCCCATAACCCGAAGTAGACGGGTAAAGAGAAGACAAGTATCACCGTTAAAGCCAAAAGGGTTCCTTTGAGTTTTGCTGTTTTCGGGTTTGGGCTTTTGAAGTGTGGTTCCAACGCTTTGGTGAATTGCCCCATCAGAACGGTGGGGTGCAGCTTGAAGGTGTATTTTTCGGGGCTGTTTGGGGAGGGATCGCCTAGAATCAGGTCTAGAAGTATGGCTAACACGAGAACGGCGATTGCCATTACAAAGTCTATTACGTTTTTCACCCACCAGATTCTGCGGAGTTACGGATTAACACATTTCTGATAGGTTAGGAAGTCGGTTTATATCCATTATGGTTTGCGCGCTTGGACCTGTTGCGATTTTTGACTTATACCCCCTCTATAAATAGATTAAACTGAGGCTTACACTATTGTTAGGTTTTTTGGGTGCTGTCTTTTTTGGGGGGGCTGATTGAATAAAAAACGGCGTGAGTAAATGTGCTCTGCTTTCATTCTTATCATGTGCGCCCTCATTTTTTTCCTTTTTTTGCTCTGATCAAATTTTGGTTGTGGGTGCGCATGACAGATCTTTTAGCGAGACTTGTGTCGCATGCAGAAAAACAATCGCGTCTATAACCGTTGTTCGCTTGCAACATTTACTTGTGTTCTAGATGTAGATAATCGTCAAGGATGTCAAATGAGTTTCCAGTTAAGTGTTCTATGTCGAGTGGAGAATTTGAATGATCCTTTCCAACACATTAACAGAAAAAACACTTCATTTCTGGGAACTATTCTTCGGTGGAAATAAACGCATGTAAAGAAAAAAAATTCTGGTCTTTACAGTTCAAATATTGTAAACAGATTGTTACAGCATTAATTTAAATACAACTTGAGGACAAAATGGGAAGAACTATAGATGTTAGTCTATAGTATAAAGGGAGAAAATGAAACATTGAAAAAGCATACAAAAATTGAAGCAGCAGTTCTGTTAAGTCTCTTAGCCTCAGTAATCGTTCTAGCTTGCACAACAAGCGCTTATGCACAGGATGAGGGAACATATCCGCCGAACCCACGTAATCTGCCTCCTCCGCCTGCGACAAACACTGCCATAGTTGCAGTTATAGCGTCAACAGGTGGAACATCTGATCCTGCGCCAGGAACATACACTTACAATGAAGGCGACACCATCACCTTGGCAGCTACAGCAGACAGCGGTTTCAAATTCCAGTACTGGATCATTTGCGGAGACTATACGCCTGGACATAACGAGCCACCTATAAACTACCCTGAAAATGCAGCTTCAGACCCTAATTGGGCTCCAGTTTTTCCATCGGAATCCACCTTAGCTCAAGACAGCCTCGTAACCTCGACAAACCCCTTAAACATAATATGCGGATACGGCTATACCTTTGCTTATCAACCAGTGTTCGCTCCAATCACACCTACAAGCAGCAATGAGACCAATAACGCCGTCGTGGTAGTTCTTGACGCCTTGGGCGGTAGCACAAATCCTGGTCCAGGAACATATCGGTATTCAGACGGCTCAACCATTAGCTTGACGGCTACTCCAGATAACGGATATGACTTTGCCTACTGGGTCGCTGTAGGCGAGGACGGACATCCCGCTACAATCGATGATAACCCGACGAACATTAACTGCGGATACGGTTACACGTACTCGTATCAAGCGATGTTTGCTCCATCAGGCACTACCCAGCCAGCTGCAGGCGTTCCCATGGAATACTTGGCTGCTATCGTAGTGTTGGTAATCGTAGCAGTTATTGCAATTGGCGCTGCGCTAATGTACCGAAGCAGAAGCAAAAAATAACCATCATCTATTTTTTTTCTTTTTTTCTAAAATTTAATTTAATGAGTTGTCCACCGCAATGTTTTGTTTGCGGGGTAATAAGAGCTTTTGAAGATGAAAGTTATCCTTATGTATTCAGCAGCATGGAATTTGCGCTGAACAAGCTACTTTTAACTGTTTGCTCGGCTAGGAGTGTGGCAAATAGAAATAAGCGTGGTGTGTCTGATAGTGGTTAGAGAGGCATGTGAAGCTTGACTGACGTGGTGTTTGTGTTTGAGGTTCATCAGCCGCACAGGTTGAAGCGGAATCTGTTTTGGGAGAACAAGGTTTTCAGGCGTTTGAAGAAAAAAGAGTTGTTTGATTATTATTTTGATAACAATGTTGACAGGGAGATTTTCAAGCGAGCAGCCACAAAATGCTATTTTCCATCGAACAGAATATTGCTTGACGTGATTGATGAGCACAAGAAGGAGAAGCGGCAGGTCAAAGTGTCGTTCAGTGTGTCAGGCGTCTTCTTGGAACAGTGCGAGATGTTCGACAAAGACCTCTTGGAAACCTTCAAGCAGCTTGCGGAAACAGGCTGTGTCGAATTCCTGAACCAGACCTATTATCACTCGATCTCCAGCCTTTACCCTGAGAAAGACGAGTTCATCGAACAGGTGAAGATGCACAGGCAAACAGTGAAGAGTATTCTCGGCTACACGCCTAATGTTTTTGAAAACACTGAACTGCTCTACAACAACAAAATAGCAAAAATAGTCGAGAATCTGGGCTACAAAGGAATCTTCATGGAGGGAGTGGAAAAAATTCTCGGGGAAAAATCACCCAACTACCTCTACACACCAAAAGGCTGCAAGAACATCAAAGTGCTGCTACGCAACTACAAGCTGACAGACGACATCGGCTTCAGGTTTTCAGCCAGATGGTGGAGCGAATGGCCGCTGACAGCAGACAAATATGCCCGTTGGCTAGCTGAAACACAAGGCCAATGCATCAACATTTTTCCTGACTACGAAACTTTTGGAGAGCACCATTGGCCTGAAACAGGCATTCACGGCTTTCTACGGCATCTGCCTGAAGAGATTCTGAAGTGGGAACATCTGAACATGGCTACGCCTTCAGAAGTTGTCGCCAAAAACGCTGCGGCAGGGGAGCTTGATGTTCCAGAAGCGGGCGGAACAGTTTCTTGGGCTGACCTTGAAAGAGACTCAAGCGGTTGGCTTGGGAACGCCATGCAATGGGCTTACTACACGAGTTTGCGCAGGCTGGAACCTCTCGTCAGAGAGGCTGAGGATAAGGAGTTTCTTAGGCTTTGGCGTTACTTCCAAACGAGCGATCACCTTTATTACATGTTCACCGCTGGCGGAGCACCAGGAGAAGTTCATGCGTATTTCAGTCCGTTCCATTCACCCATGGACGCTTATGTGGCGGCTCAATCGTTGCTGTTTGACTTTGAAAACAGGCTGAGGCTTGCAACATTAACCGCAAACGAGCCTTTCCTGTTTTGTACGAACATAGGTGAAGAATACTTCACAGGCGCTATGACCTGGAGTCTCAAAGGTTTCATAAAGGCGTTCAAAAAAGTCAATATAAAAGCTATAGAGTTTCACAATCGTCGAGGAGATTTTGAAAGTTGGACAAAACATTCGTTGCAGGATGCGGTTTTGTCGCGTCAACTGAGAGAAATCCGAACCTCAGCGCTGAAGGGTGAAGCGCTAAGAAAAGCGATAATCGCCGTGGCTGAGAAGCGATTCGAGAAGCTGAGCAGGCAGGTGCAGACCGCGGTTAAGCTTTTCTGAGCAAAACGGTTTGTGCATGTGTTTATAAGAGAAGCCAGCAATAGTCACTTGCAGGTAAGGTGCGCATGAAATGAGGGAAGAGCTTCCGTTCCCAGAAAAGGTTTTGCAAACTCTGCACAACTTGTGTGCGACTGCGGCTGATTTGGCTAGGCGAGGCGAAGAGGTGGCGCGGATTCTGCAGCGGGATCAAGGCGAGATTGAGGGCATACTTGACAAGTACAAGGCTGAAGGGTTTGCTGAAAGCTTTGTTGACAACGAAGGAAAAAAACGGTATTATCTTAACGCGCGAGGAATAATCAAAGTTTGTTCCCTTTTCACGTAGTGAAAGGCGATGCGCGTCATACTTTTTTCGTGGGAGTATCCGCCACGAGTGGTGGGTCAACTCGCGGAATACATAAGCGCGTTGGCAACGCAGCTTGTTAAGAGCAAGGTTGAGACTTACGTTGTTACGTACCATGATTTTTTGACTGGAGCGGTTGAAGACGCAAACGGCGTAAAAATCGTCAGAGTAGCAAGCCCAGTACACGCCAACATCGGCGTTTTAACGTGGATTTTAACTCTAAATCAGGAGGTGGAAAGAGCCGCTGCAAACATATACTATCAGACGGCTAAGCAGGTTGACCTCATAAACGTCTATGACTGGCATTTCATACCTGCTGCGGTTACCTTGAAAAACGCGCTTGACGTGCCCTTTGTTTACTCCGTGGAGAGCCTAGAGGATCATCGTTCTCCAAATTCGAATACGCCTTATAACATGTCCATCAAAAGCATCGAGTGGCTGGGCTTTTACGAAGCCAAAAAGGTAAGCGTGAAATCAGAATGGATGCGGGACGAGGTCGTTAGGATATTCAATGTTCCTAACGAAAAGGTGAAGGTTGTTTCGCCCAGCACGGACTCTTGGATAAAAGACGTTTTGGAGCTATACGCCGGTGTGGCTGGAGGCTTAAGCAGCAGATGAAAAAAAAGTTAAGCGTTATGATGTTCACTTGGGAGTTTCCGCCTAGAGTAATCGGAGGAATATCGCCTCACGTGTTTTTCTTATCCAAGAGCCTAGCGCAAAGCGGCGTAAAAGTCTATGTGGTGACCTGCGATTTTCCTGGTGCCCCTGCACACGAAGTCATTGAAGGAGTGGACGTTTACCGTGTAGATTCCTACAAAAATCCTGCACCCGATTTCGCCACGTGGGTTTACTTGATGAACTTGAATATGCAGAAAGAGGCTGCTGCTATCGTGAACAAGTTGGGGGCTAAGATTGACGTTTTTCACGCTCATGACTGGCTGGTTGCGACTGCTGGTATAGGGTTGAAGCACGTTTTCAGGAAGCCGCTTTTGGTTACCATGCACTCCACGGAGATTGGTCGAAGGGATGGACTGCACACTAATACGGAAAAGATGATTCATGAGACGGAAGCGTGGCTTACGTATGAGGCGTGGAAGGTAATATGCTGCAGCGATTACATGGTTTCTCATGTCCGTTGGGCTTTCGGGCTTCCCGAAGACAAGCTGGTTATGATTCCTAACGGCGTGAACATAAACGTTTACGATAAAATCGAGGCGGACTTGGCGTCTTTCCGAGCTAAGTTCGCGTTGCCGGAAGAGAAAATCGTGCTCTACGTTGGAAGGCTTGTTTACGAAAAAGGCATCCACGTGTTAATCAATGCGGTGCCTAAAGTTTTGGGGAAAGCCAACGCCAAATTCATAATTGTGGGCAGCGGCTACATGAAAGAGCAGCTTTTGAACATTGTCCGAAGCATGAGCTTGGAGCATAAGGTGCTTTTCGTGGGGTTCGCAGATGACGAGACCTTGCTTAGACTGCAGAAATGCGCGGATGTCTCGGTTGTGCCTTCGCTGTTTGAGCCGTTTGGCATAGTTGCCTTGGAGGCGATGGCGGCGAAAAGCCCGGTTGTGGTGTCCGACACAGGAGGCTTGTCCGAAATCGTGAAGCACGATGTAACAGGGTTCAAGGCTTACCCGAACAACTCTGAGTCGTTGGCGTGGGGAATAACCAAGATTCTGCTGGATGAAAACTACAGGAATTACATCCGAGAAAACGCGTACAGGCAGGTTCAGGAGAAGTACGATTGGGAAAAAATAGCCTTGCAGACAAAGGCGATATACCAAGCCGTTTTAGGTGAGTACTCCAAAAGTTTCTGGGCGTAAATCAACGTTATCGGCGTACTAAAACAGTGCGTACGGGAAGGACCCGCCGCTCTGATGCAGCGTTCTTTTTATCGGAATCGGGTTTGAGCACACGGGGCAGCGCATGTCCTTGGTCAGGTTCCACTGGGTGATTTCGAAGCTGTAGCGTTTGATTAAAAGTTCGTTGCATTTTGGGCAGTAGGTGTTCTCGGATGGGTGCCCGGGAACGTTTCCAAGGTAAACGTAGTGCAGCCCTGCGTTTCGGGCGGTCATGTACGCTTTCTCCATCTCTTCCACGGTTGTGGCGGGTGTGGTTGTCATCTTGTAGTCGGGGTGAAAGCGCAAAAGGTGGAAAGGCGTGTCTTGACTTATGTTGTCTTTGATCCACTTTGCCATCTCCTTTATCTTATCCATGGAGTCTCCGATTTTCGGAACCACCAAATTCGTGATTTCTATGTGCACGCCGTTTCGCTTAAGCTCCTTCAACGCCTCGTAAATCGGTTCCACACGCGGGACAGCTGAAAAGCTTTTGTAGAAGTCTGGGTCTCCGCCGCCTTTGAAGTCCACCGTCGCCGCGTCCAAGTACGGTGCAATGGTTTTCACGGCTTCAGGCGTCATGTACCCGTTGGTTACGAAAGTGTTGAAGAGCCCCGCATCATGCGCGATTTTCGCGGTGTCGTACGCGTACTCCATGTAAATCGTCGGCTCGGTGTACGTGTAGCTGATTCCTTGGCAGTTCCTGCTTTTTGCCGCTTTCACGACTTCCGCTGGGGGAAAATTCTTGCCCGCCACCTCTGTGTCTTGGCTCACCATCCAGTTGTCACAGAATTTGCAGCGGAAGTTGCAGCCTGCCGCCGCGATAAACATCACCTGCGCGCCCGGGTTAAAATGTGAGAGTGGCTTCTTGCCTATCGGGTCAACAGCCGCAGAAACCACCTTCCCATAATTAAGCGAGAAAAGAGTGCCGCCTTCGTTCTTCCGCACTAAACAAAACCCTGTTGCGCCGTCACTTATGCGACATCGGCGCGCGCACAGGAAGCATTTTACTTTCTTGTCTTTCTGCCTTTCGTAAAGCATGGCTTCATGCAGCAACATTCAACTTTCACCTTTTTCCTGCTAAAACGTTTCTGGGGTGAACTTTACACTAAAGAATAAGAGGGGTTATTTCTTAAAAACTATTAGCTAGCACTCAAACTCATGGTGGAAACACGTGTATTCGCCTGTGTGGCATGCGGGTCCTTTCTGCTCCACCACGTACAATAGGGTGTCGTAATCGCAGTCCGCCACGACGCGCTTGATTTTCTGCGTGTGCCCCGAAGTCTCGCCTTTCATCCACAGCTTCTGCCTTGAACGGCTCCAGTAATGCGCGTAACCTGTGCTAAACGTCTTCTCTAAGGCTTCCTCGTTGGCGTAAGCCACCATAAGCACCGCTTTAGACCCCGCGTCCTGCACAACCACCGGGATGAGGCCGTTGCCCTTCTTCCAATCCAGCTTCTTCAGCAAATCTTCATCTGTCAAGGTCTAACAATCACCCCCTGTTTGCGCAAAAACTCCTTGATAACTGGAACGGGATACTTGTTGTAGTGGAAAACCGAAGCCGCCAACGCCGCATCCGCCTTCCCAGCCGTAAACACTTCAACAAAATGCTCAGGTTTCCCTGCGCCACCGCTCGCTATGACCGGAACGTTCACCTTTTCCGAAATGGTGCGCGTCAACTCAATGTCGTAACCGTCCTCGGTGCCGTCCTTGTCCATCGAAGTCACCAGGAACTCGCCTGCCCCAAGCTCCGCAGCCCGCACCGCCCAGCCAACAGCGTCTATGCCCGTGGGCTTCCTTCCGCCGTAAGTGTAAACCTCAAACCAGACAGGACCGTCACGGGTTTCCACCGTTATCCTGCCCTCAGCCTGCTCGTACCGTCTTTTCGCGTCTATAGCCACCACTACGCACTGCTGCCCGAACACGTCCGCAAGCCGCGTAATCACCTGCGGGTTCTCCACCGCCGCCGTGTTCACCGAAACTTTATCCGCACCGCTGCACAGCACAAGACGGGCGTCCGCCACGTTGCGGATTCCCCCGCCCACCGTGAACGGAATGCTAATCGCTCTGGCTACGCCCTCGACCACGCCCCGCAGTATGTCCCGATTATCCGAAGAAGCGGTGATGTCGAGAAAAACCAACTCGTCAGCGCCTTCATCAGAGTAGCGCTTTGCCAACTCAACAGGGTCGCCCGCCTTTTTCAGGTTGAGGAAGTTAATTCCCTTGACGACGGTGCCGCAGGTCACGTCCAAGCAGGGCACTATACGCTTTGCTAACGGCATCTCTATCGTTCTCCTATAGTTTCTAATGCTTCCTTCAAAGTGAACCTACCCTCGTACAAGGCCTTGCCGATAACGGCGCCCGCCACGCCAACGCGCTTCAGCGCCCGCAAGTCTTCCAAGCCGCCGATGCCTCCAGCCGCGATAATTGCTACGCCAGCGTACTGGCATGCTTCCCTGAGCGTGTCAAGGTCTGGACCTGAAAGCGTGCCGTCCCTAGTTATCGAAGTCACCAGAAACGCCTTAACGCCGAGCGCAGCAAACTTTTCCAGCGCCTCTTTCATGCCCATTCCAGTCGCGGTTTTCCAACCTGCAACCATTATCTTGCCATCCTTATTGTCTAAAGCCACAATCACCGACTCCGCGCCGAACTCTCGCTGGATTTGGGTTACCGCTTCAGGGTCGCTGAACGCCAAAGCGCCGAGAATGACTTGTCTGGCGCCCAGCTTAAGCAGTTTCTCCGCCGCCTCCACTTTGCGTATTCCGCCGCCAACTTGGATGGGCAAATCCACATTTCCCACGATTTCCGCTATGACCGACAAGTTATCGCCCGTGCCTAAAGCCGCGTCCAAATCAATGATGTGCAATTTTCCTGCGCCTTCCGCCTTCCATTTCTTCGCGGTTTCCACTGGTCCGCCGAACTGGTTGTAAACCTTAGCGGTTTCAGGGTCGCCATGCGTCAGCCTGACGATTTTGCCGTCCATCAAGTCCACTGCTGGAATCAACTGCAATCACGGTCACCTTTTCACTATCTTGGCGAAGTTTTTCAGGATTTTCAATCCGATGTCGCCTGACTTTTCGGGGTGAAACTGCGTGCCGAACACGTTTCCGCTGGCTACGGCTGAAGTGAACGTGGTTCCGTACTCTGTTTCCGCCGCCACAATCTGCTTATCGGCGGGCACGGGGTAAAGCGAATGCACAAAGTACACGTATGAGCCATCAGCAACGCCCTCGAAAAGCCCAGCAGGCTTCACTATTCGAAGCGTGTTCCAACCCATATGCGGCACCTTCACCGCGCCTTTCAACCACACGTTTTTGCCTTCGAAAAGCCCCAAGCCCTCGCCTGGCCCTTCCTCGCTTTCTGGAAAGAACAACTGCAAGCCAAGGCAAATCCCTATTAGCGGCTTGCCGCTTTCAACCGCGTCCAACAGCGTCTGCTCAACTGCGCCGAGTTTGGTGGCGGCGGCAGAAAAGTTCCCAACCCCCGGCAACGCGATGGCGTCGGCGCTGCTTAATTGCCGCGGTGACACGGTGATTTCCGCTTCTAACCCCACTTTTTCCAAGGCGGTTTTTAGGCTAAGGAGGTTGCCTACCCCATAGTCAAATATCGCTGCTTCGGGCATCAGATTACTCCTTTGGAACTGGGCACGCCCTTCCGTTTCGGGTCTAGGGCTACCGCTTGCCTCAGCGAGAGCGCAAGGGCTTTTACGGCGGCTTCTGCTCTGTGGTGGTCGTTGCTGCCGTACTGCACGAAGATGTGGATGTTGGCGCACAGCGAGGTTGTCAGCGATTCGAGGAAGTGGTTTATGTCTTCGGTGGGCATGTCTTCGATTTTTTTGCCTCGCAGTTTCAGGTCTATTTTGAAGTAGGGGCGTTTCACAAGGTCAACGGCTGCAAACGCTAGGGAGCAGTCCATGGGCGCCGCTGCGTATCCGAAGCGGGTTATGCCTTCTCGGGTGCCTAACGCTTTGCTGAGTGCTTCGCCTAAGCCTATGGCGAGGTCTTCAACCGAGTGGTGCCTCAGGTCACCCGTGACTTTGGCGGTTATGTCTATCATGCTGTGTGTGGCCAGCGAAGTGACCATGTGGTTGAGGAAGGGCACGCCCGTGTCGACGGCGGCTTTTCCTGTTCCTTCAAGGTTTACTTTGACGCTGACTTCTGTTTCCTTGGTTTTCCTGTACACTTCATCCTTTCTCATGCTTCGTCACCCAAATACTCACGTAACGCGTTCAGGAGTTTGGCGTTCATGTCGGGCAACCCGACCGTGGTTCTGAGGCAGTTCTTGTACTCCAAGAGCTTGCCAAGCTTCTTGATGACTAAGCCGCGCTTCAGCATGTTCACGTAAACGTCCTCGTACGGCTTGCTGGTGTTGAAGAGGGCGAAGTTTGCCCGCGAATCGAACGCTTCCACCCCTTTTATCTCGTTCAGCGCGTTTATCAGTTTTCCCCGTTCCGCTTTCAACGCGGCAACAGCCTCCCGCATCACGCCAACGTTCTCCAGAAGCTTCCTGCCCATGGTCAACGTCACAGTGTTAATCGCGTAAGGCGCGGGAATCTTGTTAATCGCCCTCGCCAGCAACGGGTTAGCCACCGCGTAACCAAGCCTAAGCCCCGCCAAACCAAACGCTTTCGAGAACGTCCGCAACACCACTAGGTTCTCGTACTTGCTTATCAAGGGAACCACGGAGTAGTCCGCGTACTCGCCGTAAGCCTCGTCCACCAGCACTATGCCGGGGAACTCTTCAATCAAAGCCTCAACCGCGTCCTGCCCAAACTGGTTACCTGTCGGGTTGTTCGGCGAACACAGGTAAAGCAGCTTCGCCTCAGGCGTGAACACCGCGCGCATCGCTTTAACGTCAAGCTTGAATTCTTTCTGAAGCGGCACGGCAACGTACTCGGCGCCCTGATATTTCACGCAGTACCCGAAGACGCTGAACGTTGGCGCGAACGTGACCGCTCTGTCGCCTCTCTCCAAGAACAACCGCGTGATTCGATCCATAACTTCGTCGCTTGAGTTCCCCACGGCAACGCAGCCCCGCGTCAGCGTAAGGTACTCGGTTATGGCTTCGCGCAGCTTCTCCTCTTCCTCCTGCGGATAGAGCCTTAAGTCGCATTCTTCTGCCACCTGCTTCAGGAGTGCAACAAGCTTTGCCCGCGGCATGTACAGGTTTTCGTTGAAGTTCAGCTTCACGATGTCAGCGGGTGAAAGCCCGTACTGTTTCGCTGCGTTTTCGATGGTTTTTTCAGGGGCGTAGCTTTCAAGAGCCTCAATCTGAGCAAGCTTCTCGTCCAGCCATTTTTTGCATTGTTTTTTCATTTTTTAAACCTCGCCTCAACGGCTTTGTAGTGATTAGGAAGGTTCTCCGCCTC
>CAZPND010000035.1:0-16872 GCA_964587975.1 uncultured Candidatus Bathyarchaeia archaeon
ACAACGGTAACCGCCAGTCCATCCAACGATACGCCAGGACTAGTCACCGTATTAGCCGAAGTAAAAAACAACCAATTATAAAACGACACAGTGTTCGTAATAATGCAGATTCAAGAACCCAACGGTAACATGATGGCAATCCCGAATAGCAATTCAACCTTGGAAATAGCCGCAGGCACCGTAAAAACAATAACCTTTCTCCCGATGATACCGCTCAACACCAAGATTGGAAAATTTAACGTCGGCATAGACGTTTACAACCTAAACCAAACCACAAAATACTATTCGACAGGCTTAATCTGCCCCTTCACAACCCCTATCGAGTACGCCATCAGTTTTTCGTCTCGCGCAGACATAACGAATTATGAGATGACCGTCGATGGAACCACTTACAAGGAGCAAAGCATGAATTTCTACTGGTACTTGGGAACAAACCAACCATATCCGTCCCACAAATAATAACCAACGCCGGACCTCCATTCTTCAACCCAAACGAAGGATGGCAATTCTCAAAATGGGAACACCAAGAGTCTGAAAACATCTTTTCAGAAGGAAACACTCTATACGTGTACGTAGCCGCAGACACGCCAACATACAGAATAACTCCAAACTACGTTCGCTGGCCATGATTCCCAATAGCCCTGAACCTCAATCATCCAACCAAATATGCAAATATGACGACCAGTTTGCGGATTCAATCGTTTCCCACATATGAAACTACAATCTGTTCCACCCAGCTATCTCGAGCTAGTCTAAGCACAGGTTTAATCTATATATAGAGGGGGCATAAGTTTTTCCGAGCACCAGTACCACCACCTCCCCGAGAACACGTTCATCCCACCATAGAAAAGAGCAGACCAGCATCATCTTCATTTCAGGCTAAAACGGTCAGATTATGATAAACCTTTTTTAGCGAATGACCATCTACATCTAATTCCATACCCTGAAAGGAGCACTTCGGGAAGAAAACACCATGAAAATAACCCTCTCCAAACGCCTGCTAGCCGCAGTTTTAATAATAGTTCTTGCGCTTTCAGCCGCCAACACCATCCTGATACTTGACCAAAGACAAGCACTGCAAGACGCCGCACACGACGCAATATACGACTACGTTATTTTTCAGGACAGCGACACGTACAAGGCAAAAAACCAAGCAACCGGCAAAATAGACTTCACCTCAGCTGACGCCGCCACCGTCATAAACCAAGCCCTAACAGAAGGAAACACGCTTTACCTTAAGCCTGGCAGTTACGCGCTAAACGCAGACATCCAAGTAAACAACAAGATAAACGCCAAAATAATCGGCGACAGCGCCATAATAATCGGCAACAACCAAAAAATACTGGTGAAAGGCGACAACTACGCCCTCTCACAAAACAACATAATCCAAGGCTTAACCGTAATCAACGGCACCCTAAGAATCGAAAACTCCTTCGCAACAACCGTGACAAACACCGCTTTCATAAACTGCACCACCGCACTCGAACTGGCAAACACAAACACATGGACAGAAGGCACAAAAGTGGAAAACTGCCGCTTCGTAAACTCCAAAGAAAGCATAGCGTTCAGGACCCCAACAGGCAACGGCACAGGCTCCTACGCCAGCACGCAAATCAGCCGCTGCTACTTCAACATCCCCGACAACTCAGTCGGCATAACAGTTGAGTACCTCGCAGAATTCTCCGACAGCCAACTGCAAGACCTGAGAATGTGGATGGGTGAAAACGACGCCGTACACAATCAAACAGGACTCCTGCTCAACGGCTCAATGCATCAAACCCTAATGTCAGGAATAGTGTTCGAATCATTCACAGACTACCCCGACCAACTTTACGCGATAGATTTAGGCGAAACCGCGGTTACGCCCCCAGTGCTTTCAGCCGGCATAAGCTTCCTAGGCAACTGGACAGCCAAAATTTACAATCCCTTCAGCATATGGATCTCCGGCACCGGCGCAGTTTTCAAACAAGAAAACCTAGGCATCCAAGTGGGCGTAAACGGCGAATACGGAGACACCCGAGAGTTTCAGCTGAGACCAGACACGATCTCAAGCTTTAAACCTAAAATCCAAGTGGAAGGCAGCTTCGCAAGCAACGAAACCATCACGGTAAGGTTCCGCCTGGAATTCCTTGACAACACGGTCTCCCGAAGCGTGGAAAAAACCTTCACCAACAGCACGTCACTGTGGCTAAGCGATGACGACATGCTGCGACTGTTCCCCTCGCAAAGCATCATCTGGACTATCCTGATTGACGCCAAAGCCAACTCCGCATCAACAGACGCAACCGTTCAAATCAGCATTTACGGAATAACCACCTAGAAAAACCCGGCACCAAGCGCCAGCTACGTGTCATCCTTTTCGTTTATAAGCCGTTTCGGGTCAAGAATCCGCTCCAACTCTTCAGGCTTAAGCAACCCCTTCTCCAAAGCAACCTCCTTCACGGAACGACCCTCCTCCAACGCTTGCTTGGCGATTTTAGCCGCCTCCAAATAACCAATGTGCGGCGACAGAAACGTTGCCAACGCAGGATTCTTCTCCAAATACTGAGCACACCGCTTCTCGTTCACCACTATGCCCTCAACACATTTTGTCCGGAAAACAGGCAAATAATTAGTCAAGATTCGGATGGAAAAAAGCACGTTATGCACAATCACAGGCATCATCACATTCAAATCCAACTGACCCGCCTGCACCGCAAACGCCACCGCCAAATCGTTACCCACCACCTGAAACGCCACCATGTCCAAGCATTCAGCCATAACCGGGTTAACTTTCCCAGGCATTATAGACGAGCCAGGCTGCACCGGCGGAAGCACAATCTCAGCCAACCCCGCCGTGGGACCAGACGAAAGCAAACGCAGATCATTCGCCACCCGAATAAGCTCCAACGCCAACTCCCTCAGCCCACTAGACACCGCCTGCACAGGCCTGTAACTCTGTAACGCCTCAAAAGCGTTCCCAGCAGGCTTCAACGGAAAACCAGTCATCTTCTGCAAGTTCCCGATTGCTTTTTGCCGATATTTCGGGTGCGCATTCGCTCCCGTGCCTGCTGCGGTGCCGCCCAACGCCAACGCGTAAAGACCTTTCTGCCTTTCACGCAGCTGTCCAGTGGCGTTTCGCAGCGCCGAAGCGTACGCCCCGAACTCCTGCCCGATGGTTACGGGCACAGCATCCTGCAGGTGAGTTCGCCCCGACTTCGCCGTTCCGCGGTGTTTCCTGCTTTGCGCTTCGAAAGCGTCTGCAAGGCTGTCCAGCCCCGTAAGCAGCGGCTGCAGCGCCGTCAAAACCGCGATGTGCGTGGCAGTGGGAAACGTGTCGTTTGTGGATTGCCCCATGTTCACGTGGTCGTTGGGACCTACGCGTTTGTAGTCGCCTCGAGGTTTGCCCAGAATCTCAAGCGCCCTGTTGGCTAAGACCTCGTTAACGTTCATGTTAAAAGACGTGCCTGCTCCAGCTTGAAAAACGTCCACCACAAACTGGTCCAACAGCTTGCCTGCGAGAACCTCGTCGCACGCCTGCACAATCGCCTGCTTCCGCTCTTCATCGAGCCAGCCGACTTCAGCGTTGGCCAAAGCCGCGGCTTTCTTCACCATCACGTACGCTTTGATGAAAACTTCAGGCTCTTTAATTCCGCTCACCGGAAAGTTTTCTGTAGCCCTTAAAGTTTGAATGCCAAAATAGGCGTTCTCAGGCACCGCTTTTTCCCCAAGAGGGTCAACCTCTATCCGCGTTTTCATCATTCAGTCTCCGTTTCTTGTTTAGGATGAAGTTGCTCAAGTATTTTCTTCTTAGTCTTCAATATAGCTTCCGTAACCTTAATCCGCTTTGGGCATACCTGCGTGCACTGGTAATAGCTTTTGCAGCTCCAGATTCCATGCGGCTTCTCCAAAATTCTCATGCGTTCCTCAGTGTCGGCTACGCGCGTATCGAAAATGTACCTGTGCGCCCGAAGAACCGCTGCAGGCCCCACAAAATCTGGGTCTTCCTTAAGCATGACGGGGCAAGCGGCTACGCAGCAGGCGCAGAGAATACACTTAACCGCGTCATCAAACATGCTGCGCTCTTCAGGCGTCTGCGCGTGTTCCCTTTCCGTCTCATCAGCTACTGTGCCGTCAACGTTATGTGAGGTTGCGGCTTTTATTCTCTTAAAAAACGGTTCCATGTCCACGACCAAATCCTTGACGACCGGAAAGAACTTTAACGGTTCAATCACCACCTGCTTGTTGTAATCGTAGTCTTTGACCAGTTTCTGGCAGGCAAGAGCTGGTGACCCGTTGATGGTGACGCCGTCTGAGCCGCATATGCCGTGTGAACAGGACATTCGGTATACGAGGCTGCTGTCTTGCTCCCATCTTATCTTGTTTAGGCAGTCAAGAATTCTGTCGCTGGCGTTCGCCTTAACGGTGAAAACGTCGTAGTGTGGTGCCTCATCGGTTTCAGGGTTGAAGCGGAAGACTTTGAACTTAACTTCCACGGTTAGTACCTCCGTTCCTTTGGCGGGAACCTTGTGACGATGACCGGCTTGTAGCGCAGCGTTAGACCTTCAGGCGCCGTGTAAACTATGGTGTGCTTCAACCATTCCTGATCGTTTCGCTCTGGAAAATCTTGGCGGTAGTGGGCTCCGCGGCTTTCTTTTCGCTGCAACGCGGAAAACACCATGGCCTCAGCGGTTTTCAGCATGTTCCCCAGCTCTAAGGCTTCTTCCAGCTCATAATTGAATCTTCGCGTCTTGTTAGCTACAGCTAAACTTGCGTACCTCTTTTTGAGGCTGCGAATTTCAGTTAAGGCTTCCTGCAAGGCGTCGTGGTTTCTGAAAACGCTGCATTTTTCAGTCATCAAACGCTGCATAGCTTCGCGAATTACGGGCGCACGTTCGCTGCCGTCCGATTCCAGGAGACCGCGTATTTTATTCTCTATGTCGTATTCCGCTTGTGCAGGCAGTTTCGGCATCACGGTTTCTTTAACATGCGCGGTTACGGTTGCACCAACTTTTCCGCCGAAAACAACAAGGTCGATAAGCGAGTTGCAACCCAGCCTGTTGGCTCCGTGGACATTTAGGCAGGCGCACTCGCCCACTGCAAAAAGACCCTGAGCAACCGCTCCACTTTCATCAGTCAAAACGTGGCCGTTCTTGTCGGTTGGGATACCGCCCATCATGTAGTGGCACGTTGGCGCCACTGGAATCGGCGCGTCGCTTGGGTCAATGCCCAAATACGTTTTCACGAAGGACGTTACTTCGGGAAGCTTCTGGGCTAAGCGGTCTTTGCCGATTTCGCGCAGGTCAAGGTGAACGTAGTCGGCTCCGCCTATGCCTCTGCCGTCGCGTATTTCCGTGATTATGGCTCGGGAGATTAGGTCTCGAGGCGCCAAATCCTTCAGCGTGGGCGCGTAGCACTCCATGAATCTTTCGCCCGCGTTGTTTCTGAGGACGCCGCCTTCAGCCCGCGCTGCCTCGCTTACGAGGATGCCTAAGCCGTAGATGCCTGTGGGGTGAAACTGAACAAACTCCATGTCCTCCAAAGGAACGCCGGCGTCCAGCGCCAGTCCGAAGCCGTCGCCTGTGGACGCAAACCCGTTTGAGGTGATTTTGAAGATTTTTCCGCAGCCTCCTGTAGCGAGCACCACGGCTTTCGCGTGAAAAATAAGTGGCTTGCCATTTGCGATGTCGTATCCTGCAGCGCCGCAGCAGCGGTTGCTCGCGAACAGCAGTTTTTGGATGAATACTTCGTTGTGCACCGTCACTTCGCGAGCCTGACATTGGTCGTAGACGGCGTCCATTATGGCGCGTCCGGTTCTGTCAGCGGCGTAGCAGGCGCGTTTGACAGGGGCTTCTCCGAAGTTTCTGGTGTGTCCTCCGAAACGGCGTTGGTCGATTTTGCCCGCTTTGTTTCTGCTGAAGGGCACGCCCATGTGTTCCAGCATGATGATGGCAGCTGGCGCTTCCCGTGCTAAAGTTTCAGCCATGTCTTGGTCTGTTAGGTAATCGCCGCCTTTAACGGTGTCGAACATGTGCCAGTCCCAGCGGTCTTCTTCCTCGTTTCCGAGGCTGGCGGCTATTCCGCCTTGAGCTGCAACCGAGTGGGAACGCGTAACGTACACTTTGCTGACGACGGCGGCGCGGCAGTTTTCCGATGCGGTGAGGGCGGTGACTAATCCGGCGATGCCGCCGCCGACGATCAGCACGTCGTATTCGTAAATCATAAGCCGTCAAATCGAATGTAGTGTTGATTGCTTCTAAAAGTTTTCTCAGAGGCAATGCTGAGTATGGTTTGATTTACGATTTTTAGGCTCTTTTTCCAGATGTTGACGCCTACTTCATATTTTGAGTTGGAAGAAAATGGATTAAACTTTAATGCTGCTGCGAGACTGGCTAATTGACTTTGACGTGTGATGACTTACTGCCTCATGCCAGACGATAATGAGTGAGTTAGTCAAGAAAAGTTGCGTCAAGAAATATTTACAAGAACGCTTTTACGGTTAAAACAGGCTGATATATTGCAGGAGAACGGACATGGGTAAAAGTATTGAGATGCTGCTTATTCTCGCTGTTGCCGTCATCCTCTTGCTTAGCACCGAATTATTGACAGGTGTTTCATCTCAAACCTCGGGCGGTGCATCTGTTTTGGCTCCTGCTACTGATTGGCAAAGACAATATGGATATAATGGACATACTGGTGTAGAATCAGCAACCAATTTGATACAAACAAGTGACGGCGGATACGCCTACCTGCAATCTGGAATGACTTCCAAATATGGCAGGTTCACAAACATACCATCTGGAGGCATTGTTAAAACTGATTCAAACAACAACACACAATGGGTTAAAAACCTAAAATACACTGGTACTGACGGCACTTTTCCTCTCGTGTTGTCTTCGCTTATTGAAACATCAGACGGCGCACTTGTGGGACTTGGTGTTGGACGCTCTTTATTGGATAATCCTTACACGGGTAAGATTAACCTGATAAAGACCAAAGCGTTTTTGCCTTTGCCCACACAGACACCGTTACCAACACCTATACTGACGCCTTCTCCACCTGAACCAATAGACTTCTTAACATTGCCTATAGTAGTTGCAGTGATTGCTGTTATCGGCGTAGGTCTTACTATCTATTTCAAGAAACGCAAACACTAAACAGAAACGTAAGACTGCAAACGGTTCTACGTGAAGCGTCGTTTTCTGAGCTTGAAGTCAAAGGTTTGTGAGAAGGTTAAAAAAGGGAGCGGGTAATCAACCTAGTAAGTAACGGCGTGAGAGGCTGGTTACGTGGTTCAGTTGGCGATTTTGGAGGTTGTGGCGTATTATGTTTTGCTGGAGGATAGGCCAGAACACGAGTTTTCCCCTTAGGATGTCCCGTGTCTACGGGAAAAAAGTTAGAAGAAACATTTTAGTCCTCTCCGTGCCACTTCTCGTTTTCGGGCTTCTTGTAACGCTTATCGGCGCAACCCTGCTGATAAGGAACATATCGGATGCTGACGATCAACCAGTGTACGTGGGCATTGACGTGGGGTTCGGCGATGAAGAAACTGTCTACAAAATCGCTGACGCCGTTGAAGGATACGTTAACCTCATTGTTCTAGGCTCCCTCAACGTGACCACCGACACCGCTAAGCTGTCGCGAGTTTGCGATTACCTGTACCAACGAGGCTTCAGCTTCATCGTCTTCGTGGCATTCACAGTGGAAGCCACTCACCCACCCTACTTACCGCCCAATGGGCCAAGCCCTCAATTCTTTCTGGAGGGCAAGGAACGTTGGGGCGACAAACTGCTGGGAGCCTACGTGTTCGACGAAGCAGGAGGAAAATTCATAGATCTCATAGGGAAAACTGACTTCCCGAAGGTAACAGATTACAGTGAAGCCGCAGAAGCTTTCATCACCCACACGGGCTACTTCCTCTCAGGCTACTCTGATTATTACGGCTCACCCAACCTTACACGTTATACTTCTGACTACGCGCTCTACTGGTATGACTACTTGGCAGGCTACGACGTTGTCTTCGGAGAGTTCGTAGGCAACCAAAGCAGGCAGCTGGCTGTGGCGCTTTGTCGAGGAGCCGCGAAATCACTTGGCAAAAACTGGGGTACCATGATAACGTGGAAATACGATCAGCCGCCTTTCATAGAAGGACCCCTGCAGCTCTTTCACGACATGGTGCTTGCCTACAAAAACGGAGTCCAATACATAATCGTCTTCAACGCCCCAGGTAACAACAGCGCAACAACCGAATACGGAATTCTCACGCGTGCACACCTAAGCGCCATAAAAGCGTTCTGGTATTACACTCAACTTTGTCCGCCCAACGAAGAGTTCCCAGCCGAAACGGCTTACGTGCTTCCCAGCGACTACGGTTACGGTTTTCGCGGACCCGCCGACGGAATATGGGGCGCATTCGTACCTGACGCACTCTCGCCAGTTATATGGAACGCTACAAACAGCCTCATCCAAAGGTACGGCACAAGACTCGACATAGTTTACGAAACTAAAACCGACAGCTTGCCCGTAACGCTTCCGTATAAGAAGCTGATTTACTGGAACGGCACAGTAATAGAAAAATAAACATGCATGTGAGATTAAAAATATAATCCAACCAAATTGGACGCTACGACATCGTTGGATACGGTTGTAGAGGTTAACCATTCCAAACAGTGGACAACAGAGCGCCTACCTGATTCAGCATGCACATGTAGACTAAATCTAATTCAACAGCACGTTTATTTAAAGGCGCAAGTTATCTTTTAGGTAGAAGGCTGGCTAATTATGGATAAGGCTAGTTTATCAGAAGAGATGCGGAAAATTGCCCTGGATTTTGACAACGCTTTAGAAAACAAAGACCGAGAAGCAATACTGGAAAAGTTCACTGACGACTGTGAAATTGAGCTGCTCAGCATCAAACTAAACGGGAAAGAAGGCGGGGAAAAATGGCTCGATTGGCTGTACAAGCACGTCGCCGAGATTAAGTTCCTGCCCGTCACCGTTATGGTTGAGGGCAACACGTTCTTTGAAGAATATGTTGTTGAGGCGAAATTTCATGACGGCGAAGCGGCTCGTTCAAACCAAGCGGTGGTTCTGGTTTTTGAAAAACTGAAAATCAAGAGTTTACGGCTGTATTTTGACAGGTTAGACTTTTCAAACGCGGTAGCGAAGGATGTTATAAGCAAAACGATTGTCAAGGAACTGGTGACGAAGTCACTTGAAGGCTTAACCTAACTCGCCTCCAAACACGCATAACCGCATCCAACTATAACTAGCAGATAGTCAATTTCTAGAATACCGCAGCCCCAAGCACCCGTGGCAACTTTTAAGCAGATTACAATCCAATCTATTTGCCGCCTATTAGGATCCTAATAGAGATTCGTTGCAGAAACCATAGAGGGGTCTATTCGCGCATGAGCTTTCCGCCTTTAAATAAGGGGGGTATAGACAAAAAATCACACGACAGTCACAACGCCACGGGAACGAACCTTTAAGTTTGGATGTTTGAATGTAATTTCGAGGGACAGATTGTTGAAGGAACTTGTCTTCGTTGGCTTAGGGTTGCATGATGAAAAGGGCATAAGCCTTAACGGCGTCGAAGAAGCCAAAACCGCGGACGCCGTTTTCATGGAGCTTTACACGAATCTGCTTCCAGGTTTCTCGGTTGAACGCTTCGAGGCGATTGTGGGTAAAAAGGTTCATCTCCTCCAGAGACACAACCTTGAAGAAGAGAACGGTGCACTCCTGCTGAACGCTGCAGAAAAGGGCAAAACGGTTTTCCTTGTTCCCGGTGACCCTTTGATTGCCACGACTCATGTGACGTTGCGCATTGAAGCGGAGAAACGCGGAGTCAAAACCCGCATAGTTCACGGCGCAAGCATAATCTCCGCCATAATCGGCCTTTCAGGATTGCACAACTACAAATTCGGAAAAACCGTTACAGTACCCTTCCCCGAAAACTTCTCCGAAACCCCCTACAACGTCATCGCCCAAAACAAAAAACTCGGGTTACACACGCTCTGTCTGCTGGACCTGAAAATCGCCGAAAAACGCTTCCTAACCATCAACAAAGCCTTAACGTTGCTCTCCGAGATTGAACAAAAAAGAAACGAGGAAATAATTACTCCAACCACAGTCGCAGTAGGTGTGGCAAGAGCCGGAAGCAACACCCCAACCGTAAAAGCCGACTACGTAAAAAACCTGTCAAAACACGATTTCGGAGACCCACCGCAAAGCCTGATTTTTCCAGGTGAACTCCACTTCATGGAAACTGAAGCGTTAATAACACTCGCAGATGCCCCTGAAACCCTGAGGAGAAAGGCCAAATGAGCTTAGAAGCGTTAACGGGAAAATACATAGCTTCCGCAGAAAACGTGTTGAAGGAACTGCAGCGAACCAAAAGCGCTGTAACGGTAACCGAGGAAAACGTTAACAGCATTCTCAGCTACGTCACCAATTATCTAGAAGACGCAAAGTATTATAAGGCTCAGAAAAACTTTGAAACAAGCCTAACCTCAATAGCGTACTGCGAAGGATTATTAGACGCCTTAAAACTGTTAGGAGCGGTAAAATTCGAATGGCCCACGAACACGAAAAGAAAAAAAGAGTCCTAGCTTCAGGCGTATTCGACCTGCTGCACCTGGGACATGTTAAATTCTTGGAGGAAGCCAAGAAAACCGGCGGCAAAAACTCGGAACTCATAGTCATCATCGCAAGAGACAGCACAGTGGAAAAAACAAAAGGCCGAAAACCCATAATGTCCGAAAACCAACGACGCGCTTTAGTGGAATCCCTAAAAGTGGTTGACGCCGCCGTGCTGGGATTTGAAGAATTCGACATCGGAGATGTCATCGAACGCGTCAAACCCGACATAATCGCTTTGGGCTACGACCAAGTAGATATGGAGAAAAACGTTCAAGCGTACGTGAACAAGCACAAGTTACACGTGAAGGTCGTTAGAATCGGCAAATTCGAAGAAAACGCATTAGACAGCTCATCAAAGATACGGCAGAAAATCATAGAAAACTTTGCCAGGTAAAAAGTCATGCCTAACAGCCAGAAATTTAAGCCCACACTCGTTCTCATCGCGTTGAACATCGCATTTTACATTTACACCTCTGTTGCAGGCGGAAATTTTCTGGAAACCAACATTAACATGATAGCCATTTACGGTCAAGTAAACGCTTTTGTTTTTCAAGGCGCTTACTATCAACTTTTAACATCCATGTTTGTCCACGCCAACATAGCACACATCGGAGGCAACATGCTCTTTCTCCTCATCTTCGGATTAAGAAGCGAAGAAATGTTTTCCCTACCCGAATACCTAGCCATCTACCTCCTAGGCGGACTAACAGGAAACATATTATCACTGTTTCTCCTGCCACCTCTAACCCCCTCTGTTGGTGCATCAGGAGCCATATTCGCCCTTTTCGGTGGAGCCGCAGTTTACGCTAGACGCAGCGTCAGCCAATCAATAATTGGCGCTTTGGTATACGCGTTCTTTCTGTTACTCCTCAGTTCAGGACCAGACGTAAACATTTTCGCGCATTTAGGTGGACTCGGCACAGGATTGCTGATAGGCTACATACTAGCTACAAGGCGCAAACCAGAAACCCGCTACACAATACGCTACTCGTACTCGCCCTTTCCATAGCGTTATGGAAGAGTGAAAACCTCCACTTTCACCTTGTGCCCGTCCTTCAAGTTAAGATGCTTTCTGAGGCAAACAGGCGCAATTATCTCCACTACTGATACATCATAGTGACTTCGCAAAGCCAAAATCAAAGCACCCTTAACCTTATTGCTGATGGTAGCAGGGTAACATTTAACCACTCCGAAAGTTCGATTTTCATTCCTGAAACCCTCAATCTCAATTGCAGGATACGTTTCCAACTCCGCGCGTGTCTTAAGGTCATATTCCGTTTCAAGCTTAAGATTAAGCGTGCCAGGATAAGGGTCAAAACCCAGTTTTTCAATGAACTGCTTCCGATAAACCTCCTTCGCAATGTAATATGCGCCTTCACCTAAACCAGTGAAAACTGTTCCTTCAAAAGTAACTGAAGGCGGATAAGCTGCTTCAATCAAAAACCGCAAGTTCGAATATAACTTCTGAACCTCTTTCATGCCCGCATCATCAATTTTAATCAAGCTACCTTCAGGCGTTATCGTCCGATGAATCCACCTTTTACGCTCCAACTCTATCAAGTGCCGAGATGCCGTCTGCTGTGAAATCTCCAGTTTCTCAGCTAAATATTCGGTTGAGATTTTGGCGGTTCGCCTGTGAGCACCCATCTCGGCAAGTTTGAGAAGCGTGTGGATTTGTTGCCATTCATGTTTGTCCGTCAACTGGCGTTGTTCTCCATTTGCAGCTATGAAATATAGCGTGAGGTTGCTATTTAAGCGGCTCGAATCCGATGCGAGAAAATTTTCAGGACACAAGAGTTGAAAAAGCTGGTTATGCATAACCGTGTTTCCTGCCGAAATGATGATTGTTATATTATTGGGGATAACATAAAATTTTTAAGAACCGTTAACCATCCAACTTTTAGATAAAAACATGAACACCTGGAAACTTCAGCTTTCTATGGCTGGAACCTTAGCCATAATCTTCGGTTTATCCACGTTAGTTTTCACCGTAATCATGAGCCTCGCAGGAGTCTTCGACATTCTAACGCTGGCAATAGTGGTAGTCAGCTTCAACATCATCCAATGGCTCATATCACCATACCTCGTTGGCGCCATATACAAAGTCCGCGAACTCCCAGAAAACGAAAACCCACAACTGCACCAGATGGTAGAAACCATCAGCAAAAAAAGCCAAATCTCCAAACCAAAACTCATGCTATCCCAGATTCCACTCCCAAACGCGTTCGCTTACGGCTCACCCTTAACAGGCAACCGCGTCGCCGTCACTCAAGGATTATTGAAATCATTAAATGACGATGAAGTCGAAGCCGTCCTAGGTCACGAACTCGGCCATCTGAAACATAGAGACGTGCAAGTTATGATGGCGGTTTCCTTCCTGCCAGCCCTCTTTTACTACATCGGCTTTTCGCTGATGCTTTCAGGGATGTACCGTGGCCGCAGAGACGACAGCGGTGGAGCAATCATTGGCATAGGTTTCATGATTTTCTCTTGGGTGCTGAACCTGTTTACTCTTTACTTAAGCAGATTACGCGAGTATTATGCCGACCGGCACAGCGTTTCCGTGGTGGATAATGGCGCTCAGAAACTATCCACGGGATTAGCGAAAATAGTTAACACGAGTCGGAAAGTAAATGACGCTCACAAAGTTCAACAGAAAAAACCGAACTCAAGCGCTTTCAAAGCCCTGTTCATTTCTGATCCTGACCGAGCAAGCGCTGACGCAGTCGAGATGGCCGCTATGAACGCTCAAACCGACCAGAAGCTGGTTCAGGACATAATCTCTAAGAAGCTGACTTTCACGGACAAGCTGGCTGAAGCATTATCGACTCACCCGAACATTGTTAAGCGTCTGCGCGCGCTGCAAGAACTAAGCTAGGGGCATCAACACATTTTTTCCGTAACAAAACGATTTTAAACCCGATGCATGTTTTACTCAGCACAGTTCCCGGAAGTTGTTAAGGCTTGAAGAAAACTTCAGAAATCATCGCTCAGGTTCGCCGTGAAGGCAGGGAAGCGCTTTTGGAAACAGAAGCCAAAACCATCTGCAGGGAATACGGCATCCCAGTTACCACGTTTAAGCTGGCGAAAAACGAGAAAGAAGCCGCCACGTTTGCAGAACAAATAGGATTTCCCGTGGTTTTGAAGATAGTTTCTCCCGAAATCATCCATAAATCTGACGCTGGTGGCGTCATGGTTAACCTGAAAAACGCCACTGAAGCTCAAGATGCTTACTGTAAAATCGTGGAAAACGCCAAAAAATACAACGCCGCTGCACGAATCAACGGCGTTCTGGTGCAAGAAATGGCGCCGCAATCAACCGAGGTTATAGTTGGCGCAATCAAAGACCCACAATTCGGGCAAACCCTGATGTTCGGTTTAGGCGGCATCTTCGTTGAACTTCTAAAGGATGTCACCTTCAGAATCGCACCCATAACACAACAAGACGCGGAAGAAATGATAACAGAAGTCAAAGCTTACCCACTGCTAAAAGGCTACAGAAACACGCCACCCACAGACATAAACGCCATAGTAAAAGTCCTAGTGAACACTTCAAAACTCATAATGGACTATCCTGAAATAAAAGAGATAGACCTTAACCCAGTAATGGCATATGAGAAAGGCGCGAAAACAGTGGATGCACGAATCATACTGGAGTGAAATGCGATGAGTAGGCTGTGCGAGAATAGACCCCCTCCCTTTTAAATAGGCTGCAAGGCGCTTGCGGGACCTACCCCTCTATAGTTTCTGCATCGAATCTCTATTAGGATCCAAATAGACGGCAAATATGATGTTCAAAGTTTAGGCAAACATTATGTTGGCTGTGTAAAAGCTAAATCACCAAAACTGATGGCGTGCCCATGTAATTTACGCTGAACTAAAACCGAAATTAAAAACGAAACAAAAAGGTGTGTGTAAAGAGCGTTTTACTCTTTCTTTGGTTGTTTTGGGCGTAGTGAGCGGACGGTTTTTCCTGCACGCCACATTTCGCTGTTACCCATCTCTTTGAGTTCGTCAGCGAGTTTCTGGCGGTAGTCTGGAGCTTTGCTTTTTTCGAGTACGATGCGTGTTTCTTCGCCTGCTGCGACTAGTTCGTAGAGGCTGTCGAACACGGGCTGTGTTGCGCTGCGGAAGCGTTCTTTCCAGCGGAGTGCGCCGATGCGTGCGGTTTCGCTGCAGTTGCAGTACATCCAGTCCATGCCGTTCTCGTCCACCAACCGTATGAGGCTTTGGGTGAGTTCTTCGACGGTTTCATTGAAGGCTTCGCTGGGGCTGTGGCCGTGTTCGCGGAGAGTATTATACTGTGCCTCTAGTATGCCGGCTAATGCGCCCATTAATGTGCCGCGTTCGCCTGTTAGGTCGCTGTAGACTTCTTTTTCGAAGGTTGTTGGGAACAGGTATCCTGCGCCGATGGCGATGCCCATGGCTTTTGCGCGGTTTTCTGCTTTGCCTGTTGCGTCTTGGTGCACTGCGAAGCTGCAGTTTATGCCGCTTCCGTCAACAAAGTTTCTGCGGACGCTGGTTCCTGAGCCTTTTGGCGCCACCAAAATCACGTCGATGTCATTTGGCGGGATGACGCCAGTTTGCTCTTTGTAGACTATGCTGAATCCGTGGCTGAAGTAGAGTGCATCACCCTTTTTTAGGGTGGCTTTGACTTTTGGCCATACTGCTTTTTGTCCTGCGTCGGTGAGTAGGAACATTTTGATGGTTCCTTTTTTGGCTGCTTCTTCCAAGGGGAAGAGGTTTTCGCCTGGTTTCCATCCGTCTGCTACTGCTTTGTCCCATTCTTTTTTGAATATGCCTTCTTTTTCTTGTCCGATTATGACTTTTACGCCGTTGTCTCGCATGTTTAATGATTGAGCTTGACCTTGGATGCCGTATCCGAGTGAGACGATGACTTCGTCTTTCAGAGATTGTTGGGCTTTTTCCACTGTGAACTCTTGTCTTGTGATGACGTTCTCTTTCACGCCACCGAAATCTAATTCCACCATATTTAATTCCTCAAATCACTGCTATGTGATGCTAACGCGGGAATTTAAGAATTACCTTGCAAGGCGAGTAGCGATTTAAGGCGTAAGGCTCTTGGTAAGAGGCGTATTTGCGCCTAACCTGCTCATTTTTTAGATGGAAGAAACTAGTTATGCGGTGGCTGCGTAAAAGAACCTGTTGCCTTTAACGGTTTGAAACGCTATTTTGTAGGTTGCTCCTGGAACGAACGTGTTTGCTACTCTGAGGACGGCTGATTCTCCGTGGCTTATTTGGTTTGACCTAGCGATGTAGACTACTGCGGCAGGTTGAGAGTTTACTGTGACGCTTTTTAACTTTACACTTTGCGTTCCATTGTTGTATATGGTGACGTCAACGTATGCGTGGTTTGGTCCCCATCGATGGTTTGTTGCTTGCAGGTCCTCGGTGTACATGTTCGCGGTGGGCAACCCGTTTATCCAAGCTGCAGTGGCTAAAGAAACTGCGGTTGCGATGCATAGCAACACGCTGATAATCAGTGGAGTTAGAGCTTTTCTTGCGTTGCGTGGAGGCATATCGGAGCTTTAGGTGAAATTAATGGATATTATTTATGAATTTAAAATCAAAATTGCACGTTAGCAACGCTTCAGAACAATGCTGACAGCTGAGCAAGCGTTATGCGAATGATTCATTACTATGCAGAAAACACCAAGGTTCTATTCACGTAATAACTACGTGGGAATGAAAAGAATAGCTTCATGAGCTAAATGTCACTAAAATCTTATATGTAAATTTCCAGAAACTCGTATTTAATGCCAAATTCTAGGAAAATTATTCTATTGCAAAGCCTGAACATTCTAGCTTTCGCAGTAACCGTTGTAGTTAATGGGTTGGCGAGTTCTCTTGCGTTGAACGGCAGAACCACGGCTGAGGTTTCAGACCTGTATTTTACTTTGGTGACTCCTACAGGCTACGTTTTCGCGATATGGGGAGTGATTTACGCGTTGTTGTTTGTTTTCGTGGTTTTCCAAGCGCTGCCAAGCCAGAGGGAAAAACCGTTTCTCACGCAGATCGGCGTTCTTTTTATTTTAAGCTCATTTTTAAACGTGGTGTGGCTTTTTCTTTGGCACTACAACCAGATCGTGCTGTCTGTAGTGTTGATGTTTGCGTTGTTGGCAACGTTAATTGCGGTTTACTTGCGGCTTGGCATAGGCAAATCGTCTGTTTCGCTTAAAGAGAGGGTGTTTGTGCGTTTGCCCTTCAGCATTTACTTGGGCTGGATTACGG
>CAZPND010000036.1:0-16609 GCA_964587975.1 uncultured Candidatus Bathyarchaeia archaeon
AGCACGGGTCGTTTATGAGGTTGCGTATTACGCGTTCCATGAAGTCTTTGCTGTAAACGAACACCAGCGAAACGCTTGCGTTGCTGCTTGTTTTGCTTATGCTAGGCACTTCCTTTTTTAAAACGCGCCGAGAAGCACGTACTCCGCAAACAAATCCTCGTTGAAGGCGCCGACGAACTCGGTTTTCTCGTTGATTATTATTTTCGGAACGCCCATGACCGCGTACTTCTGAGCTAGTTGAGGGAACTCGCTGCCGTCTATGACGTCCGCCCGTACGAAGTCGCTTTCAACAGCAAGCTTGTGCGCAACCGCCGCGGCTACGGGGCAGTGGTGGCAGGTTAAGCTGACGAAAACTTGAATGTGCACGGGCGCTGTGACTTCGGCGAGTATCTTTTTTGTTTTGTCGGTGAGGTCTGTTCTGCCTCTTGAGACGCTTATGACCGCGTCTATCAGGGTTTGCAGCTCGTAGCCGTAGGGTATGCCGTAGATTCTTACGCCATAATCTTTCTTGCCGATGACAGCCAGCGCGGGAATCTTGTCGATTCCGTATTCTTTGGCTTTGTCGGCGTCAGCCACGAAATCGTAAACTTCAGCCGTGATTTTGTCACTTAGCGTTGCAAGCTCCTGGGCGAGTTGCCGTGTGTCCGAGCAGAATCTGCACTCGATTTCCTGGGTGAACATGAGGATTTTCACTGGGTTCTCCAGTTTCTCTTTAAACTCGTTTGTTAAGAGTGCCTTCTTGTCGTCAGGTATCAAACTCATTTCATTCTACTCCAAAACGCCATTTGTTAATTTTCAATAAGCCGATTTTGGCTTCATCAATACTGCGTTTTCCTTACATATTATCTTTGTGAATGCGATGCCCTGTTTCGCCCTTGAAGGCGTGCTGGACGAAATGCATATAAGCGCTTTTGAGTATGGAAGTTTTGCTGGTTTTAACGAAAATACGAGTTGACACAACATGGAAAACAAATCTGAACCAAAAACTGGTGGAGACGAAAACTCGGAAAAGATTATCGCAAAAGCACAGTTGATTCAAGGTTTCCAAATCGCCCTTTCCGACGGATACGCCCACACGGTGGTGGTTGATTTACCTCCAGAACTGGGAACTGGGCTTGGACCGACGTCGCTTCAACTCTGCGTAATGAGCCATGCAGGCTGCTACGCAACAATCTGCGTGTACACGGCCAAGAGGATGCGGATTCAGCTGAAAGGGTTAACTGTTAAGGTGGAAGCGGTGGAAACTGACGAGGCAGGCACCGTGACTGAGGAGACGTTTGACATCACCATTAATGCTGACGCGCCCGAGGATAGAATTCAGAGGCTTCATGAGTTGACGGTGAAAAACTGCCCTGTTGGTATAATCTTAGACAAAGCCGGCGTAAAAACAATCTACAACGTAAAAACAGGAAAAGAGTGAAAAAGAAATGAAAGTAACTTTGGCGGAGGGCATAAACTGGGTTGGAGTCGTCGACTGGAACATACGCGACTTCCACGGCTACGTCACTCAGAGAGGAAGCACCTACAACGCCTACCTGATTAGAGACGAGAAAACGGCGCTTGTGGACACCGTGAAGCACACGTTCTCCAACGAGCTGCTCCGCAACATCTACGAACTTGTAGACCCCGCGAAAATAGATTACATCATAGTCAACCACGTGGAGATGGACCACTCCAGCAGCCTGCCCGTGATAACGAAGTACGCGAAGAACGCGGTCATAATTGCGTCTGCACGGGGAAAAGACGCCATCATCGAGCATTACGGCGCCGGCTTCAACATTCAAACTGTGAAAACAGGCGACCAGCTGAAGCTTGGAAAACGGACGCTGCAGTTTGTGGAGGCGCCTATGCTGCACTGGCCTGACAGCATGTTCACCTACGTGGTGGAAGACAAAATTCTCATGCCTAACGACGCGTTTGGGCAGCATCTTGCCAGTTCTGAGCGGTTCGACGACGAGGTTGACGCGCACGTGTTGATGGAGGAAGCCACCATTTACTTTGCTAACATTCTGATGCCTTTTGCGTCGCTCATAACGCGTAAGATTCAGGAGGTTGTGCAGATGGGCATTCCCATCGATATGATTGCGCCGAGCCACGGCATAATCTGGCGTTCCGACCCTTCCAAGATAATTGAGGCTTATTCGGACTGGAGCGCTGGTGTCTCCAAGAACAAGGTGGTTATCGTTTTTGACACCATGTGGGGCAGCACCGATAAGATGGCACGCGCCATACTCGAAGGCGCAGCCAGCCAAGGCGTTGACGTGAAGCTTCTGAAGCTGCGGGCGGCAAACCGCACGGAAGCCATGACCGAGATTTTAGACGCAAAAGCCGTGGTTGTGGGTTCGCCGACGCTGAACAACGGCATGTTCCCCACGCTCGGCTCCTTCCTGACCTACGCGACGGGCTTGAAGCCTAAAGGCAAACTCTGGGCGTTCTTCGGCTCTTACGGCTGGGGAGGCGGCGCAGTGAAAGCCATGACGGAGATTGCGCAGAAAGCAGGCTTCGAAGTCTATGAGCAGAGAGTACAGGTGAAGTACGTTCCAGATGCGGAGGACCTGAAGAAGTGCTTTGAGTTCGGGCAGCAAATTGCAGAGAAAATCAAAGCGTAAATTTTCTCTTTTTTGTAAATGAATTTTTGAGACGAACACAGTGGCATTTAGTTTGAGGATACAGACAGTTTAATATCCGCAATACGCCCATACTTTGTATGGGGATTCCTCACGAAAAAGTTCAAGTCGGCTGTAATTATCCTCTCTGCTATCCTCTTAACCTCGTTCTGCGCTGCATCTACAGGATTCAGTGTAGATGCTGTTTCTTCCGGGGATGACTGGCCGATGTTCCACCATGACCTTGCCCACAGAGGCTATTCAACAAGCTCGGCACTAACGACGACGCCAGTCGTACTATGGACGTCGCCAAAAGGGTATGGTGGTTCTCCCGTCGTAGCAGACGGCTGCGTCTACCTACTCGACGTAGGCCACCTTTACTGTGTTAACGGGTCAAACGGGCAACAGGTGTGGAACCAAAGTATACCATCAGGCATACCGGATTCTTCTCCTGCCGTCTATGAAGGCTACGTTTACACGCCGCTTAGCGCTTACAACGCTTCAATAGGAGAGCAAGAATTAGATTGCCCTGACTTTCACGGGTACACTTCGCCTAGCGTTGCTGACGGCATAATCTACTTCGGCTCCGCCTTCGGAAGCTTCTATGCCTTAAATGCCACCATAGGCAGTAAACTATGGAAGTATCTAACCGAAGAAACTTCATCCCCCGCGGTTGCTTACGGCCGCGTCTACTTCGAGTCATGGGACGGAAACATATACGCTCTTGACGCTTTAACCGGCACCAAAATATGGAATTACACTTTGAACGAACCTTCACGATATATGGATTCGTCTCCCGCAGCTGTTGACGAGCGTGTTTACGTAGGCGGACGCGATGGGATTTACTGCTTAAACGCTTTAACCGGAGATAAAATATGGAATCATCCAACTCTAGGCGTCCGCAGCAGTAGCAGTTCGCCTGCAGTAGCTAACGGCTACGTTTATATAGGTTCCATCGACGGCAACGTTTATGCTCTTAATGCTTCCACGGGAACATAAATATGGAATGCAACCGGAGCAAGTTTTTCTCCAGCGATTGCCGATGGTGTAGGTTACATAAGTGACAGCGTTAGAATACTCGCTTTCAATGTTTCAACTGGTAATGAAGTATGGAACTACATCTTTTCACCAACCGAGTATTATGCCGATTCATCTCCAGCTATCGCAGACGGTGTAGTTTATGCCGCTGGCGGAGATGCAATTTATGCTTTCGGCACTCCCCCACCGACACCCGCACCGACACCAACTCCTTCCCAACAAGCGCCGCTTTCAGACCTACAGTTAACGGTCATTGCTGGGGTCGCGGTAACATTGATTCTGGCTTCTTTATTCCTTGTTTTTAAGATAAGGCGGAAAGGACCGAAGAATCCGCCGCCTGTTTAGGCGCCTCTCCTGAACTGTATCTAATTTCTTTACGCAAACGGGCTAGGACCTGTAGTGGTCTAAGCTGCAGTTTAATCTATATATAGAGGGGGTATAGACAAATTTTCACGCGTCAGAGAAAAGTTGCGCTAAGCGTCAGCATAGCTTATAACTGACCATGAAGATTACTATTTTAGGAGACTTTTGTTATGGCAAAAACCGACGAGAATTTGAAAGCAGCGTTCGCAGGTGAATCACAGGCTAACAGGCGATACTTAGCTTTCGCCAAAAAAGCCGAAGAAGAAGGTTTCATGCAGGTTGCCAAGCTCTTCAAAGCGGCAGCAGAATCCGAAACGGTGCATGCGCTTAACCATCTGAGAATAACAGGAGAAATCAAGTCAACCTTGGACAACTTGGACACCGCGGTTTCCGGCGAAACCTTCGAATTCAAAGAAATGTATCCTGAATACATAGAAACCGCCAAGCAAGAAGGCAACAAACAAGCCGCATGGAGTTTTGACGTGGCGAACAAAGTGGAACAGATACACGCCAAACTATACAACAAGGCAATCGACGCGTTAAAGAACAAGAAGCCCATGGAAAAAGTAGACTACTACGTGTGCAGCGTCTGCGGAAACACGGTTGAAGGCGAACCACCAGACAAATGCCCCATCTGCGGGTCACCAAAAGAAAAATCCTTCAAACCAGCCTAAACGCAACGCAACACCCATTTTTCACCCTTTCTTTTCGACAACCAGCAACGTTGAAAAAAGTTATATCACACACAACCCTAAAGTTAGATTGGTGAAGTTTTTGGGATGCTGGAAATGGTTTAACGGAGTCCTAAAAGAAGCTGAAGTGGAAGTCACAGACGAGAACAAAGGCAAAATCGACGAAGTCATCCACAAGTATATAGGCGAACAATCCAGCTACGGAAGATGCAGCGCAGACTGGAAAAAAGCCCGCGTACAAATAAAAGAAAGCCCAGAAATGAGACAAGAACTCATCGCACAACTCAAAACACTAGTCTAACCCCGCAACACGCTTCAGCCTCAATCTCTTCGTTTTTTAAAAAAAACCTAACCTCGAAAACGCCAGCTCCAGCAGCAGACGTTTATAAGATTCCACACCGTCTCAATCAACAAGAGGATTAAAAATGGAAAAATGGGAATGCAGCGTCTGCGGCTACGTGTACGACCCCGAAATTGGAGACCCAGAACACGACGTGCCAGCGGGAACACCCTTCGAGCAGCTGCCTGAAAACTGGACTTGCCCGGTTTGTGGAGCCGCGAAAAGCGAGTTTGCAAAACGGCAATAAACGGCAATGCGCAACCAAGTTTTGAAAACTTTATATCATCTTTAAAACAACAACTATTTGGATAGGCTATGTTTTTAAGCAAAATTAAAAAGCGAGATGGAAGAACCGCTGATTTTGACGCCGACAGAATCAAAGACGCCGTTCACAAAGCCTTTCTCGCGGTTGAACTTGGAGACGGCGAAAAAGCCCTAAACGTAACACGCGAAGTCGTCAAGCGTTTAGAAGGGAAGTTCAAGGAGAAAACGCCGTCAGTTGAAAACGTGCAAGACACGGTTGTCACAGTTCTGAAGGAAAAAGGCTACGGAAAAGTCGCACAGGCATACCAGGACTTCAGAAACAAAAAAGAAGAACTCAGAAACCTCAGAGAAAACCTCGGCATAGAACCCAAACTAACCGTCAACGCACTCGAAGTCCTAAAAGCAAGATACCTGCTACGAGACGAACAAGAAAACATCACCGAAACCCCAACCAAACTCTTCCAACGCGTAGCCAAAGCCATCGCCAAAACCGACAAAACCTACAACGACAACCCAGAAACCAGCCAAAAAACCTTCAACCAAATGATGACCAAACTCGAATTCCTCCCCAACACCCCAACACTCTTCAACGCCGGAACCGACATAGGCCAACTATCCGCATGCTTCGTCCTACCAGTCCACGACTCACTCCAAGGCATATTCACCACCGTAAAAAACATGGCACTCATCGAACAGACAGGTGGCGGAGTCGGCTTCAACTTCTCCAAACTGAGACCGAAAGGCGATCTGGTCAGGTCAACGAAAGGCGTTGCTTCTGGCCCAGTGAGTTTCATGCGCATTTTTGACACTTCCACAGAGGTGATTAAGGCTGGCGGAAAACGCAGAGGCGCCATGATGGGGATTTTGCGTGTGGATCACCCAGACATCTTAGAGTTCATAGTTGCCAAGCAGAACCCGACGCTGCTGTCAAACTTTAACGTTTCTGTGGCGGTTACGGACGAGTTCATGGCTGCGGTTGAAGCGGATCAGCCGTATTGGCTGGTTAACCCGCGGAACGGTGAAAGGGTGAAGCAGCTTAAAGCGCGGGAAGTGTGGGGTTTGATGGCGCGTTCTGCTTGGGCAAGCGGAGATCCAGGCGTGGTGTTCATTGACGAGATTAACCGTCATAATCCAACTCCGGAAGTTGGGCGGATTGAGTCCACGAATCCCTGTGTTACTTCGGAGACGTGGGTTATGACGGGAGAAGGGGCAAGGCAGGTTCAGGATTTAGTGGGCAAGCCGTTTGTTGCGGTTGTTAATGGTGAAGGGTGGAATGGTTCGAGAGAGGGATTTTTCTCGACAGGAGTGAAGCAGGTTTTCAGGGTTAGGACTAGGGAAGGCTTTGAGGTTCGGCTCACGGAGAATCATCCGGTTCTGAAGGTTAGAGAGTTGACCAGATACAGGGTCGGGACGGAGTGGGTTGAGGCGGGATGCTTGAAAGCGGGAGACAGGGTTGTTTTGAATAATCATCGAGGTGCGGATGGTTGGGAGGGGAAGTATGGGGAAGGTGAGGGTTATCTTGTTGGGTTGCTTTTGGGTGACGGAACGGTTAAGGAGGATAAGGTTGTTCTTTCTTCCTGGGGCGAAAGCGGTTCGAAAGCAGTGAGGGAGTTGGCGTATTCTTACGCTGAGGGAATGCCGCATCGGTCTGATTTTCAGGGTTGGGTGAAAGTGAAAGGCAGAGGGGAATATCGTATGGCTACTTGGTACTTGAAGGTGTTGGCTTCTGAGCTTGGTTTGAAGCCTGGAGCCAAAATGGTTACAAGAAGCATGGAAAAGGCTTCTTCGGGTTTCTGTAAAGGCTTGTTGAAGGGCTTGTTTGATGCTGATGGCTCTGTTCAGGGAAGTCAGTCGAAAGGCGTTAGCATAAGATTGGCACAAAGTGATTTGGCAACTTTGCGGGCGGTTCAGCGTCTCTTGTTGCGGTTTGGCGTCTTTTCGAGAATTTACGTTAACCGCAGGGATGAAGGGATGGCTTGGATGCCGAATGGTAAAGGAGGAACCAAAGAGTACAGGCACAAGCCGCAGCATGAGCTGGTTATCTCCAGCGAGAACATTTTTGCTTTTCGTGAAAAGATTGGTTTCGGCGATTCTGACAAAGCGGGAAAACTAGAGGAGGCGGTGAAGTCGTACAGGCGAAAACTGAACAGGGAGCGTTTTGTGGCGACGGTGGACGAGGTTAAGCCAGATGGCGCGGAAGAAGTCTATGACGCCGCGATTCCAGGGATAAACGCGTTTGACGCTAACGGTTTTTACCTCCACAACTGTGGTGAACAGCCGTTGCTGCCGTATGAGTCGTGCAATTTGGGTTCGATTAACTTGTCGCGGATGGTTGAGGATGGGAAGTTGAGCTGGGGGAAGTTGCGGGAGACGGTGCGGAACGCGGTTCACTTCCTTGACAACGTGGTGGACGCGAACGTTTACCCGTTAAAGGAGATTGCTGAGATCACGAGGGCGAACCGGAAGATTGGTTTGGGCGTTATGGGGTTTGCGGACATGCTGATTATGTTGGGTGCGCCGTATGATTCGGAGGAAGCGTTGCGGTTGGGTGAGCAGGTTATGCGGTTTATTGAGGAGGAGGCGCATGAGAAGTCGCGGGAAATCGGGGAAGCGCGTGGTTCTTTCCCGAACTTTGAGAAAAGCGTCTGGAAAGAGCGTTATGGTGCTTTTCGGAATGCGACGGTGACGACGGTTGCGCCTACTGGAACCATAAGCATCATCGCAGGCTGCTCTTCAGGAATCGAGCCGTTGTTTGCGGTTTCGTTTATGCGGAACGTGTTGGGTGGAGCTAGGCTTTTTGAGACGAATGCGTTGTTTGAGGAAACCGCCAAGGCAAGGGGTTTTTACAGTGCCAAGCTTCTTGAGGAGATTGCACGTTCGGGTTCGGTGCAGAAGACGGTGGGTGCGCCAGAGGATGTGAAGCGGTTGTTTGTAACGGCGTTGGATATTGCGCCTGTTTGGCACGTGAAGATGCAGGCGGATTTTCAGCGGTTCACGGATAACGCGGTTTCGAAAACGGTGAATTTGCCGAATGACGCGAAGGTGGAGGACGTGCGGGAGATTTACGATTTGGCTTGGAAGCTTAAGTGCAAAGGCGTGACGGTGTTCCGTTACGGCAGCAAGCCCGAACAAGTCTTGTACATTGGCGAGGTCAAGGGTAAAGAGGGCAAGTTTGTTTCGGCTGAATCTGAATACGCGGGTGGTTGCCCAACGCAGAATTGTCCGTTTCCAGCCTAGAGGAGGTGACAGGGAAAGATGGGTTACGTGTACTTGTATTTTGGAACTGGCGGGGGCAAAACTGCTAACGCGCTTGGGTTGGCGTTGCGTTCGGTGGGTCACGGCAAAAGCGTGGTGATTATTCAGTTTTTCAAGTGGCGAGACGACATCGGGGAATACCTTGTGAAGGACAGGCTTGCGCCTTTCTACGAGATTTACCAGTTTGGGAGGGAAGCGTGGCTGGGCGAGGAAGATAAAACAGCGGAGTTCGATGGCGAAAAATTCACGGTTGAATGCGTCAAAAGCCACGACAAGGAGCTTGCTAAGAGAGGACTTGACTTCGCAGCGAAAGTTATGCGGGATAAGAAGCCGCATTTGCTGGTGCTGGATGAGGTTGCTTTGGCGGCGCAGTGGAAGCTTCTGGACGTTAAAGACGTGCTGGCGCTGCTTGATAATGTGCCGGATGAAACGACTGTGGTTATGACGGGACGGTTAGCACCTAAAGAGCTTGTGGACAGGGCTGACTTTGTAAACGTTGTTGAGATGGTTAAGATGCCTGAAGACTTCGAGCTAACCGAAGGAATCCAATACTGAATCAAGCGTGCACTCTAGCGCTCGGAAAAACTTATACCCCCTCTATAAATAGATTAAACTGGAGCTTAGACTAGTGCAGGATAACTGCTTAAAACAGTCGATAGCTCCTTTTATTTAAAGAATAAAAACATGCTAGAACGCGCCGTGGACACACCCCCTCTATAGTGGTAAGGAGTGGATAATTCAATCCTCGAACTTACCCCGCACATCGGGCATTTTGCTTGAAACTCGTTTGTAACTTTCGTTAGTGTGAGCCTGCACATGAAGCACAGGTAGATATTGCATTTTGGGCATTGTGAGTAGCCGCCGCATTGACGAATAGGCTACAAGCTGCGGGAAACTTGATTAGACACGTATCTTGAATTAGATTTATTCCAGGTATCGGTAAAAGGTTGATGCGAATGTCAGCAGGAGATTTAAAGAAAGGCGCAACAATAGCTCAAACAGCTTTCCTGATAGTATTAGCTATCGGAATAGCTGAAGTAATCGCGGCGTCGTTCGCCACAAGCGTAGCGTTGTTGGCAGATGGAATTCAATCGATTGCAACAGCCTTTATCTTCCTGATAGTTTGGATCGGCATAAGACTTTCAGGGCGATCACCCGATGGCACATTCCATTTCGGTTACTATCGAATCGAAGCCCTCGGAAGCTTAGTTGCAGCGATCATTTTGGCTATTTTCGGAGGCTTTATTCTTTTTGAAGCATACAACGCATGGATAGAGCAACGAGTGGTCACCAATGCAGAAACCGCGATATTTGTTGCCTCCGTAGCTGCCGCAGTGGTTTTGGCAGTGTCAGCTTGGATTGCTAGAGCCTCTAGAAGGCTGGGCTCAGCCGCGCTCAGGGTTGGCGGTGTCAGCGGTGTATTAGATGTGCTTGCCTCGGTGGCAGTCTTCATCGGTGTTTCCTTTAGCAAGTATTTGGGGGTTTTGCATGCTGATTCGATTGCTGGAATTTTAATTGCTGGCGCCATCTTTGTTGGTGCGTATTCGATTTTCAAGGAGTCATCTTTGGTTCTTGTAGATGCCTGTAGTTGTGGGGACATAGTTAGCGCAATTGGTGAAATGGCAAGAAGCATTAAGGGCGTAAAGGAAGTGCATAGCATTCGCCTCAGGAAGCTGGGACCATACTTGACTGGAGACATGCATGTGGTAGTTTCCAGTGAAATGTTAGTTAGGGAAGCAGATCAAGTTGCAACCGAAGTAGAAGAGAAGATAAAGCAGATGTTTGATAAAGTCTTGGATTTCAAGATAAGAATAGAGTCAGACGAAGCCCACAATAAGCATATGCAGGAACTCACAATCGAGAAAGTCTAATCGTAGGGATTCTTATTCTTGTTTTGGATCAGAAAACGTCTTCAAAATCCAAAGTGACGCACCGTTACTAAAAAGTTCGCGTAGCCCTGTTTCCACTCAGATTACACAAACGGTATGGGAGGAGAATGTGCAGGCGTAAGCCGTTTTTCTGGGGAAATCAAGGCTCGCTCTTCTCTGACCAGTTTTCGTTTAATGATTTCCGGCGGCGTTTTTCATCCATTCGTGCGCGAAAATTTCAGGTTCACCGCTTTCTAAGCCCTCAAGCATCTTCTGCGCCGCGTATTCTGCGGTGTCAGGTTTGAACGGCAATTCGCCTTCCGCTGGCTCTTCCTGCGGCAGCGACGGGTCTTTGATGGTGTTTTTCTCGAAGTCAGTCAGCGTAATGTACGGGTAAACCACACTCACAACGATGCCGTCCTGCTTTAGCTCTTCCCGTGCGGTCAGGCTGATGCTTGCCAACGCGCGTTTCATGGCGGAATAAGCCCCGTTGTTCGGCAGATACATGAGCGCGGTGCCTGAGCTTACGTTCATGATGGCTCCTCCGCCTTGACGCCTCATTAGGGTGATTACCTGCTGCATGGCAACAAGCGGACCAACCACGTCTAATTCAAAAATGTGCTGGAATATGCCGATGTCGGTTGTTTCAACAGGCGCATCGTATCCTTGACCTGCACAGTTGATTAGCACATCGATTCTGTGGAAATGTGCTTCGGCTTGCTTAACCATCTGCTTGATTTCGGCTGGTTTCGTCATGTCGGCGGGAACCGCCAGCGAGTCAGGTAGCTCTTGGGCAAGCTGCTCCAGTTTCTTTTTTGAACGTGAGACAAGTGCGGTTTTCGCGCCTTTTTCAGTGAGAAGCTTCGCGGCAGCATATCCAATCCCCGAGGAAGCTCCTGTGATAATAACTACTTTGTTTTTGAGGTCCATAAAATCACGCTTTCCGCGTAGCGTAGCTACACTCGCATATGAACCAGCTGAGGTCTAATATTCCTTCCGTTTTCCAGCAAAACCGCCGAGGCGTGAAAGATTTTGACTTTATTCGGGGTTAATTTTGGTAAACCCTTAATTCTCTCGCAACCAACAAACTAAACGTGAAAGGAAGCCAAAAAAATGAACGCACGTTTATCCATTGAGAAAAAGCGTGATTTGTTAGAGAAGAAACTGGATGAAGACTTACAGACGGAACATGACTTGAAGCTTCAAATCAATCAAGAGTTCGAGGAGCTGAAGCACGTAGAAGTTTCATTGGAAATGCGCTTAGCCCAGAAGCACACGGAAGAACAGCTGAACGTTGAACACTGAAAGCTCAGCGCGTTAAAAAAAATAAAGGTGGACTTGAGAAAAAAAGGAAAAGACCGCAACAGTCAGAGCTTTGCCCGCTTTACGGAGGCGTGATTTTTATGGCTCCAGTTGGACATTGCATCTCGCAAGCTAAGCATTGAATACAGTCTGGCTCTCGAGCAGGGTCAGATTTCTTCTCAGAAATCGGATGCCCCGGCGCATCTACCAAATCATACAGCGACACCGGACAAACGTCTACGCACACGCCATCTCCAGTACACACGTCCCAGTCAACCGCAACGTTGGTTCCGTGAATGCCCAGCTTCGTCGGAGGTTCTACAGGTCCCCAAACCTTGTGTCCGTTGTGTTCGCCAGCAACTTTTCTGTTCTTCTGAAAATCAGGGTCTATCGGCAAAAACTTTCACCTAACCATAATCCGTGACGACAGCCAAATATTAGGCTTTCTGCTCAAGTCTGCGTTCAACTTGAAAATTATAAATACCAACGTTGGCCTCATAAAAATTGGACGAAAAATAGATGAGCATCCAAATAGCGGCAAAACCAGAGTACGGTAACTGGGTTTCCAAGAGAATCATCTACCTATTTGGTTTTGTAAGCCTTGCGCTTTTTGCCTTAGGTTTTATGCTCTGGATTCTGGTGATTCCTGCCGTGCTGTTCCTTCTGGTTTCCGCGTATTTTCTGTACGTGCGGTACCAATTTTCACCTCAGGGAGGAAACGTGCAAAACCGCGTCTGGGCACTGGTGCTAGCAAATCTGGATTGGAACGGAAAAGGAAAGGCCCTAGACATAGGCTGCGGAAACGGCGCTCTCACAGTCAAGCTGGCTCAGAAATACCCAGAAGCGCAAGTTGTCGGCATCGATTATTGGGGTAAAAAGTGGGAGTACTCGAAAAATACTTGCGAAAGAAACGCGGCGATTGAAGGCGCAAACGAGCGTGTGACGTTCCAGAAAGCCAGTGCCGTATCCTTACCGTTTGACGACGGGCATTTCGATGCGGCTGTTAGCAACTTCGTCTTCCACGAGGTCAGCGACTCCAAAGACAAGCGGGAACTCATCCGCGAAGCATTACGGGTTGTCAAGAAAGGCGGAAAGTTTTCTTTCCAAGACGAGTTTCTATTCAAACAGGTTTTCGGCGACATCAACGACCTAGTTGAAACCATCAAAAGCTGGGGCATAAGCAAAGTAGAGTACGTTCAAACCCGAGACGCCGATTTTATCTCGCCAGCGTTAAAGATGCCGTTTATTCTGGGAGCCATAGGCATCATCAAAGGAGAAAAATGACCTCGCCACAAAACATTTGACTCTAGAACCTACAATAGTTCGCATGGCTAGATACCATTTGCCACAGGGCATGCGCTACTCCACCCTTCCGGAACGAAAACAGTTCTACACAGCCGAGTTCAGCCTCCTAAAAGTGCAGCAGTGGCTTGAACAGCACAGGGGCAAAGTTAAGTTCGCCGCGGTCATCGGCAGACACACCAAAATCTACCTGGAAAAATACCGCGAAGACGCCGGCACCACCATAATCATAGACCAGTACAAGCGCTTAAAGGAAGTGCGCGATTACCTCATCGACTTCCTGCCTGAAGCCGCCTACTACGACCGAAACGTCTACGACCGCGCAGACCGCAAAACAGGACAGGAACTCGCGTTCGACCTTGACCCCGAAAACATAACCTGCCCCATCCACGGCACGCTCGCGGACAAAATGCGCCGCCACCAAGGCTTAAGCTTCTGCAAGCTAGAGCTGGAACTGGTTAAAGAACAAGCCGTAAGCCTCTACGAGCATCTGGAACAGCGGTTTTCCCGCATGAAAATCGTTTACTCGGGCAGAGGCTTCCACATCCATGTGTTCGACCCTGAAGCCTACGCGCTAAGCACCAAACAGCGGCGTCAGCTGGCCCGGGAAGTGAAAGAAAAGGGGTTCCAGATTGACGAGTGGGTGACCGCGGGCGACATGCGCCTGATTCGGCTTCCCTACAGCCTGCACGGTTTAGTGTCCCGCATCGTGATTCCCGTGGAGAAAAGTGAGCTTGACCGCTTCGACCCTGTCCACGACAAAAGGTGCCTACCAAAGTTTCTAGGCAGCAGCGCTACTTCTTGACTTCTTCGGCTTTTTTCTCTTTCTTTCCGTAATAGTAGTATTTTTTCTTCTTTTCCTCTTCCGCCTTTTTCGCTTCTGACATAAACAATCCCAAAAAGACTATCTTCAAAACAGACAATTAAAGATTTCCAAACGCCCCAGCCCCGAACCCTGCAAAGCCAGCCCAGCCAGCTAAACAGTTATATTCGCGTTAACGCAAAGGGTAGCAAGTGAGACCATGCAATTTTCCAAAGTTCAAGGTGAAAAAAAACAGCATAAGGTTGTCTTGTACGCGCTCAGCACATGCGTCTGGTGCAAAATGACCAAGCAGTACCTGAAAGACAGCGGCGTCGAATACGATTACGTGGACATTGACCTCTGCACCGAAGAAGAAAAACAGAAAATCCGCCAAGAAATCCAAAACAAAGGCGGACCACTAAGCTACCCCACCACCATAATAGACGACAAAGTCGTAGTAACAGGGTTCCGCAAAGACCTGCTCAAGGAGACGCTTGGACTTTGACGCCCATAACCATCGAGCAAGTCCGTAAAAGAGCGGAAGCCGACGCGCGAACTTACGGGTACCACCTCGTTTCCGACCCCGACCTGCTTCAAGGATTGTTGGACGGCTTAAGAGTTAACGAGGAACGCTACGGCTACCCCTCATGCCCCTGCAGACTCGCGTCAGGCAACTTCGACTACGACCGAGACATAATCTGCCCCTGCGACTACCGAGACCCCGACGTCGCCGAATACGGCGCATGCTACTGCAGACTCTACGTCAACACAGACGTCTACGAAGGCAAAACTCCGCTGCCCACCGTTCCCGAGCGCAGACCAGTGGAGAAACAGTCAAGAGCTTTCGGACCTGCAACACCATCAGCAGAAACAAAACCTGCGGCAACAGCCGAAGAAAAAGAAGAACATGTCCAGATTGGACCAAAACTTTGGTACTGCAAGCAATGCGGCTACGTGGTTTTCAGAGAGGAACCACCCTACATCTGCCCGATATGCAAGGCAAAACGAGAAATGTTCGCGGAAATAAAAACGCGAATCGACTTCATAGGCTAAGCACCTCTCAGCTTGAAACATCGATTTCGATTTTTTTCCAATCCTCTTTTATACCTTTCAAAGCGTTAACACCGCCAACCACCATTCCAGTAAAGATTCTCTCAACAAAGTCATTAAGGGGTATCTCCTTGCCGTCAACCAAAAGCTTCATCTTCAAGCAACATCACCTCACACACACTATGCTTTAAACAGCAGACAGTAAAAGTTTTTGTAGAAAGAAACCCCTCTCATACACAGAGAAGGCATCGGTTATGAAGAAACCGGAAATCTACCTTGAACCCAAACCCCGAGCGCTCAAGGTAATTGAACTGCTCGAAAAAGAACACGCAGACGCAAAAATAGCCTTACACTACTCGAACCCGCTTGAACTGCTCGTGGCAACCATGCTCTCAGCCCAAAGCACCGACGAAACCATAAACAAAGTAACCAAGACACTGTTCAAAAAATACACGAAACCCGAAGACTACGCCAACGCCGACCTGAAAGAGCTGGAGCAGGACATAAGGTCCACGGGCTTCTACCACAACAAAGCCAAAAACCTGCAAAACACAGCAAAAATGCTGGTGGACAAGTACAACTCAAAAGTCCCCGAAACCATGGAAGAACTGGTTAAGCTCCCTGGAGTAGCGAGGAAAACCGCTAACATCGTCCTAACCAACGCGTTCGGCGTCGTCGCTGGCGTCGCGGTGGACACCCATGTGCGCCGCCTCGCTCAACGGCTTGGGCTGTCCGAGAACAAGGACCCGAACAAGATAGAACAAGACTTGATGAGTATCGTGCCAAAAGAAAAGTGGATGCGGCTTACGGACCTGCTGATTTTCCACGGCAGACGCGTATGCACCGCGAAAAAGCCCAACTGCGCCAGATGTGTGCTGAACAAGATTTGCCCTTCCGCGTTCACTTTTGACTGAAACGACACCAATTTATAAGGCGACGCTTCTCTCTTCACTTTGAGGATTGTTTTGAAATGGCAAAGCAAATTAAGGTTGGAGACAAGGCACCAGACTTCACTTTGCACGACACTGACTTGAAACCGTGCAGCCTGAAGGAGTTCCTCGGGCACAACGTAGTTTTAGCCTTTTTCGTTGGCGCTTTCACCTCTGTCTGCACCAAAGAAATGTGCGCCTTCCGAGATTCCATGGCAAGACTCATTGACCTGAAAGCTCAAGTGGTCGGAGTAAGCGTGAACGACCCCTTTTCGAACAAGGCTTTCGCCGAAAAAAACAGACTAACCTTTCCGGTACTGAGCGACTACAATCGCCAGGCCATAAAGGCTTACGGCGTGGAAACCCATGACTTCGGGGGGCTAAAAGGCTACACGGTTGCCAAACGCTCCATTTTCATCGTCGACAAAAACGGTGTAGTCCGTTACGAGTGGACAACTGAAGACCCGACCATAGAGCCAGACTACAAGGAAATAGAAAACGCCTTAGAAAAAATAAAGTAAGCAACACAACGCTCACTCTTTCTTTTTCATCCAAACCGTGTAGAAATAGCGTTTGACTCCGATTCAACGGGGTACCTGCGGTAAATTTGATCCCATTCATCATAATTCGAATTCATAAAACCACGCGCAACATTAAGTAGCCTAAACTCAACCAATTTAGACTTCGATCAAACGCATAAGAGTTATTAGTGTGAATAAGGCTTTTTGCGTGTGCAACGGTGACTTGTTGCGTGTCCTTTGAAATCCAAGAATTGCCTGATGTTATAAGAGTAATTGT
>CAZPND010000037.1:0-16385 GCA_964587975.1 uncultured Candidatus Bathyarchaeia archaeon
GTGCAATAATGGTTACAAACACTGGCGGTAGAGACGTCGTCCTGAGCAAAATCGCTGTCCGTGGACAAGATGTCGACGCATCTAACATATTCTACGCGGTTGCCGTTAGTGGTGACACTCTAACGACTGACCTTAACTGGACAACTGCACCAACGGCTATTGCGGCTGACGACACACCTAACGCCGATTGGACAACCGGTCTATCAGAATTGGGAACAGACACTCTAATCTTGACTTCAGGCTCAACAATGGCAATATACATCAACTCCCCTGACAGCATCACAGTCAACGACATAGGTTTGACCGTCGCTATAACAGTGTTCACTTCACAGGCGATTCACTACCAAGAGTCCAACGTCGAAGCAGTAGTGTAATAGCTATCAAAAAGAAGCTATTCCCACCACTTTCTTTCTTTCCTTTTTATGGAAAAAATTTGGTTTTTGAGAGAACGCCGTTTCCAAGGAGCCTGCATAAATGTTAATTTACGCAAAACTGGCGCGCATTTGGTTTTACAGTGCAATATGTACCTTGTTAAGACACACAAACAACTTAATCCCTTCATTCGGAGACTTTCTCTGTAAATGGGTTATGGAAGAGACAAGGAAATTGATTGTTAACTTGAACAGGTGGCACCGATCCAAGAGAGCACTGACTATACCCGCCACCTTCATGATATTGTTCGTGTCCATGCTGGGCGTAGTATCCATCACCTACTACTTCGCGGTGGAAAAAGTAAACACGCGAAGCACGGCGCTTAAAGTATCAACCGCGAAACAGGACATGCTGGGTTTCGACGAAAATTTACGGTCAACTCTGTGGCAGCCGGGTTCAGCGCGTACGTTTGAATTCGCCGATTCTGGTGGACAGGTAAAAGTGGAGCCATCCGCTAACTCGCTCACCATAAACGTCAGCGACAACAACGAGGTTGCCGCCACTGTTTTTGATGAAGCAGTCGGGCAAGTTGCGTATGAGCTACCTTACTCAGAATCGCCTGATGTTGGCCTGTTTTTGAATGGAGACAGCCGCACCGTTACCGACCAAAGCGGCTCAACCATAACTCAGCTTTACATCAGACGAGGCGCCGCTCACCCTGAAGTCCTGCTGCGCTACCGCCCAACCGTGTCGTACACGACGGCTGGCGTAGAAAACGGCAAGGCAGTAACCAACCTGCGAATTTACGTCGTCAACCTGAACGCGTCTGATGCAATTTCGATGTTCGGAAAGGTTCCGTTAAAAATGTCATGCGTTACCACACAAATAACAACCCTGAGCTACGACCTCGCGTATGAACCTGGAACTTTGCTGGTGACTTCAGGCATAGACGACGCCACTGGACAGGTTTCCATCCCGGTTTCAAGCACCGCCAGCGGCGCAATAATCAATGTTGAAATGGTTCTCTGCAACATAACAATCCAGAGGTGGATCAGGTAAATGCCGTCGATAATCCCCAGCTACGTTTACACGTTATTCGCGTCACTCATCGTAGGCACCATAGTCGTCTCCGCCTGCAGCCTCTCAACACTTAACGTGAAAACCGAAGCCGAAAACCAGCAACTAACAAACATAACCGAGTACGTCGCAACCGAAAGCATAGACCTTATCTCACATGCAACCTCAGAAAACCTGACTTCCACACTTCACTTGGACGTCCCCCAGTTAATTGGAAACAGAATATACTGGATTCAAATAACAAACGACTCAGCCAGAACATGGGTTGAAGCAGGCTTCGGAACAACCGCCCACTCAAGCGACCAACGAACATACATACCCTTGGAAGCCTCTGCATCAGGAACTTACACAAGCAGTTCAGGCGCAGCCACTCTGGAATGCTACTCCGACAGCGCAGGCATTCATCTAACTCTTTCGGGAGGTAGCTAAAACGCCGTTTGGAAAGAAAAAAACTGAAGAAACAGAAGAGAAAAACAAAATTTCCCCAGAGGAACTAATCGGCTACTTGGGCATTCAAGGCTGCCGCGTACCTGAACACCACACGCAAATCGAAAGTTACCCTCTTAAACCCCCATTCTCCTACGCCTGGATATTCCAAGACGACTCAGACGGCAGTTACCTCTACGTCGTTGACGAACTCACAATGACGCGAGAGGAAAGAGACGCCTACAAGCGATTAAAGAATATTCTGGAATACGAGTTGAAAGCTCCACGCTCCGAAGAAACCCTTGAAGAATCATTTCACAGGCAACTGCCCGGCATAATTGACGACCACGCAGCAGCCTTTGAAGGAATCGACCAAATCGGGCTAAAAAAAATCCTCCACTATCTCGAAAGAGACCTAGTGGGATATGGAAAAATCGACGCCCTGATATGCGACCCCTACATCGAAGACATCAGCTGTTTAGGGCTCAACAAACCCGTTTACCTGTGGCATAGAAAATACGAAAACACGCGAACCAACATCATTTTCAGCGACGAAGAAGAGCTAGACGACTTCATCACGAGGGTTGTGCACAGGCAAGGAAAGCACGTCAGCATAGCCCACCCCATCGTGGACCTGACGCTTCCGGGAAAACACAGGCTTGCCGTGTCATTCGGAAAAGAAACCACCCCTGCGGGAACAAGCTTCACCATCAGGAAATTCAGAGAAGACCCCATAACCATCGTAGACTTGATAATGAACGAAACCATCGACGAGACAGTCGGCGCTTACCTGTGGATGCTGATGGAAAACAAAATGTCCGTCATGATCGTGGGTCCCACAGGCGCAGGAAAAACAACAACGCTAAACGCCATTGCCTGCCTCGTGAAACCAGAATTCAAGATTATCTCGGTGGAAGAAGTTGCTGAAATCAACCTTCCGCAGGAAAATTGGGTGTCAACAATCGCCCGACCCGGCTTCGGAAGCAATAGCGAAGGCGAAGTTTCGCTGTACGACCTTATCAAATCGGCCGTGCGGCACCGCCCCGCGTTGATTCTGGTAGGCGAGGTCAGAGGAGCGGAAGCCTACGTGCTGTTCCAAGCGTTGGCCACTGGTCACGGCGGCATGTGTACCATGCACGCGGAAAGCGTTGAAACCGTAATAAAGCGTTTGACGCAGCCGCCCATGAACATCCCTGAAGGAATCATACCGTTGATGAACTGCGTCATCGTCGTTAAGCAGGTGAAAACACCAAACTACGCCGCCGTAGACAGAAAAGTTTCAACTCGGAAGGTCGTGAGAGTCTCAGAAATAAACACCAGCGGCGATATTCACGACGTGTTTTTATGGAACCCAGCACTTGACGTTTTTCAGCAAGACATAGACCAAAGTTACCTGCTAAGCAAAATAGCCAAAAGCCTCGATGTTCCCCTCAGCGTGGTCATTCAAGAGCTTGAAAGAAGAAAACAAATTCTGTTAAAAATGATTGAAAAGAACCTCCGCGACTTCAGAAGCGTACACAAAGCGCTAAACAGCTCCATTAACATGTCAGAACTAGCCGAAAAAGAGAACATGGAGGAGCAGTAATCGATGAAGGCGCCAGGCGGTTTTTTAGGCAAAATTTTCGGTTTCCTGTCCAAAGCCGCCAGTGAAGAGAAAGAAAAAGTTGAGCATGAACTGCCATTCGTAGTCATGATATTTACGTTGCTGGCTGCAAGCGGAATCTCACCCTACGACAGCTGGAAGAAAATGCGGAAAATGTCGTTTCTGCCGACCTTTAAAAAGGAAGCAGACGAAGTGGTGAGGCAAGTTGAGGTTTTAGGAAAAGACCCTTTGACCGTGATGTACCAGCGTTCCGAAAAGACGCAGTCTAAGCTGTACAGAAACTTCCTGGGCGGCTTCATCACGTCTGTGCGCAGCGGCGGAAAAATAGTTGACTACATGAAAAGCGAACTTAAAGCCATTTTCGAGCTTCGTCACAACGCGTTGACCCGTTCCGTTGAGAAAATAGCAACTTTGGTTGAAGCCTACACGGTGATGCTGATCGTGGTGTTGTGCACGTACATTCTCTTCGTTGTTTTCTCGTCAACAAACGTGATAGAAATGTTGGGGAGCGCTTCGTTGCCTGTTACACCAATTATGTCCTACATTATAGCGTTTATTTTCATGCCCGTGCTCTCATTAATCTTCATCATGGTGGCTCATAACATGCAGAGAAGCGCCTTCGAAGACCTGAAAGACCTGTACAGGAAAGCATTGATGATCATCGTGCCTGTTGGCGTAGTGCTGTTAGTTTTGGCTTTTATTCCCTCGCTGATAGAGTCTATTAAGCCAGTGGGCTTACCAGAAATCGTGACGATAGGCTTGGTGGTCGCCTCGTTGCTTCCAGCTATCCAATACTTCAGAATCGCCAAAGTCAACTACAACGCTGAAGACTCTATGCCTAGTTTCATAAGGGACGTGACTGAATCAAACAAGATCGGGCTTTCTCCTGAAAAGAGCATAGTGCAAGCTACAAAACGCAAAGATTACGGTCCCTTCTCCAAATTCCTGGAGCTGGTTCGGAGCCAAATAGAGTGGGGCGTGCCTCTGAGGAAAACTTTCAGCAACATAGGCCAGAAGGTGAGAAGCTGGTTTGTTACCTTAAACTTTGCCATGATGATTGAAACCATTGAAATCGGCGGAAACTCTACGCAGTCGCTGGAAATACTTTCTGAGTACAGCGAGAAGGAACGCGAGTTGCAGATTAACCGCCGCGCCATGCTGAAGCCATATATTGTGCTAGCGTTCATCTGGAGTGTCCTGATTGCGGTGACGACGACGATTGTGGCGTTAACCACGTACATGATGACCACCGTCGTAAGCGACAGCCTTTCCACAACCGCGTTCATGGCTATGCAGGACCAAATGCGATTGTTCTCGGTGGGCATAATTCTCCAATGCTGGATTTCAGGGTTCTTCATAGGGAAGATAAGTGAAGGCAACTTCGGCGCGGGCTTCCAGTACTCAGCCATGCTGGCTGCAACAGCGTACCTGTCGTTGATTCTATCTCAATATTTCCTTTCAGCCATGTTCGGAATAACGCCAATGGGTTGACGCGGAGGGAAAAAAGTGCCGGCTATTTCCATTGACACGTTTTTCGCGTGCTCCTTACTAGTCTCCGTTGCCCTGCTGGCCACTGCTTCCTTAGCGGGAACGATGCAGACTCAGATAAACAGCATGCAAGACCTGAATAAGGAAGCGTATCTGAGAAACATAGCGGAACACTTGGTAACAAGCGATGGAACACCCGCAAATTGGGGCTCAACCGGCGCGGTTCCCAGCAGCTTCGGCTTATCTGACGGCGATTCTTCACACCTGTACGCTCTTGACATTGACAAAATCAGTAGGCTAAACGATCAGAACGCGTACGCGCTCTCCAGCTTTCAGGTAGCTCAGGCGGCAAGACTGAACAACATGGCTTTGGGCGTATCGGTTTCGCAAATGCTGTCGATAACCGTCACGCTTTCCGACACTAGCAGCATAGCAGACGCGACAGCCTATACGTTTAGGATTTCAGTCAGTCAATCCTCAGGACCACTGAGCGCAGCGTTGCAGTGTTACGTTGTGGCACAAGATTTCGTAGGCGAAGTCTCCAACACGACATCAAGCGCTGGCGTTGGCTACATAACCGCTCAAATACCAAACGCCACCAATGGACCGGCACTTCTCATCGTGTTCGCTAGAGCCTCGTTTGACGACAGGATAACTTCCTACGGCGCATACTCTTTTGCTCATCAGTCTCAGGAACCGTCACCCAACCACACCTTTCTCGGATTAAGCCCGCTGAATTACACGCTAATCATGGATGAAAACTTCCCAGACATGACCATAGAACACGGTTACGCTGTTTCATACGCTTACCAGTCAAATCTCACATCAACGTCAACTGGCACGTTTGCCATACCCGAGTCCGCGGACAAAAGTCCCACAGTCCTCGTCATCTCCGGCCTCAACGGCACCACCTCTTTCGTGGAATGGACCGCGTACCCAGATATCCCGCTGGATTTTGGGTCAAACTTTGAAGATTCGGAAAGAAACGTGTTCGTCTACACCGTGCTCGTCAAAGGGACACTCTACAAACTGACGCTTAGCTTCGGAGACTGGGTTAAATGAGACTGCTGAAAGACAACAAAGGACAAATACGTACAATAGAAGCGTTTTTCGCCTCAATTTTGCTTCTTTCAGCGCTCACGCTGATTCCAGCAGTACAGGAGCATTCAAGTGACTCAAGCGAGACGCTATCTTCGACAGCACATAACATACTTCTAAGCTTGGACAGCAACGGGCACTTGGCGGATCTGATAAGCAATAAAAGTTGGGTAAACCTGAAAAGCTGCATTCAATCCTCGCTTTCGCCTATGGTATGGTTTAACCTAACCGTTTTCAACGAAAACATGACGCCTATTAATGATATGCCGATAACAAGCGGGAGCCCCGTCAACGACAGAATCGCCGCGGCGGATTACGTGTGCGCAAGCACAAGCAGCAACTACGCGGTCTACATCGTAAGATTACAGCTCGCAGGAGTGGATTAATTTGAGACCACGCGGTTCAAATCGTGGCAATTCGGGTCAAGTGCTCATAATCGCCTCTTTGATATTGGCCCTGTTGTTGCTTTCCACAGCCGTCTATGTCGCCGACACCCAAAAAAACGTGCCAGTGTACAATTCGGGAGCAGAGCAAAGTTTCTCTGCGTACAAGCTGGGTGCCACGAACACTGTCTTAAGCGCAGTTGCTAACATTTCGAACGGCGGGTCCGTGAACGTTTTAGTTGCAGATTTAAATCAATTCAAATCTGTGGTTAACAGCCATTCGTTTAGCGCCATGGTGAAAATTGACTTTTTGCCCCTAAACATGACTCCCTATAACGATGGCGTCTGGATTTCTTGGGGTTCCAACGGGCATGGCGTCTCAGGTGCCTACGTCAACATGGTCTTGAATTCCTCTGGAACCTCGGCAACCTGCTATTCGGAATATGCAATAAACGTAACCTCCGAGCTCAACGTAAATGGACAGTACACCTTACTGAATGGGTCGCTGAAACAAGTCAACTTAACCTGTAACATCCTTAACGAAGGCAAGCCTGCTTTGGCTCAGAACTTCACTGTTTACTACGAACAAGACGGGTCTCTTTCCACCGAAGAATGGATTCAAGTCGCTTCGCCCAGCATTACTGACTACGGAAACGGCACTTACCGCATGTCGTTCACGGCTAACACCACAAGTCCAGCTGACCCAATGTTGATTTCGGTGTACAGCCAAGACCTTCGCCACGTATTTGTGAAAGCAAACGTGACGTGCACCATGGTGTAGTGTGAATTTTCAAGTCTGATGCTGGTCGCCCGCGAATGTATCCCCAATCGTTATAGATGACCCTTAGTGGTAATTCACAAGTCATAAATCAATTCCAAAACTTGACATAGCCACGATGAAACATGGGAAGCAACGCGAACATTCCTTGCGCCAACTGCCTGCTTTGGAACCCGGAAAAAAAGAGTTTTTCCTGCGACCCCAACACATGTAAGAAGCTTTCGAACTGGCTACTGAAGCACTCCAAAGACAACGAAGACAACATGCAGAATAAAATCGTTCAATATGTGGTGTAAAAATTCTGGCTTGACAGCGAGTGTCTCAGCCTAGCCTTTCCATAATGATAAATAAGGCGACCCCCAAAGTCTATTTCTCATCAACATAGGTTAAACCAGATTACACCTTATCAAGGAGAACACACAGCCTGATGCGAGAAAGAAAACGAAAACACGCAATGTTCTTTCTGCTATTGGCGTTAATCACGTTTTCAGCGCCTAATTTAAACGCTATCAGGGACTTCACCGTTTCAGCACAAGATTCGGAACCCGTAAATTCTCTAGGGGCTAACGTTCTTTGGGAAAAAACTTACGGCGGAGCAGGTGACGACCGAGCTTTTAACGCGATAACCGTGCCAGACGGCTTTGTTGTAGTTGGCTCCTCCACATCGTTCAAACAGAATAAGACAGTCGCTTGGGCTTTAAAGCTTGACCACGACGGGAATGAGCTTTGGAACCAAACGTTCCTCGAAGAAGACGGCTGCGAATTCAGGTCTGTACTGGACTTAGACGACGGATTTTTGCTCGTTGGAAACGTGTTTCTGTCTTCAGGAGACACCGACGGATACGTGGTAAGAGTGGATTCTGAAGGAAAAACAGTTTGGAACATCACTTTAGGCGGAGAAAACGTTGACAAGCTTTTTTCTGCAGTGAAGACCCAGGATAGCTTTGTGCTTGCGGGTTTGACCTATTCGGTTGGCGATGACTCCCAAGTCTGGGTTGTCAAAACGGATGTTAACGGCAACGTGACCTGGAACAAAACCTACGGCGGCGCCCTAGAAGATGCGGGAAGAGCAGTTTCCTTGACTGAGGACAACCGCTATGTTGTGGCGGGCTACACGAATTCGATGGGTAACGGAGACTACGATTTTCTCCTGCTGAAAATTGACGCTTCAGGAAGCTTATCGTGGAACAAAACGTATGGCGGAACACAGAGCGACAAAGCCTACGCCGTAGCGGAAACGGCTAACGGCTGCGTAGCCGTTGGGGATACGCGTTCTAAGGGCGAAGGCGACAGCGATGCATGGATAATCAAAGTTGACCTTAACGGCAATTTAGTGTGGGATGAAACGGCAGGCGGAGAAGTATTTGACACGGCAACTTGTGTTGCTGCTTCGAATTATGAAGGGCACCTCGTGGGGGGATTCACTTTCTCATTCGGAAGCGGTGAGAGGGACTTCTGGCTGTTCCAAGTTAGCGACCAGGGTAGCGTTCAATGGAGCTGCACGGTGGGTAGAAGCGCGTTTGAAGAAGCTTACGCAACGCTGGAAACATCGGAAAGCGAGTTTGTTATGGCGGGTTGGACAAACTCAATTGGCCAAGGGCGCTATGATTTCTATGTAACGAAAATTACCGTTGAAAACAGCAGTGATGGGTTGTCAGCGTATCAGTTCATCACTTCAGCGTCCATTCTAACCGCTGCTGTGGTGGCGGTGCTGATTGTTTTGTTTCTCCTGATTAGACACCGTGTCAATCAAAAGATTTCACGGCAAAACGCGAACGAAACTTAGAAGGGCGATGCCTAACAGGCTTGGGTTTGAAGTGTTTCATGGACCGCTTTGTCCGGTTTCCAACAGCTTGGAGAACAGCATCTGCAGAGTCCAAATAAACGCGTTGTAGTTGGTCCAGATCGCCGCGGTTCTATCTTTCTTTTTATCGCTTGATTGCCTCGCATTGTCGGTTTCATGGAAGGCGATTAGCAACTCTTTCTTATCCGAAATCATAAAACACGGAAGGTTCTGCGTTTTCACCATGCGATATTTCTGTTTCGGCCACTGCATTTGTTCAATGAAGAAGGCACTTTTCGGAGAGCTTTCAACGAGTAACGTTATATCAATTTCACCTAGTTTACTTTTCAGCTTATCAGTGAAGTCCGTGTAGTAAAGTTGAGCCAAGTAGTAGTCTGGAGCGAACAGCTGAAATTCCTTCTTTGTCTTGCTAAGAAGCTCATCAGCCTTAAGCGCCACCTGTTGTTCACCCTGCAACATCTGAAAAAGCTCTTTCTTCGCCTCTTTAACCTGCGTCTGAGGAATAGTTAACCAAAGTTCCACAAGATTTGCCTTTTCTTTCTCCAGAAGCTTAATCCTCATTTTCTGAGCTTCCACGAGCAAATCTATAGCTTTATCCAGCGGCACAGCCGTGAATTTCAGAGGTTTCTCAAAAATCGAGAAGAGTATGCCTTTTTTCTCCAAATCTCTCAGGATTCGATATGTTTCAGTTCTGTGGAGCGAGATGGCTTCGGCGATTTCGCTTGCTTTCTTTTCTCCGGATCTTGCAAGGTAAAGGTAGACTTTGATTTCGTTCTTTAGCAGTCCGAACCTTGACAGGGTTTCTTCTATTGTTGAGAGTTGTTTGGTGAAATTCTTGCTTCTTTTGACAAATTTCCATCCATCATTCTTTTCGCCATGAATTTTTATTAGCTCGCCGTCTTTTTCCATTGCAAGTTCCATACGATAAGTTTCACCTTTTGATTCCAAATCCGAATCTTGGTGACTGATTCTGACTGAATATATATTTTATAATTATGACCTTGAAATCTGAATCCGAAATACACTTTCACAATCGACCGCCAACCGTGTTGCGCGCTTAAGCTTCCAAGGCTGCCGCAGAAGCTTTCACGAACATGTTGGCAAACCGTTTAATCAAGTCTTTTTGGTTATGAACTTCAGCGTTTAGCTTGAAGAATTTATTCATCCGGTCTGTTTCCACGCCTATCCCAATCATTATCACGTCTTTCTTAACCAGCCTGTCGATGCTTTCCGCTAAAGCGTCAGAAATACCCTGATACCCGTACGGTTGCCCATCGGAAATCACCACTAAAACACGTTGCTCATCATAACGTTTACTCAAAATCTGCCCGGCAAGCTGAATAGCGTCAGGCATATAGGTCAAACCGCCGAATTTGAGGCCTCCAATTCTGGACCGCACTTTCTTCGTGTAGGGTTCAGTGCTGTCTTTCAACACGTAAAACTTGTCGCTGAAAGCAAAGAACGTCCATGACGCCGGATCCATAAGCAGTTCTTTTGCCGCTTCTGCAACACATATGGCTAGAGCCCGAGCCTTTTCTCCTTTCAACTCCATGCTGGAGCTCGCGTCAAAAAGTATAGACCAAGCAAAGCTTTTGCTGAGATATTCATCTTGTAAGAAAACGTCAGTCGCAGGCTTCTTGCTTGCGATGGCTTGAATCACAGCCGTCATGTCCAGCTGACCCATCTCCTTTCCAGGGTCTTCATCCAAGGCATCTTGAGCTACTCTCAGGCTGTCCAAAAGTCTTCGGCTTCCCCCTTGAATAAAAGTCCTCGCCCGTAAATATTGCGTGTAGTCTTCGTCAGGGAAGCTGACCGCTTTGAATCGGGTTTCTTCCGCGTACTGGTTAATCCTGACGAGGATTTTCTCTTTCTTGAGTTCAAGGTTCTGTTCAGAATCAAAAGCTTGCGAAGCCTCAACTCCCTGTTCTCTCTTCCAGCACGAGCTGACATCATCTTCTACGGGGATGGTGCCGCCTATGGTTTTCAGGGATTTCCTGAAAATGTTTTCGCCCTCAAGGTCTGAGGGCAGTTCGGTTTCAGTGAAAACGCTGCATAAACCTGTCTGCTCCATATATGGCAAGGATGGGGCTTCCAAGAAGGGGCCGAGGGGTTCTAAGGCTTTGGTGATGCTTTCTACGTTTTCGTCAAAAAGCTCGTTGACATCAGTGGGGGTTCCTGCAAGCGAGGCTAGAAACGCGTCTCTCAGCGTCATCAATTTAATTATCAGCTCGTTCACTTTTTCTTCTGATTCAGGAGAAAGAACTCCTTTAGCCAAGCCCATGTTAACTCTTGAAAGAAGAGCCGTCATAATGCGTGTTGACGGGGTCAAAATTCTATGTGCAGGTTTGATTTTTGAAAAAGCCAGTGTGTTTGCGTATGCCAAGTCGGCGAGGCTTTCAGGTTGCATCGATTGAATATAGACGTTGACGAGAACGTTGCTGGCGAGAGATTGCGCGAAAACATTTATAATCGGTTCTGAGGAAAGCTGGGGCACAAGTTTGCTTGAGGGTAAGGGCAACAGAGTGTGTGCTGTTAGGTGCAGTACGGAGGCTCGGAAAAGTATTCCCACTTTTGCTTTTCCGTTGGCATCCGAGGGGAAAACATGTCCGAGAAAGTAGACGTGCTCGTCGTCCAGTACTCTGGCAGTGGGAAAATTCAGTGTGAAGCCGAAGGTATCTGGCTTTATGGTGGGCTGGTTTAGAAGCGGATCTAGGACTATCTTTACTTTCATGTTGTCTTTCTGTAGAGAAACATTCCACGCGTATTCAAGGAACCCCATCGGAAAGCCCTTCGAAACTGTTGCTTATTCGGATCATTGCTGGGCGAATACTGATTCTACGACTCGCCTGACATCGGCTTGCACTTCTGCGTTGTCGCTGGTTAACGCGATAATGGTTTCTTCTGCCGCGTTATTCGGGGTGTTTCCGTCATGCACCAGAGTCGCCCAGTTTATCAAGTCACCTAAAGACGGCCCGTAGGGCAAGTCTCCAGCTTTGTATTGCCTTCGCAGTTCGGCGCCTGCCTGGATCACTTTGTAGGCTGTTTCTTCCGTGACTCTGGCTCTTTTCTTGAGCATTTGCACCTCGAGTGGCGAGATTTTTTCGCCGACGCTTGTGTAGTCAAAGTTTATCCAGACGGCCATGCGTCGTCTCATGGCTGCGTTTAACGGTTTGGTTCCGGCGAACTCCGCTGAATATGGGTTCATGCTGATGATGAGGTAGCCGAACTTGTGTCTTTCTATGACTTCGTTGTCTTTTTCGTTAAGCACCAAGTGGCCTCGGGTGTCTAAGACAGGGTTTAGTCTGGTGGCTACGTCTTGTTTCATCATGTTTGCTTCGTCAAGGTACATTATGCCGCCTTGTCTGAGCCACTGTGTTAATAAGCCGTCAACCCAGTTTTCTTTTCCGAGCCCGATGAACCTGCCAATAAGGTCGTAGGAGGATGTTTGTAAGCCACAGTTTACTTCCCAAATTGGCAAGCCGCAGAGTTCCGCTACGAGGTAGACGATGTGGGTTTTTCCGGTTCCTGAGGGACCTATTAGGGAGCATTGTTTGAAATAGTAGAGGGCGCGTACTATGCGTTCTACGTAGTGATTGCCGCTGTCGATGTATTCTGGAGTGCCTTTTGGGATCATGTCGTCCATGGTTGAAAAGACATAGTTTGGATGTAGGTCGTATCGTTGGATGTCGTATTTGTTGTATAAGGGTGATTTGGACATGGGGCGCTCTTTGTTTAGGGACACGGTTACCTTGAATCGGTCTCGTCTTAGAGATGAGACTTCTTCGATTCTGCTGCCTTCATGTTCTTCTTTTAGACCTTGGTGTCCATAACTCACGTGAGCGTCGCCTCTGAGGTATTTATTGAATTGAAAAAAGAATATAAATATTGTGTATTACGACTTGTTATACGCTCTCCTTGTTAACACCCACACAAACAAAACCCTACAAACCCGCAGACTAAAATTGCGTGTATGTAAGTCCTGAAACATACAAGCGTTTTTGACACCGAACAACATAAACAATAACCGATAAACCTTGAGCCAAGAAAACAACATAACACAAGAAACAATATCCGTTGCAATAAACACAGAAAACAAGCTGGAAAAAGCGCAAACAGCTATTCAGAAACTTTCCGAAGCACTAAAAAGCATGGCAGACGACGTAGGCCAAATAAGCGAATTAGCCGCCGAAGAAGAACTGTTAGTTACAGAATTCTTCAAATCACTCTTCAAACTTATGCATCCCCTCACCCCATCAATGCCAGTTTCAACGTCAGCACTTCCTGTTGAATTGGGAAACGTTTTGCAGGCACACATTGACCCTACGGGTCACCTGGCCTTAGTGTACGAAGACGGCCACTTGGAACTAAAAGACCTTAAAGAGGAATGCAACCGCGACCTCATGATTCTGGTAGTGCAAGATGTAATGCCAAAATTTAAAAATTTTACAAGCGTGCAGAAGCACAAGATAGAGAGCAGGATAAAATTCTTGTCAGCCGTAACAAAAGAAGTGCAGAAAATCTCGGGAATATTCTCGGCGGCAGTATCTGGAGATCAAGAATAATCGTTGCACATCCTCCAAGACAGTTAGACAGAGAAAGAGCCTCAAGATAATCCAGCAGGGCTGGGCGAATTAAAACTCAAAGAAATAGTACTTCGAAAAGGGAGACAACAAGTATGGGAACAGAGATTCGTACTTTCACCACACTAAAAGATCTAGGTGAGCACCTAACTGACCAGTTAGACCAGTACACAATGTTGTTTGAAGATTACAGTGAATGGCTAGGGTCACTGCTGCGAAGCTGTGAAGAAACTCACAAGAATGAAGAATGGTACCAGAAGTCAGCCGCCTTGCAGAAGAACCTCCGCGGCACATCAAAGAAGGCTGCGGGAAAAAATGCTGGAAAAAAAGGCGGAAAAGGAAAAAAAACCGCGTCTCCAGTTTGGATTCAGTCAGGTGATGTTATGCTTTCTTCCACCGAACAGGGTCAGGCTGAAATATTGTTTGATGCTATCGAAAAAATCAACGAAAAAGTTCAGGACATGGAGAAGTTCAAGGCTACGGTTCAGCAGCTTGAGCGCATCGGTTTAGGAAAAGACGTCACCTACGTTGTCTATATTGAAGATGACATTCCCCGAAAGATCGTGGTTCGTGCTAAAAGCGATTTGCCTAAAGATGAAGCCTTCAAGTTTGCCACAGAACTTTCCGTTTCTGCCTTTTACAACGATTTCAGCGGTAAATAAGGAAAATCGCCTTCTTCGGGCAGAGAAAAAGTGAGTTTAGCTCTACAAAAGTTAAATATTAAATAACTAAAGTAAAGTAGGGGAATTAATCATCTGCCCGAAGTATTCTGTTACAGGCGTCATCGTTTCCATTAGCATAAACAGTCTTCAGGCTGAAAGAACCGCTCAGATTTCGCCAACAGAAGAACTTTTTTTCGATATTAACGCTCAACTTGACGAGCAGAAGAGAGGCAGCAACCAGGTTACGCTTAGCTTCAATCTGCTTATAACCACCAAACCAAACATCGTTAAATACTCAACGACAGGCAACGTGACTTTGGAAGGCTCCTCCGCGGATATACAGAAAAAGTTGGAAGCAAACCCGAAAACCAAGATTCCCCAGATCCTCTTCACGGTCTACCAGCACGTTTTCAACTCCATCTACATTCTCGCCTCGATTCTGAACACGCCGTACCCGCCGCCAGACCTGCTGCACCCGATGGCGGAGAAAATACAAATCCTACCAAGCACGCCTAAACCTCAACCAAAGCCTGAACAAGCCGCAGCGCCGGAGCCAACTCCTGAAAACCCACCCGCACAGACAGCACCAGGAACAGGCACACAACAACCGACAGGCGGGCAACCTGCAACTTCCGAGCCGGCTGGACAGGCACCCGCACCTGCCACAAGCGACAGCACCCAAACAACCAGCACCACAACTTAGCAAGACAGGCGATTGTCGCAGAGCGGCACCATATTTGCCGTCTATTAGGATCTTAATAGCCGATGTATGCAGAAACCTATAGAGGGGTAGGCCCCGCGAGCGCTTTGCAGCCTATTTAAAGGGGAGGAGGTCAACCGCAGAGCGCGACAGCCGTCTCGCATCAGCTTAAACTATTTAAAGAGGGGCTATAGACCGCTCTGAGCATAAGTTCTTCAACTGGAAACGGCAAAAACAGAGCGAAGACTAATATTTGTCATTTCGCGCTTTATCCCTTTAGAAAACTTTGAGTGAAAAGAAATGCGGTATTGTCCAGAATGCGGCGGAGAAATGCAGTACGCCATAGCCACCAAACACTACATCTGCAAAAGCTGCGGCTTGTCGGTGACGCAACAGGAACTGTGGGAGCTGCGAGAGAAACTGAGGCCGAACATGGAAACGGCTGAAGAAGAAAAGCAGAAACATAGAAAAGAATACCTGAAATGGTGGCTTAGCAAGAAAAAGTAACCGCGCCAGCTTAATTCTTATGTGCGGTTGGTTAGCAAACAGTATAAAGCGAGAAGCCCTCATTCTTTCGTGAAGCCTATGACCCAAAACATGGAAATAATCTGCGTAGGCAACGAACTGCTAATCGGCAAAACGTTGAACACGAACGCGCAGTGGATGGCCAAACAAGCCACAGCCATGGGAATAACCGTCAACCGCATCACCGTCGTAGCCGACGAAGTAAACGAAATTGCAACCGCAATCCGCGAAACACTCAAACGCAAACCCCACTTCGCCTTAACAACTGGTGGATTGGGACCAACTTTCGACGACAAAACGTTACAAGGCATCGCAGAAGCCCTGGACCGCAAACTCACCGTCAACACGGAAGCGCTGAAAATGGTCAAGGAAAAAATACGAGGCATACGCCAAAGAAAAAGGAGCAGAAACAGTTGAGCTGACGCAGCCGCGAATAAAAATGGCAACATTACCAGAAAAATCTAATCCAGTTCCCAACCCAATCGGAACCGCACCCGGCGTTCGAGCAGACATGGAGCAAATAGTTTTGATAGCTTTACCTGGCGTTCCTTCAGAAATGAAAGCCATATTTCACGAAACCGTAGCGCCGCTGCTGAGGCAAGCATCAGGCACAACCGCGTTTTACGAAAAAAGCATTTACGTTAACAACGTAATGGAATCAAGTTTAGCTCCGCTCATAGACAAGGCGATGATGGATAACCCGGATGTATACGTGAAGTCGCATCCGAAGGGCAGAGAAAACAAGCCGCACATAGAGATTCACCTGTCCACCACGGCTGAGGACGCTGGCGGAGCGGAGTTTTCCCTGCTTTAGTAGGAGTTTTAGTTTTTGGGTTTTTTGAGGGTATTATGTGGATTGATTTTTTTTTTTGTGTTATTGAGTTTTATT
>CAZPND010000038.1:0-16094 GCA_964587975.1 uncultured Candidatus Bathyarchaeia archaeon
TTCTGTGGTGCCGCTGAAGACTACGCCGATAAGCGCAGTGGGAACGGTGCCAACGATGATAAGGGGAATTAGTTTTCCGTTTTCCGATTTGAAGTCGCCCTTCACAAGTGCCACGGAGACTAGTTTGATGTCTTTCCGAAAGAACAGAAGGATAATTATGAGCGTTCCCACATGCAGCGTGACATCAAAGAGTAGGGGAAGGGTTAACCCTAGCAACTGTTCAGTTATTCGGAGATGCCCTGTGCTGGAAATGGGCAGCCATTCGGTCACGCCTTGAATGAAACCTAGTAATATCGCTTGTAATGGGTCCATGTGCAGTCCGCTGTTTCATGCTTAATTGTTTATTGCGTTACGGAGTGATACCAGCTGATTATGTACTCGGGCAGCTTCAGTCCTCTTTGACCCAGCCGTTCAGCCAGCTTAACAGGCAAGGGGCTTAAGACGTAGGCGGCTCGCGTATAAAACCTTCGTGGAGTGCCAGGTTTCACTTCCTCCTCCAAGACAATCTTCACGTCGGCTTTCTTGGCTAAGGTCGAATCTGCCGAGCCAGTTATGGCTAGCACGGTGCCGTTGAACTTTTTCATCACGTCCGCCCAGAGAATGACTGGTTTGGTTTCCCCAGTGAAAGATAACAGGATTTCGAGGTCTCCGGCTCGCGGGTGAGGAGTGTTAACGCCTCGGGTGACGTACACGTTGTCGCCTAAGAAGCTTTTAATGTGGAAAAGCCTGACGGCCGTCATTTTGGCGATTTCGTTTGCGGTGCCTTTCCCCCCCAGGAACACGTTGGTCCGTTTCTCCATGAGGTCCACAAGCTGCGTGTAGGCTTCAGACTTCATGTTGGCGTCTATCATGGTACCTATCTTTCCGAATTCTTCTCTGCAGAGTTTGAAAACGTCTTCTACTTCCAGGTTTCTGAAAATAGATTCAATCATCATGCACAAGAGAGAAAGCGTGCCCAACTCGAAAATGTCGCCCATCATGCCTGTCTCGCTGTACTCGAATGAAGGCTTGAGTCTCCCTCGCCCTTTAACGTGAACCACATGGCCATATTGCCTTGTGATTTGAGCCAACGGCGATTCTAAACCAGACGTGATGAGTCCCATCGTGAACTTGGAGGTTTTCTTTTCTTCAATGTACCGTGCCAAGTCCTGAGCCATCACTAACGGGTCATCAGAATAGCCGCTTCCAGAATTGATTAACAGCAAGGTTTTCTTGTAGCGGCGTTCAAGGTCACGCGCGGCATCGTACATGCTTTTGCCTGGAAACCCCGGGTCATCCGGCGTTAACACCACTTTGTTTCTCCAGCCGACTTGGCTGAGGGCTATCTGGCTCATAGCAGCGTTTAACGAGTAGAGTGACCTGCCCGAACCGGCGCAGATGACGCAGTCAGCGGCTTTCAACGCTTCATATAAGGGCGCAAGGTTTTTTCGTCTAATGCTGAGTATGTTGTCTCGGATTTTGTTTACGTATCCGATGCTGCTTATCTTTTCTTTTATGCGGACGGCACCTCAAGTCAGAGAGTTCTGACACTCTATATTATTTTTGTGCTTCCAAACCTAAGTCTTTACGTGAACACGCTGAACGGTCTGCTTTTAGGGTTAAAAGAAAAGCGGAAATATCACCTCACGTTGAGTATAGATTAAAAATGTCTGGGGATTCTGGTTTTATTATGGCTGCTGACCAAGCATCTTTTGCTGAGAAAGAGGGAAGCCAAAGTTTTCAAGAGGCAACAGTAGACGAGGTTATCAATCTTTTCAGGTCCGACGTGGAAAACGGCTTGAAAGAAGCCGAGGCGGAAAACAGGCTGAAACGCTACGGGTACAATGAAGTCTCTGAGAAGAAAGTCAACCCGTACCTGAGTTTCGCCAAAAAGTTTTGGGGTCTCACCGCGTGGATGCTGGAAGCCATAATCATACTTTCCTGGTTTCTGCAACGATACACTGACTTGTACATAGTCACGGGGCTTCTTGTTTTCAACGCGGTTTTGGGCTTCACGGAAGAGCAGAAAGCTTCTGGGGCTGTTGAGGCGTTACGGGAGAAACTTCATGTTAACGCGAGAGCGCTTAGAGGCGGAGAATGGAGGGCGCTGTCGGGCAGAGAGCTAGTGCCAGGCGATATTGTTCGGGTTAGAGCTGGGGACTTTGTTCCTGCAGACCTGAAAGTGGTGGCGGGCATGCTTGAAGTTGACCAGTCTGCCCTGACAGGAGAATCGGCGGTAATTGAAAGGAAAACCGGTGATGTGCTGTATTCCGGGTCGATTATAAAAAGAGGCGAGTGCACGGGAATTGTGGTTTTAACAGGAACCAAGACGTATTTCGGGAGAACCGCGCAGCTGGTTCAGATAGCTAAGCCGAAGATGCATATTGAAACTGTGATTTCGCATGTTATAAGGTGGCTGCTGGTGATAGTTGCGGTGTTGATAGTTGTTGCGCTTGTCTTCTCCGTTTTGGAAGCAAAAAACCTGCTTGACCTGCTGCCGATAATCCTGCTGCTCTTGCTTTCAGCCATTCCAGTCGCGTTGCCCGCCATGTTCACGGTAAGCACGGCGGTTGGCTCAATGGAACTCTCCCGGAAAGGCGTCCTCGTAACACGGCTCAGCGCCTCTGAAGACGCGGCGACCATGAACGTGCTCTGCGCCGACAAAACAGGAACCATAACCCAGAACAAGCTTTCCGTGGCGAAGCTGATTCCGCTGGGCGCTTTTTCAGAAAAAGACGTCATATTCTACGGAGCTTTGGCGTCGCAGGAGGCAAACCAAGACCCGATTGACATGGCGTTCATAACGAAGGCTAAAGAGCAGAACCTGATCCCTGAAGCGTACGTTCAAAAAAGCTTCACGCCATTCGACCCAGCCACGCGCAGAACCGAAGCGGTCATAAGAGAGGAAAACGGCAGTGAATTTAGGGTGATGAAGGGCGCGGTTTACGCGGTTGTCCACGCTTGCGGCTACGACGAGAAAACTGCGCTTAGCATGGAGAGAAAGGTAGAGGAGTTCGCGGAGAAGGGGTATCGGACGCTTGCAGTGGCTAAAACCGGCGCTGGCGGCAAGCTTACGCTGGTTGGGTTGGTGGCGCTCTACGACCTGCCCCGACCCGACTCCAAACATCTGATTACGGAGCTTGGCGAGTTAGGCATATCCGTGAAGATGCTGACTGGAGACGCTTTGCCCATCGCGAAGGAAATCGCCAATGACATTGGACTCGGAGAAAACGTCATGAAAGCGTCAGATCTGGAGCAGATTAAAAAGGAGAGCCCGCTTGAAGCCGCAGAAGCCGCGGAGAGAAGTAGCGGGTTCGCCGAGATTTACCCTGAAGGCAAATACGCGATCGTTAAGAGTTTGCAGGCTACGAGGCATATTGTGGGCATGACGGGGGACGGCGTGAACGATGCACCCGCGTTGCGGCAAGCTGAAGTTGGAATTGCGGTGAGCAACGCCACTGACGTGGCGAAAGGTGCGGCAAGCATTGTTTTGACCCGTGAGGGCTTAACCAGCATCGTGGACCTTATTGAGAACGGAAGAGTAATTTACGAGAGGATGACGGCGTGGATTCTGAGCAAAATCGTTCGGACGCTTCAGATAGCCACGTTCGTCGTGTTTTCTTTTCTTTTAACAGGTGACTACGTCATCTCCGCATTCGCCTTAATCCTGTACTTTTTTTCAACAGATTTTGTGAAGATTGCCATTGCCACTGACAATCAAAGGTGGTCTCAGAAGCCTAACACGTGGAACGTGGCTAACCTGGTGAAGGTGTCTTTGGTGCTTAGCCTCTTGATAATCGCCGAGTCATTCGCCCTGCTGTATCTTGGCATTTATGTTTTTCACTTCACGGTTGAGGGCGGCTCTCTTTACACGTACACTTTTGAAATCCTGTTTTACTCAGCCAGCCTCATAGTGTTCAACGTGAGAGAAAGAAGGCATTTTTGGAATTCCATGCCCAGCAGAACCCTCTCAGCCGCTACAATCCTCAGCATGGCAGCCGTGACCCTGGTGACCATGTTCGGAATACCTGGTCTGGTACCGCTTCCGATAACGGTAACGCTTTCAGTCATGGCGCTTTCAGCACTCTTCACTTTCGTAATCAACGATTCGGTTAAGGTGGCGCTGGTTAAGAACGCGAAGATAAGCTGGTAACTATTTCATGGCGCACAGCTTTTCCTTGCGGTAAAACAAATGTCTGGCTAAATGTTTATATCAAATGCAAAATATCAAGCAGCAAGACGGTGAAAGCTCATGCTGTCTAAGATAGGACTTGAAAAATTCGATTTTCTCAGAAAAATGGCCTTGAAGATGGGCGCCGTGGACGCCAAAGTCATCACTGCGGACAAGATTGTCGTGGAAGATAGAATTGTGCTTAAATGCAAAGTTGGCTGCACCAACTACGGTAGGACGTTATCTTGTCCGCCGTACACGCCCACGGCTGAGGAATTTCGGAAAATCGTCAGCGAATACAGTTATGCGTTATTCATGAAGTTTAAATCTCGGGCAAAAGCGGATTCAAAATTAGCAAAGCACCTTTCAAAGTCTGAAACCGACGCCACCGTTCCTCAAGGCATGAAAGGCAAAATGCAGGAGTTCTGGGCTTCCTGGAAAGAAGACAAACTGAAAATGCTTTCAACGGTGATTGACCTCGAAAAGGCGGCGATGAGCAAAGGCTACCCCTTAGCGGTAGGTTTGGTCTCAGGGTTTTGCCAGCTTTGTGAAACATGCTCATTGGACAGAGCCAATTGCGTCTATCCTACAAAGGCGCGGTATTCAGAAGAAGCGGTGGGCGTTAACGTTCAAGCAACCGCAAAGAACGCCGGCATCAAATTCACAATTCCGTTCGAGAAAAACCCCGAGTCTTTCGCTTTACTCCTCATAGACTGAGTTTAACAAAACTAATATGCGGACAAGTAGATTATCACCGAACGGGTGGCGGTGAATGAAGCTTTTACTTGACGAGATGTACGCAGGCTTGAAAGAGTATTTTGAGACTCTGGGTTACGAAGTTTTGACGGCTCAGGAAGCAGGTCTGAAAGCCGCGAAAGACAAGGACGTTGTGGAATACGCGAGCAAGCACGGCTTAATTCTTGTGACGCAGGACCAGAAACCCGCAGAACTAGCGGAACTCACGGATGTCAAGTATGTTCTAATTTCAAATACGATGATTGCCAAAATCGCGGATGCAAAGATAAAAGAGAAATACGCCCGTTCAGGCGAAAAGTAGCGTATCAATTTTGCGGTAAGTGTTGCGGAGCGTACTTTTTGTAGACCCACGCGGGAACCTGCATAGGCGCCTTCTTGCGGATAATGGTTAATTTAGTCTTGTTCGGGTCTATCGTCAGCGCTCGGGCATGCCAGTTCTTCACTGCGCGGCTTTTTCTGCGAAATAGTCTCATCGAAACCTTCTCCTTTCTCCATTGCAATGCCAAGTCGCGGCGCTTTAAAAGGGATGTTTTCATAATCGTAATATATCATACGCGCAAGAGTGCACGCATTATGGTGCCTTAAACGGAGATGTTTTTCAGGTACTTATTCCACAGATAAGCAGCTGCGTAGCCTGACGCAATGCCACTACCCGTAGCGACGAATATTACCAGCCCCGACATCATCAGGTTTAGGTCAACAAGCTGTAGGTAGACCGCGGTCGTGTAATAGCTTAAGAAGCCAATTATCGCGGTGCTGAACGTCATGACAAATATTACCCTATTTCGTTTCACCCCTTCCTTTGTGGAAGAGATTTTAAAGGCAAAAGAAAAAACGTCCACCATAACCCCAAAGAGAAGCGTGAAGACAAAGGTGATTGGGCCAAAGGCAGGGCGCGCCAACGCGGACAGAAAGCCGCCGACGAGACCCACGTAGGTGGCACCCGTCTTTCCCACAAAGAAATTTGCTAAAGCAAGTATGACCGCTTGAACCACTATAAGGAGGTAACTGATAGGTGGGGGCACGAAAAAGTTGATCACGAATATTATTGAACTGAACAGCGCGGTGATGAACAGTTGTTTTGTTTTCTGCACGCGGAATCCTCTTTTTACATATGTGTCGCGTTTCAATTTTAAAAAGCTTGATGTAACCCGCGAAATTGAGCAATAGATGGCGGACTTAGCAGGTTAAACGCGGAATTCCGTTTTTAACGGAAAGTATAAATTGGCAAGCTACAATACAGAGTAAATGTTTTAGTATTTGACTCATAGGTGTTTAAGGGGGAAAAAGATGAGCACTCACGCGGAAGATTTGAAACTTCGCTTGATGACAATCGAGCTTTTGAGAACTGCAAAGTATAAACGTAACATAACGTACCGCGAGTTAGCCTCCAAGACAGGCTTACCCGTCACCGTCCTCAGCAGATACGCGAAAGGACACGTTCTGCCCAACACAACCAGGGCTAAACAACTCTGGAAAGTGCTTACAAAACTCGTCGGATTAGAAACGGAACTGCGAAGCAGAATAAGATTCGATGACACAGGATACTTCGACAACACCGAAATTGTAGGCGATTATAACATACTGCAGCAAGCTGCAAACCACGCCCTAGCAAACTTTGCTGGAAAACGGGTTACAAAAATCTTAACCGCAGCTGTTGACGGAATCCCCTTGGCTACAATGGTCGCCAACGCCCTCGGAGTCAACCTCATACTGGCGAAAAGAAACAAAGAAGTGGGAGTCAAGGCGTTTCTAGACGAAACCTACGTTCTGGGAAAAGACTCAGGCGTAACCGTGACACTTTTCATCCCAAAAGACGCCATCAAAAAACGCGACAGCGTGTTAGTCGTGGATGACATGATAAAAAGCGGGGAAACCCAGGAAGCACTGATTAACCTTGTCAAAAAGGCGAAAGCCGAAATCTCGGGTGTTTTCTCGCTTATCGCTGTTGGGGATGAATGGAAGAAAAGGCTCAAATCTGGAAAAGACTGTCCAGTTGAAGTCGTAACCTACGTTAAGTCGCCTCTCGAATGAGGAAAACAGGTTTATCCCCAAATCTTAAACAGAGCCACGTGAAAATAAGGCCTTACTGTAAATCTTAAACAATCAATGAGGCAACAAATGTGCGAACCATAAAATGGCAAGACGGAACCGTCATCACAATAGACCAAACCAGACTCCCCCTCGAAACAGTAACCTTGAAAATCAAAACAGTCGACGAGATGGCTGAAGCCATAAAAAACCTGAGAGTCAGAGGCGCCCCACTACTCGGAGCCGCCGCGGCTTACGGTCTCGCTTTGGCTGCATGCAACTCAAACGCAACCTGCGAATCAGAATTGCTGGCTGACCTGGAAGACGCCGTCCAAACGCTCAAAAGCACAAGACCGACCGCTGTGAACCTCTTCTGGGCGGCAGACAGGGTTTTAGGCAAAGCCCGAGATTTTCGGGGACGCGTTGAAGAGACGAAGGCAATTGTGGTGCAAGAGGCGCAGCGGATCGCGGATGAGGATGCTGAGGCGAATCTGGCTATGGGAGAAAACGGGGCTGCGTTGATCAACGACGGCGACGTTATCTTGACGCACTGCAACGCAGGCGAGTTAGCCACGGTTGAGTACGGCACCGCGTTAGGCGTTATACGCGCGGCTTGGAAGCAGGGAAAGAAAATTAAGGTCATAGCTACTGAGACGCGCCCGTTGCTTCAGGGCGCTAGGCTCACGGCTTACGAGCTAAAACGTGACGGCATACCGGTTACGCTGATAACGGACAGCATGGTGGGCTACGTCATGCAAAAACGCTTGGTTAACAAAGTTATCGTGGGCGCCGACCGCATAGTACAAGACGCCGTGGTCAACAAGATCGGCACCTTCACCGCTGCCGTTTTAGCCCACGAGCACGGCGTGCCGTTTTACGTGGCAGCGCCGAAATCCACCTTCGACTTAACCCGCACAGCATCCGAAGTTATCATCGAAGAGCGAAAACCCGCGGAAGTTACGCATTACGGCGGGCAGCAGGTCGCCGCGGAGGGCATAGGCGTGCTTAACCCGGCCTTTGACATTACGCCGTTGAAGTACGTGACCGCAATCATCTATGAAGGCGGCGTTTACTACCAAAAAGATTTCGCCAAATTTAAGGCAGGCATCTCCCCTTAAAGAGCGTTCTAAAGCAGGATAAGCTTTTTGGAATAATTGAAATGGAAACAGGGAAAGTCCGAAATCATGATTTGATTGCTCCGTGTGGAATGAATTGTGGATTATGCGCAAGTTTTTTGGCGTTAAAGAATGAGGTGAAAGCTAAGGGCGTCAAGATACCTTACTGCATAGGGTGAAGGGCTAGGAAGAAGAACTGTGCCTTCCTGAAAAAGCATTGTTCCAAACTGTTAAACGAGGAAGTTAATTTTTGTTTTGAATGCGCTAGTTTTCCATGCGACAATTTGATAACTCTTGACAGCAGGTATAAGGCGCGTTACAGAATGAGTATGATAGAGAATCTGAATTTCATTAAAACGGAAGGAATGGAAAAATTTCTTGAAAAACAAGATAGGTTATGGAAGTGTCAAGATTGTGGTGCCTTAATTTGTTGCCATAACGGCATCTGCTTCAATTGTGGCTTGGAAGAATTGAGAATTAAAAAAGAGAAGTATCGATGGTGAAGGATGGGAACCCTGCGTCTCAGCTAGCCCAGCCTGTTCACAATGACTGAAAGTTATAAATTCCTAAAGATGAAATCGGATTAAGGAGAGTGCATCAGAATCAGAAAAACAATTTTTAAACGGTCTAAGAAGGCGGGGCTTCCACCCGGAACCATAGTGTTCGTGGGTGAAAAAAGAAACGAGAAAGTGAAGCTGTCGGTAATTAATTATGAGGGCGCCAATTTTCAGGAGAAAGAGGTTAATAATATCGAGGAAGCCGTGTCTTTTAGGAAAAATTCTTCAGTTACGTGGCTTAATGTAGATGGGGTTCATCAGCCGGAAATCATTGAGCAGGTTGGAAAGAGTTTTGGGGTGCATCCTTTGGTGTTGGAGGATATTGCGAATACGGGGCAGCGTCCCAAGATGGAGGATTTTGAGGATTATATTTTTGTGGTTCTGAGAATGCTGCGGTTTGACGAAGAAGAAAATCAGACGAAAACTGAGCAGGTCAGCATGGTTCTGGGGCCTGACTTTGTTGTTTCTTTTCAGGAAAGGGAGGGAGACGTTTTTGACATCATCCGCGAGCGTCTTAGAAGCAACAAGGGGCGAATAAGGAAAATGGGTGCGGACTACCTCGCTTATTCGTTGATTGATGCTATTGTTGACAACTATTTTATGGTTCTTGAGAAGCTTGGGGAGGCGATTGAGGAGATTGAAGACAAGTTGGTCGTTAATCCGCGGTCGGAAACGTTGCAGATTATTCATGATTTGAAGAGGGAGACGGTTTTTCTGCGGAAATCTGTGTGGCCTTTACGGGAGGTTGTAAGCCGTTTAGAAAGGTCGGAGTCGCCGTTAATCAGCAAGTCAACCTTTGTTTATTTGAGAGATGTTTACGATCACACCATTCAGGTGATGGATTCGGTGGATACGTTTCGCGATATGCTTTCTGGGATGCTGGACATTTACCTTTCAAGCGTGAGCAACCGCATGAATGAAGTCATGAAGGTCTTAACGGTTATCGCTACAATATTTATTCCGTTAACGTTTATAGCGGGAATTTACGGCATGAACTTCAAGGTTATGCCTGAACTTGAGCAGCCTTGGGGGTACCCTGCTGTCTTAATGTTGATGCTTACGATTGCGTTTGTGATGCTGGTTTACTTTAGACGAAAGAAGTGGCTTTAACTGAGCGGCTTTGCGAAAAAGACGCTTGCGTTAACTATTTATGCGATGAAACCTTACTATTACGATTGGTGAAAAATTATGGCTAAAACTTCTGAAGATATGAGCGACACTCTATTGAAGCTTGTTGACAAACTTGCCGGAAAAGGATCAGACATAAAACTCAGTTTCCAAGACCTCACTTTAGACATGGGCATGGTCAAAGCTAAAATCAACGGCTCCATTGTTTTGGACATCTTGTACGTGGCGGACAAGTAGCTTCCGACTAGGAAGAGGTGAAGACGTGCAATTACCGACATGGTTAGGTCACGTTGTCAAATCTGGAGCAGTCACCTTATCCACTGGTGATGTGGAAGCCCTTCAAATAAAAGCTGAAGACAACAAGATTGAGCTTTGCATAGCTAACAAAGAATTTCTGAAAGATGTCATGGGAAGCGCGGGAAGCGGCGCTTCGATCAGGAGCAGGCTTGCGCAGCTTAAGGGCATTGCTGGAGAATTAAAAGAGGAAGGGCTAACAGTCACTCTTTCTTTCAAGGGAGACCGTTTAGTTACAATAGGGTTAGAGGCGAAACCCACGTTATCACGTTTAGTAACAGGAACAAGCGCGGTGGAAATCAACAACCTGCGCAAACTTCTGGAGCTAGTTGTATAAGCATATCAATTCTTGATTCGAAAGAACAGATACGGGAAAACAAGAGTCAACCGCACGGTCATTTTTGGGAAACTGCTCGTTTCGTTTTTATAGAAAAGGAAATGTATATCGTTGAAGAGTTTACTAATCTAAAATGACGGTTAAAACCATGAGTGACAAAACGAACGCCCCAAACACCTCAGAACTTAAAACCACAGGTACGCTGACGGAAAAAGGCGTCAACATCGCCGAAAAAAGCAGCGTTGATGCGTTGTCTCAACGTGGATACGGCACGGTGGAAAACGAAGTGTTCACGCTGGCTTTTTACGAGGCACTTTACCTTTTAGATAAGCAACTGCTGGAGGTTAAAGACGAAAAGGGGAAGGCAGTGGATTTTCAAAGCCTCCTGCAGCGTTATGAGAAATCAAATGAAAACGCGTGGGTTAACTACTTGGTTTACAGGGACCTTCGCAGCAGAGGCTACGTGGTGAGGGAAGGCTTTGGTCTTGGAACCGACTTCCGGGCGTACGAGAGGGGAGCGTACGGCAAGGACACCGCCTCTTACATGGTGTTAAGCACCCAAGAAGGCAAACCCCTGCCCATAGACGAGTTGGCGCAAGCCCTGCGGCACTGCCAAAGTGAAAAGAAAGAGTTGATTCTGGCTGTGATGAACCGCCGGGGAGAAATAGTCTATTATTCGGTCTCGCAGTTAACGTTCAAATAGCCCTAATTTCTGCGGAGCGAAAATGCATGGCAGGGCAACCTAAGAGTTACGTGTGGAACGCGGACGATTACGCGAAGCATTCTTCAAGCCAGTATAAGTGGGCAAAAGAGCTTATTCCAAAACTTAAACTGTCAGGAAATGAAGCGTTGCTTGACATCGGTTGCGGCGACGGCAAAGTCACTGCGATACTGGCAAAATGCTTACCCAACGGGTGCGTTGTAGGCGTTGACAGCTCCGAAGACATGGTCGTTTTGGCGCGCCGCACCTTTCCGCATGAAGCTTATCCGAATCTTTCTTTCCAGCGGATGGATGCGCGCGCGTTGACTTTTCAGGCGAGGTTTGACAGGGTATTCTCAAACGCGGCGTTGCATTGGATTATCGACCACAAGTCGGTTCTTCACGGCGTGCAGCGTAGCCTGAAAGGGGGTGGCAGGCTGCTGTTTCAGATGGGTGGAAAGGGCAACGCTCAAGATATTCTCGCAGTTCTGGATGGGTTGTTCATGGAAAAACCGTGGAGGGAATTCTTTGTGGGCTTCGGTTTTCCCTACGGTTTTTACACGCCGGAGGAGTACAGGGTTTGGCTGTGTGAGGCGAAACTTGAACCTGAACGTGTAGAACTTGTGCCGAAGGACATGCAGCTTCCAGGCGGAGAGGGTTTAGCGGGTTGGATCAGGACAACGTGGCTGCCTTACACAGAGAGGCTTCCCACCGACCTTAGGGAGCGTTTCATAGAGCAAATTGTTACCACGTACATGAAGACAAATCCTTTAGACGAAGCAGGTATAGCTCATGTTCGCATGGCGCGGCTTGAAGTGGAGGCAAGCAAACCCGCTTAGACTTAAGCCATCTCAAGTTTAATGCGCACGTTTTTTAACCAAGTTTCAATATTAAGTCAAATAACAGAGGAAAAGCTATGCCAAATTTCCAAACCGTCCGCGGAATGCGGGATTTGCTGCCTGAAGAGGCGGAACCCCTGAACTTCGTGACCTGCAAAGCCAGAGAAACCGCGCAACTTTACGGCTACAGGGAAGTCATAACGCCCGTGGTCGAACCGTACGAACTGTTAAGCGCCAAGTCTGGGGAAGAAATCCGCCAGCGCATGTTCACCTTCAAGGACCTGGGCGACCGCGCCGTGGCGCTGCGACCAGAATTCACGGCTTCAATCGCGCGACTAGCCACGACCGCCTTGAAAACCGAGCCGAAACCACTGCGGGTTTTCAGCGTGGGCAGTGTTTACCGGTATGATGAGCCGCAGCGCGGGCGATACCGCGAGTTTTGGCAATCAAACTTTGAATTAATGGGTTCAGACAAGCCTGAGGCTGACGCAGAAACCATACTGCTCACCAACAATCTCATGAAAGCCACAGGATTGCAAAATTACAGTTTCAAAATAGGACACATCGGCATACTCAGGGGAATGCTTAATCTAGCAAACATTGACGATAAAACCCAAAACACGATTCTGCAACTCATGGACAAAAAAGAATACAGTAAGGCGCTTGATCTCGTAGCTGATAAAGAATTCCGTGTTGTTCTTAAAGACCTGTTCGAGTTGAAAGGCGAAACGCCATTTGAAACAGTAGATCAGATAGAAAAAACTGTCAACGGATGCAAGGAAGCCGCAGCCGCCACCCAAAATCTCCGTGATGTTTTATGGCTTGTAAACGAATGCGGCTGTCCTGTTAGCACGGTGGAACCCGCGTTTGCCCGAGGACTGGAATACTACACAGGCATGATTTTTGAAGTAAACGTGCCCGAGCTGGATGTGGCTTTAGGCGGCGGCGGACGATATGACAAGCTTATCGAAGTTTTCGGCGGCGAACCAACCCCCGCAGTGGGAGTCGCCCATGGCCTAGACCGAATAGCTCTTGCCTTGCAAACCCAGAAAACACCTTTGGCGGCTCAGCGAATGAAAAAAGCCGTAGTCATTCCAGTGCAGGAAGTGCTTAAAGGTGAAGCGATAAAAATTTCGCAGATGCTTAGGGAAGCGGGAGTGCTGGTGGAGTTTGAGGTTATGGGCAGGAAAATGGGCAAGGCTTTGGAGGACGCGGATAGGCGAAAGGTGGATTACGCGGTGATTGTGGGTGAAAGAGAAATGGAGAAGGGCGCAGTGGTTGTTCGGGATTTAGCGAAACACGAGCAAACCACCGTGGAAATTGACAAGTTACTGGAGAAAATTAAGGGTTAAAAGCAAAATAGAAAAAGTGGTTAAGCCCTGAAAAAAGGGCTTCAGAGTTTTTTTAGAGTCGTCTGATGTACCTGTTGACTTCCCATTCGGTGACTTGGGTTCGGTAGAGGTCCCATTCTTTGCGTTTTTCTTTTAGGAAGTTTTCGAAGGATGTTTCGCCGAGGGTTTCGCGCATCAGCGTGCTGCTTTCCAGTTCATCCAAGGCTTCTTTCAGTGATTCGGGGAGTGAAATTATGCCTCTTTCTTTGCGTTCTTCGTAGCTCATTTCGTAAACGTTTAGCTCCACTGGTTCGCCTGGGTCGGTCTTGTTTTTGATGCCGTCTAATCCTGCCGCTAGAAGCACTGCAAACTGTAGGTACGGGTTTCCAGACGGGTCAGGACAGCGTATTTCACATCGGGCGGCGGCTTTTCTTCCTCCGAAGTTGGGAACTCTGATGAGCGGTGACCTGTTCTTGTGCGCCCACGCAAGGTAAACCGGGGCTTCGAAGCCTGGCACTAAACGTTTGTACGAGTTAGGCCAGGAAGCGAGAACCGCACACATTTCGCGTCCATGGGCGAGTTGTCCGCCTATGTAGTTCATGGCTGTTTCCGAGAGATAACCTGTTTCTGGTTTGTCAGAGTAGAAAATGTTCTTGGTTCTTTCCACGTTCCAGAGGCTTTGGTGCGTGTGCATTCCTGAACCGTTGATGCCTGGGAAGGGTTTAGGCATGTACGTGGCTATGTACCCGCTTTGTGCAGCGACGATTTTGGTGATCATTCTCATGGTTAACGCTCTGTCCGCGGTGATGAGGGCTTCGTCGTACTTGAAGTCGATTTCGTTCTGTCCCAGAGCGACTTCGTGGTGGCTGATTTCGATTTCTATGCCGAACTGTTCCGCCGTGTCAGCTATTTCTCGTCGAATTGCGTCGGTGAGGTCACCAGGATGGAAATCGAAGTAGCCAGCCATGTCAATGGGCGTGGGTAATTCGGAGTCTTCTTCTTTCACTATGAAAAATTCCTGTTCTGGAGCGCATATGTAGCTGAACCCTGCGTCTTTGGCTTTTCCCAATGCTCTTTCAAGAATGTATCGGGGGTCGCCGTCGAACCGCTTGTTTTCTGGAGTGTAGACGTCGCAGATGAGCCTGCATGAGGACCTCTCCTTTGCTCGCCAGGGCAAAACGGCGAAGGTTGTCGGGTCTGGGCATAGAACCATGTCGGATTCTTCGATTGGCCTGTAGCCGGTTATTGATGAACCGTCAAATGACTGCCCGTTGTCGAATATGGTTTCGATGTTTTTGGAGGACACCGCCAAGTTTTTTATGATGCCGTTTATGTCCGCAAATTGGAGTCTCACGAATTTTATCTCGTATTTTTTAATTTGCTTGACTGCTTCGGTCACGTTTTCTTTCCAAACTGCGTCTTTGTAGTTTTTCATTTTTTACATATCCTCACATTAGCTTCGGTCTTTTACTTTTCATATGTTATGGAAAGCAGAGTTATCATAAACGTATATAAGTTTATCGCTTTATTTAATGGATAAACGTTCAACAAAAACGTAAACCGTTGAAACAATGTGCGAGGAGGCTTATATACAACAAAACAGGAGAAAACAACAAACCACACCCAAACCAACAGCCCACTTCAAAAAAAGGCATCTTCACAAGCCTGCATAGCCGATTCAAACACAGCCAACCAAAACTTTTCATTAAACTAAAAATTTAAACTATATATAGAGGGGGTATAGACAAATTTTCACGCGTCAGAGAACAGCCACCTTTTAACAGTGAACATTCGTTCCGCGGGTTTTGAAGGACATGGCGCTTGAAATGCACCGCTTTTTTGATATAAAAAACGTTTCGGTAACCATTAACCATAATAGCTGGGGTTTACATTTTGTTTTGAGGTTAAGACTGGCATAAACGCTGAGATGTGTGGGTTACAGCTCGATTCTCGCCGAGAAATGAAGCTCTCCAACTGAAACGGACATCTACACAGTTTTAAGCTGAAAAACCCCCAAACAAAAAAGCGCTAAAAGCCAAGCAACCCCGAAAACAAGGAAACAAAAACAATGCGTAGCAAACTATACCCAACCGAATACCTGGCACTTCTCACCATAAAATACGATGTCGACGCAGACAAATTCTTCAACGCCCTAATCGCAGCCGAAAAAAACCAAAAAGCCCAATGCGAAAACCTCACCATAGAATGCCGATCAAAACAAAACAACAACATAATCTTCCTAATAACCCAAAACACAAAAGTCGTCGCCCAACTCAAAATCCCACAAGACCTCCTCACCAAAAAGAAAAACCCCATAAAAGAAATCAGGAACAACTACCTCGACGAAAAACACAGCACCAAAAAAAACACCCAACCCCAAACCCTCCAAATCAAAGACCTCCAAATCGGCATGAAAAAAATAAACCTCCAAGCCACCATAATCGACATAACCAAACCAAAATACGTCATCACAAGATTCGGAAACCACGCCCGCGTAGCCAACGCCACCATAACAGACAACACAGGAAAAATAAAACTATGCCTCTGGAACGACCAAATCGACACCGCAAAACCAGGCAACACCATCCAAATACAAAACGCCAAAATATCCACCTACAAAAACGAAAAACAACTACGCATAGGCAAAAACGGCACACTCCAAACCACAAAAACCCCACCCCACAAGCAAACTTTATAGACCCCAACAAACCCACTAAAACACGGCGGTGGGTCTTAGGCGGGGGGGTAGGGGTCCCTTGCACCGTAAACCCTCTATACGACGGGCTGACAGCTGAGGCTGAGGCGTCAAAGGCCGTCTAGACCTTCCTTTCCGAAACAGTGACTATCCGTCCCTTG
>CAZPND010000039.1:0-15802 GCA_964587975.1 uncultured Candidatus Bathyarchaeia archaeon
AGAGTAGCGGTTTACCTGCGTTTTTTGAAGTATATGGCTATGCCTGCGCTGACAACTGCCACGGTGGCAACGGCAGTCACCGTCCAAGTTAACGGGAACGGGTTTTGATTAGACTTTGTGGTTACGGGCGTTGTAGGCGATTCTGGCGTTTGAGATGAATCCGGGGTTGGTGTTGGTGATGGCGTTGCCGATGGTTGAGGCGTAGGCGATGGCTGCGGAGTTGGAGTCGTCCCTGGCGAAGCTGACAACCCCGAGAGAATGTTGGCGTTGGCGGGTGGAAGGGGTGGAGCCTCCTCCGTGCTTAAATGTATGTGTATAATCATGGCTATCCACCGGTCGCCGTTCGCCTGGGGGATAACCAAGCGCAGTGTTTCGGGTAGAGCTTGCCCATCTAGCTCGTAGGCTATCAATCCTTTTTCGGTAATATCACTAACGGAAAAGGTTATTGTATACCCGTCTGTAGCGTAGAACGTTGCAGATTTCGCCTGTTGGTTGACTTCAGCCTCTTCAAGTACCGAGGCAACTGGAACTCCAGTCCAAACCCCGCTGGTCACAAGTTTGCCGTAACAGTAGAGTTCGGCGTACACGCTGGCTGAGGGCATTGCGAGGAGGTCTGAAATGGTTAGATTAACAGGATTAGCAACTTCTCCATCTACTTGCACGGTCCATTCCGTATTGTTTGCCGTAGCCACGTCAGTGGCATAAGTCTCTAAGCTAGAGCTGCTTGCTATGAAAGCGGAAAAAAGAAAGCTTACAGCCGTTATCAGTAGCAACGTCTGGAGGATTTTCTTGTTCATGTGTGAATCTCCAAAGGGTATTTCCTCAATAATATATGACACGTGTCATACTTTTAAACATTTTTCCCAAAACCAACCAAAAACCCCCTAAACCCGCCACCAAAACCTCACTTCCACCGCCACACCGCACTTTCCAAACATGCACAATAGAACAAGTTTAATAAATAAACCGAGACAAAGTTCGATTATCTGCTGCATAATGGTCAGTGTGTGTTCAAATAACAAACCAGAATGTTGACACCAAAAAAAACGAAGCCCCCATCTCTTTTTCAGTAGACTTAATTCGCACTGTGGGAATCCTGCTGGTGGTAATGCTTCACGTCTCCAACGAATACTACACGGCAATTTACCCAACCCAGCTTGAATCAACCGTGTACTGGTGGACAGCCACAATCTACAAGTTCCTAACCCTCTCATGTGTTCCCTTATTTGTCATGCTAAGCGGAGCCTTACTGCTTCAGCCTTCCAAGCTTAACGAGCCCATCAAAGTCTTTCTTAAAAAACGGGCTAACCGCATCGGCTGGGCATACGGGTTTTGGAGCGCAGTCTACCTTGCATGGGGATTTTTCGTTAGCCAGATACCCGTCACGTTCCTTAACGTTCTCCAAGGAATAATAATAGGGCTATTCACCGGCCCATATTATCATTTCTGGTTCATTTACCTCATAGCGGGTCTTTACTTAATTACACCCATTTTGCGTGCAGTAGTAGCCTTCAGGCATCAGAGCCTTCTCAGGTACCTTATAATTCTGTGGTTTGTATCAGTCGCCGTTATGCCCCTTCTTCAACTGCTAACTGGTTACGCCTTGAACACCAGCATCTTCGTGTTCGGCGGATGGATAGGCTACTTCGTTTTAGGCACGTACCTGCAAAAAGTAAACGTGCGCTCTTCAATTCTATACGGCCTGTTTTTCTTAGGGTTAATTTGGACCGTGGCTAGCACTTGGTTCATGAATTTTCTTTTCGGATCCCTAGGACAGGATTACTTCTTTTTCGATTACCTAACCGCAAACGTGATTGTAGCCTCAGTCTCGTTATTCATGATTTTAAGCAAGTTCAAACCCGACTGGCCAGGAACCAATCACCCCCACATCGGCCGAGTTGTCCATGCAATCAGCTGTAACACCCTGCCCATCTTCCTGTTCCACGTGATTATTCTGGAATCACTTCAAAGAGGTTACTTCGGTTTCAAACTAAGCCTAACCATAATCAACCCAGTCATCGGAGTTCCACTCATCACCCTTGTCACTTTCTTCATCACGTTCGGCTTAGTTCTAGTTATGGGAAAAATCCCTCTTTTGAAGAAGCTGATCGGTTAAAGCGACTTGTAGATTATGCTGGCGATGACGCTTGCACCGTTGTTGTTAGGATGGACACCATCCATAAAGTAATTGGAATGATCAACTAAAGGCGTGTAAACATCAATCGTCGGCAAATCAAGATCCTTTGCCACCTGTTCAATACCGGGGATTACACCCTCCACAAGATTAGCATTGCTCAAGTTAAGGTTATTATGAAAGATCGGCGGCGGTTTCACCAGATAGATTTTCGGGTTGCTCTTAAGCGCCTGCACTTCGCGAACCAACTGCTTGTAGTCGGCTACAAAATTGCCGATGGACTGGTAATTGTCTGCACGGGCGTCGTTGGTGCCGAGCATGATAACAACGATATCGGGCAAGAACACCTCAGCTTTTAGAAACGCCGTCGTGTAAATGTACGGGATAGACGTGTCAGTCAGCACTGTTGACCCGCTAACACCAAAGTCACCCACAGAGTAGCCGTCGCCAAGCAGGTCTTGCAGGTCAGCTGGATAGGCGGTCAGTTCGGTGATGCTGTCGCCCATGCACGCGACGCGCGTTGAGCTACCCCTAAAGGCTTCCGAAAAAACCACAATTAAGGTTACGGAAACAACCAGAACTGCAATGAAAACGGCAAAAAACTTCACTCTTGACGTTAGTTATCCTTCCTTCATGATGCACGCGGTTGCTGAAACCCGTAACGACTCTTAAGCTAAAAGTGTTTGGGATTCTTGGCAAACTTATGCTATCTTTTCCCAGATGCCTTTGAACGCCCCCGATTCCAAACAAACACCGAGCAACATTATCGACCGTAAGACAAACCACGTTTTCCGCCAATCACGTTTGCTTTATTTTGCTCTGCCTAATTCCGCAAGTATCACTTGCGTTTTTTCAATATTTTAGTCAAAAAGTACATGGAAAGGCTGCTTGTTCAGCAGGTAAATTTTGCTAATGAAAAATTTGCATCAAATAAATAAAACAGGCTGAAAGTTAAATCGCGTTTTTAATAATTGATGAAGGAAAAATTGAAATTTTCACCTACCGATACATACAAGTTTGCGAGGACGAAGGATGCTGAGACGTGAAGCTGTCCTGTTCCTGCAAGAAATTATTGATCGTTGCCGAGATGCGACTTTGGTTAATTTTGTGGTTTTGAGGCGTATAGCTAAGGAACCCGGTTCAGAAGCGGATAATTTCGAGCTGCATTTTAAAGCCGATGTCTCCGATGAGACTCGCAACATTATAGAGTCAGTTGCAGAGAAACATCAACTTTCTGCCATGCAGGCTGGAAAATACCTGATTGTTTACTCTCAAGAAAAGCAGCCTTTGCCGCTTACAACTTAGATTTTGGAAATCACTTCATTTTCTACACGGATTTGGCTTGTACACGCGCGTCTTTAATTTCAAACTTAACCCTGAAAGCTAATTAACAAAATAGACCATAGAAACGAGCATGAATAAAGCAGTAGACGTTATCTTCGTTTTTTCCTCTGTGGTTTTTAATATTTCAGTAAGCGCCTTGTACGTTTCAACGAAACTGGGTGATACCCTGCTCGTGCAGGTGTGCGGCGGCATCGTAATTTCTCTAATAATTCCTTTCACCATCACGTTGGTAGGGTACATCAGGGAAAAAACGGGAAAGAGAACGATAATATCCAACGGGATAATTCTCGCCTATCTCTTCTTGGAATTAATGCTGGATTACGTTCTTAGAATTCCGTTCAGAGAAATATTGGCACTTCACGTTCCCTACATAATAGTCTTCTACGCTGCATTGTTCAGCATGATAGGGGTATCCCTTGAAAAGAACAGGAAAATGGGGTACGTGGTTGTCGTGACCTTCTTAATCCTGATGGCGTGCCTAACGTACTATCTGATACCCACATAGCGCGTGATAGATGAAACGGTGAAAACCCTGTTCAGCAAGCCGCCGCCTTCTCCGCCACAAGCCGCAGCAACCTCACCACTTTCGCCTCATCCGCATCCTCCAAAGAGTAGAATTTAATGTGCCGCATCATCTTCCCCTTGCCCTCAAACAACGCCGTCTCCTCCGGGGATAGCCCCTTCACGGAAAAACCCACGTTAACGTGGTCTCGAAGCGCCACAACATAAAACTTGCCTTCATACCAGGGCACGCCCATCTTGAACTCCTCCTTGACGTTGGGAAGAGCCTGCAAAATCGTGGCTCTCAGTTTCTGAACAACTTCTTTCTGTGGAGATTTCTGTTTTTCAATGTACTTTTCAACTTTCGTGCTTATCTTGCCGAACCTCCAAACTTGTTTGTGGAACTTCGATAAATGAAATGTTAGCTTTGATTAAAATTTATTCCAAAATCAAACGACCGCTTATGTTTATTCCCTGATTTTTTCGCCCTAACCCGCATCCACAAACACACTCTCATACACCACGCACAGGCGCGCACAAATTTTTTAATAAAAAAGGGTGGTCTATATGTATTCGAAAAACGTGCGCTTGTTTCATTTATTAGGTTGTTTGTTACTGTTTAACATTAATGTTCAGTGTCTACTTGGACGCGGAATATTACATAAACTTAGATCAACAAAAAAAAGGAGTGAAAAAAATGACGGAAGAAACAAACCCTAAGCCTGCAGCCGAAAAGACTGAAAAACCGATGCCCAAACAATCAGTTGAGAACCCAGAAAAAAATGCTCCGGGAATAGTCGTTGAACCAAAGAAAGTAACCAAAAAACCCTTTGAGAAAAGACCAGATGTAGTTTTCATCGGAAACAAACCCCCCATGAGCTACGTGATGGCAGTTATGACTGCGCTATCTTCAGGTGCTATAACCGAAATTACGCTTAAGGCTAGAGGCAGAGCAATAACCACTGCTGTGGACGTGGCTGAAATAACCAGCAACCGCTTCATAAAAGATCTGACGGTCAAATCGATAGGTATCGGAACGGAAGAGATGCCTCCCAGAGAAGGCGACAACAGGGCGAGAAGCGTTTCCATAATAGAGATAAAACTCGCCAAGACATAGCATCAAGGCTGAACACGGGAATAATTTTCCCTCTAATTTTTTGTAGTTCTCCGCGGTTTCGCTGATTAACTTTCATGCTAAATTTTGTCGTTTTTCCCGTTAATATTCGCCGCGTGTTTTGGGTCTAATTCTGAAGAATTCTTTTATAGCAGTTCGGTGGCGTTTAAGTATCTGAGAATCGAGTGGAACTTTCAATGAAAAAGAGTACCGTTTTCTTTCTTGTGTGTTTAGCCTTGCTTTCTTTGGGCTTGACATTGATTCCAAAAGTAGCCAGTCAACCAGAAAACATCAGCATTCTAAGCTACAGCTGGTACACCGACTCATACGGCGATTTCATCGTTGTCGGTGAAATACAAAATGTGGGACCTAACACGATACTCGCGGTTAGTTTAAGCGGAACAGTCTACACCCAAGATGGAACGGCTCAAGCCTACGGTTATAGCTCCGCATACGTTAACTATTTGGTTCCTCAACAGAAAGCCCCGTTCTACATGGATTTTTCACCGCAAACCAGCATTACAGGCGACCTGAGCTGGGTATCGCTCGGAGTTGACCATGTAGATTTCAACGTTGTAGAAGCCGAGACCACAGATAAGTATCAGTATCCAGGCTTATCAGTAACGGGTGACTCAGGAAGCGCTGATTCGGAAGGCGTTTACTGGGTTAGCGGCTACGTTCAAAATTCAGGCACCCAAGCAGCCACAAACATCCTAGTGGTGGGCACATTCTACAACTCCGATGGCACGGTGGTCGCCATAGGATACACAGACCCGCTAACCCCCAATCCTCTGGAACCGTCCAGTAGCGCCACATTCAGTGTCGGCGCGTTTGACCGGAATCAAAGCGAGGTAGCTTCCGACCAAAAAATCGCACGCTACGCGCTTCTCGTACAGGCCCAAGCACCCGTTCTCTCAGGGACTCCGCCTTCACCAACCCCCACGCCAGAAGCAACACCCACCCCTACACCAACTTCTTCGCCAGACATTCCTGAATTTCCCGTCTGGATTATTTTGCTGCCATTCATGGTCGCGACGATACTAACCGCGGTTTTCTGCTTCAAAAAGCGGAAACGTTAGGGCGGAAACAAGAATTTACGCCTAGTGAAAAACAGTATTGTAAATACGGTAAAGCATAGCGCACCCGAGAACAGCTCTATGATTCCATCGGTTTCTTATGCGGCCGTTGTCTCGCTGAAGTGAACATACGCATTGGTGTGATCAATCACTATGCCATTTAGCCCGTCTGAAAGTCTCCATGAGCCTATAATCAATAAAGCCATCCCTACGATAATCAACAAAACTGCCACCACCGGTCCCCACGAAGACGGATATCTGCGATAATTCGGGTTGGTTGACATAGTCTATTTTCTTTGGTTTTCCCGAGTTAAAATTTTTGGTGACCAAAGTTGCAACTCGTCTGCTACAAGGCAGTTGCGCTGGCAAAGTACTCGTTTGTTCTGTCAGAAACTATCTTGATGTGGTAGCTCGTCTCGTTCACGTAACCGTAGGTAGCCGAAATTTCCATACTCTCATTGGGAGAGATTCTTCCAACGCTTGAATTAGTGGTGAAGGCTTGGTTTTCATTGTCTATCCACACCTGAGAAACCACAAAATCCAAAGTTCCAGAATTGTTGACAACTACGTGAATGGTGTTGCCGCCTGAAAAGGTAACGCTTGTTATCGTCAAATCCTCTACCCGAGGAGATGGATTCGCATGGGTTCCCTCTGTAAACACGCTCACAGCCAAGCTGATCACAACCATACAAACTATGAGCAGGATTGATGCGATTAAATGATTCGAAGCTTGCCCCTTTTTCCTGTAACTTTTCATTTCCTTTTTTCATCTCTACTTTTAGGACTCATAGATTGATTGTTCACTCTAAAAGTTGTAAAGTGAAGCAGCAGAGTCACGTATTTCAAGTTAAAACCTTCAAAAATCATCATGTTTAACCTTAAACTCGTTTGCTCGGTGTCTAAGTGAATTGCTTTAGAGGAGGAAATCTCTGATATAAACTTTTCTTCGCCAATTGGAAAAATGCATTTATACGTTTTCTAAAGATTTGGCTCCTTGAAAAAACTAGAAACCTTCACAAGCGCCTACATTTTCAGCTTTTTAAGCAAAGCATTGACTCTTTCTTGGTCGCCCAGCGTTTCCTCGATTAGGGCGCTTTGACTTTCTCGAACAGGTAGCTCACCACTTCCATGGTGTCTTTGCCTTTCGGCTTGCCCACTACGGCTTTGATTCCTTCCTTCTCGTTTAACGTGATAGTTTTAAGGGTGTCCTGCTGGAAATCCGCCGCGTCTCGGTGTCCGCTTCGGATGTGTTTTTCCGTGTTTTCCCATGGCATTTTCCTTAGACCTCACACAACTGATACCCCATTAATATACTGGGAAAATGAAAAAGGGAATTGTACATCTTGTTGGTCCATCCGCGGGCTAACGCGTGGACCATCCTGTTGGAGTAAACCTGAAAAAGTGATTGAAATGCCGAGAAAATGTGTGGTGAAAGTGGTGTTAAGCAAGGAGCAAAAGGCGATTTTAAACGAGTTAGCTAGGCGTTTGGGAACTAGCGAGAGCGAGACGTTGCGGATGGCTTTGATGGATTACGTTAAAGAGTTGAGTTTGATGAAGGAAACAATTCACCGAAACAACAACGCGGGTTGAGTTGACGGTAGAGTTTTGATTCTGATTCGGTACTTGCAAATAAAGCTAAATTACGAATTAACTTTAAATGTAAATAAGCCAATAGGATAGTTAACTTTCCTTTGAACAACAGATATTATCGGGTATGGAGGAAGTCGAACATTGACAAAAACGGGAGAATTCGACAAGCTTTTGGCAAACGCCATTGACGAAGCCCTGAATTCTCTAGGAGAGTCAGTGAAACAATCCATATACTTCCATATAGAGAACAATTTCAAGCTAACAAGAGAAGCAATCCCTGAAAACCTCGTTGAATTTCAAGGAGGGCTTGAAAAAATCTTCGGCGTAGGCGCCCAATACATCGAGATTCTGATAATGAAAAACCTGCACAAAAAAATTGGGCGCCCCCTCAAAATGGGAAATAAACAACTTGAATTCATTGAATATGTAGACGCGGCAAAAGAAGGTTATATGAAAAAGACGCGTTGAAACAAACGCGGCTGACAGAGGTTAACAAGGATACATATCGGAAGTTCATAAAGGCTTTATCACCGCTCAGTCTTCCTTTTCCTAATCAGCTAGAAGTGAAAGGCATGAGTGAAGCTAGAATACTCATAATTGATGATGACGAGAACATAAGAAAAGTTCTGCAAGCAATCCTTGAAGATGAAGGTTATGCGGTTGAAACAGCAGAAACAGCAAAAAAAGGCATAGAGCGAAGCGAGAAAGCGTTCTATAACCTCGCGTTGATTGACGTTCGCTTGCCAGACATGGAAGGCATCGAGCTTTTGTCAAAGCTGCGCGATACGAAGCCGAAGATGAGAAAAATAATAGTTACCGGCTACCCAACACTGCAGAACGCAGTCTCCGCCGTGAACAAAGGGGCGGACGCTTACGTTATGAAACCTTTCGAGGTGGAAAAAATCCTGCAGACCATCCAAGAACAGCTTAAGAAGCAAGAGGAAGAGAAAAGCTTCAGCGAAGAGAAAGTCGTCGAGTTCATTGAAACCCGCATCAAAGCCTTAGAAACCACAGGTCAAACCGCAGTCGCAAAGAAAAAGTGAAAACCCTTTTTTTCCTTCAAACCTCAAGTTAGCTATCTGCGTTGGTAACTAAAATCTGACAAGTAATGTACCGTAGTTGCCTATAATTTTTTTCCGTTTCTTCGATGGTAAACGAATCCTTACGCCTGATGTCTTACGCAACAAACTCCAAAATGGAGTTCTCACACATATATAATCACAACGAGTCTTAACGGGAGAAAAAGGCGGTTGTTAACCCTGTTAAATTTTCTTAACTGCACACGAAACTGTACATTTTTGGGTTGGTTGTTCATGTGCATTTTAATTGTGTTGTCAACAATCTTTTAAATAGTGTCCACTACATTTAGTGTATACTTGTGCGTAATTAACACTATACACATTCGATAACGTCAACTGGGAGAAGTAGGAGAAGGCATGAAGTGCCCGTATTGTGGGTCTGCTGAATTCAAAACTTTGGAAACACGCGATTCTCCAGAGAACACTACGCGAAGACGCAAAGAATGCATAAACTGCGGAAAACGCTTCACCACATACGAGTACGTGGAAACAGTAGAACTCATGGTGCGCAAGAAAGACGGCAAGCTGGAACGCTTCGACGTTAACAAGATAATCCGCGGCTTACAGAAAGCCTGCGAAAAAAGACCCGTAACCATGGACCAAATCAACGAGGTAGCAGGACTCGTGCGCCAAGCCGTAATGTCGAAAGGCAAAGAAGAGGTTACATCTAAGGAAATCGGCGATTTGGTCATGAAATACCTGCGAGAACTCGACCGCATAGCGTACATTCGTTTTGCGTCAGTTTACAAAAAGTTTGAGGAGCCTGAAGATTTCAGGCGGTTACTCCTTGAGGTGAAAAAATGAGGTATGTTAGAAAACGTGATGGAAAATTAGAACCCTTCGATCAAGAACGTATAACAAACGCCATTTGGAAAGCCGCCAAAGCTGTAGGCGGAAGAAACCGTGAGCCATCAAAATTCATAAGCGACGAGGTTATGGCGGAACTCCGAAGCCGATTCGGCGAAGACGGCTGCCCAACCGTTGAGGAGATTCAGGACTTAGTTGAAAAACGGTTAATCGAAAACGGTCGCGCCCAAACCGCCAAGGCGTACATTCTCTACCGGAAGCAGCATCAGGACATGCGCGAACTAGCTGCGCTCTTAAGCTCCGCAGACCTTGTGGACCAGTACTTGGAAATTGATGATTGGCGAGTTAAAGAAAACTCGAACATGAGCTACTCGCTGCAGGGCTTAAACAACTATCTTTCATCCACGGTCATCGCCAAATACTGGATCTCACGAATCTACCCCACAAACATCGCCAAGGCCCACTTCTCAGGCGACATACACGTGCATGACCTAGGCGTTCTGGGACCTTACTGCGTAGGCTGGGACGTAGCTGACCTGTTGCTTTCAGGCTTCGGCGGCGTAGCCGGCAAGATTGAGAGCAAACCCGCCAAACACTTCCGCACTGCGCTAGGCCAAGTGGTTAACTTTTTCTATACGCTGCAAGGCGAGGCGGCGGGCGCGCAGGCGTTCAGCAACTTTGACACTTACTTAGCGCCGTTTATACGCTACGACCACCTCAGCCAAAGGGACGTAGAACAGGCTCTGCAAGAATTCTTTTTCAACATGAACGTGCCCACCCGCGTGGGCTTCCAAACCCCTTTCACCAACCTGACGCTGGATCTAACCGTTCCACAATTCATGAAGGACGAGGCGGTTCTCTTCAACGGAAAAGTCACCGAAGACACATACGGCGACATGAGCAAAGAAATGGAAATGTTCAACCTGGCTTTCGCCGAGACCATGCAGCAAGGCGACTCAAAAGGAAGAGTCTTCACCTTCCCCATACCCACCTACAACATCACTAACGATTTCGCCTGGGACTCACCCGTGTCAAAAGCAATTTTTGAAGTCACCGCCAAGTACGGCGTGCCCTACTTCTCAAACTTCATGAACAGCGACCTGCACCCAGAGGACGTGCGAAGTATGTGCTGCCGTTTGAGGATTGACAACCGCGAGCTCCGCAAAAGAGGCGGCGGCTTCTTCGGCGCTAACCCGTTAACAGGCTCCATAGGCGTTGTGACATTGAACATGCCGCGGATCGGCTACCTGTCCAAAGATGAGGACGAGTTCTTCCAACGCTTAGAGAACACCATGGAAACAGCCAAAACCAGCCTGGAGATTAAGCGTAAAACGCTTGAAGCGTTCACCGAAAGCGGTCTGTACCCGTACTCTCGCCGTTACCTGCGTCATGTGAAAGAAAGCTACGACAAGTACTGGAAGAACCACTTCTCAACCATAGGCTTAGTCGGCATCAACGAGACAATCTTGAACCTTTTAGGCGTAAGCATCGTGTCTCCAGAGGGAAAAGCCTTCGCCGTCAAAGCCCTCACCTTCATGCGTGAACGGCTTGCAGACTTCCAAGAAGAAACAGGCAACATCTACAACCTCGAGGCGACACCCGCTGAAGGCACATCTTACAGGCTTGCACGCATCGACAAACGCTACCACCCAGACATCATGGCAGCCAACGAGCATCTGGTTCAGACGCAGCACGCTGAGCCGTTCTACACTAACAGCTCACAGCTGCCCGTGGATTATGAAGGTGACCTGTTCGAAGCGTTAGAGCACCAAGAGAGCCTGCAGACGCTTTACACAGGCGGCACCGTCTTCCACATCTTCCTAGGCGAACGCTTACACTCTTGGCAGTCAGCCGCTGAACTCATCCGAAAAGTAACCTCCAGCTCACGCCTGCCCTACTTTACGCTGACGCCGACGTTCAGCATCTGCCCCAACCACGGCTACACAAGCGGTGAACACAAACAATGCCCAGTCTGCGGAGCCCAATCAGAGGTTTACTCACGTGTCGTCGGCTACCTGAGGCCCGTGGACCAGTGGAACGATGGAAAACAAGCTGAATTCGCAATCCGCAAAACCTTCGACAAATCAACGGTAACAGCAACGGCGCCTCTAACCGTGTAAGAGGAAACAACATGAAGTTTAGCGGTCTCCAGAAAGTCAGCCTCATCGACTACCCGAACAAGGTAGCCTCCGTACTCTTCACTCCAGGCTGCAACCTGCGCTGCGGATTCTGCCACAACTGGCGCATCGCCGTGGACCCGAAACCGCCGTTCCTGCAGGAAGCATTGGCACTTAGAATCTTGGAAAACCGCAAAAAATACGTGGACGCCGTTGTGGTCACAGGCGGAGAACCGTGCATGCACACGGAACTGCCCAAGTTTTTGGAGAAGCTTAAGAAGCGAGGCTTTCAGGTGAAGCTGGACACGAACGGGTGCTACCCCGAAGTGCTGGAGCAATGCCTAGCGCACGTGGATTACGTGGCTTTGGACGTGAAAACGTCGATGGAAAAGTACAGGCTTCTAGGCGCCAAAGACACCACTGGACTGCTGCGTTCCGTGGAGATGCTGAAGATGGGCAAGGTGCCTTACGAGTTCAGGACCACGTTGGTTCCGGAGCTTATCACGGCTGAAGATATGACGCGGATATGCGAGGTGGTTAAGGGCGCGAAAACCCATGTGTTCCAGCAGTTCGTGCCTCAGGACACGCTTGACAAGCGGTTTGAAGGGTTGAAGCCCTACGCGCCTGAAGTCATTAACGAGTTCGCGGGAGCCATGAAGAACTACGCGGAAAACGTGGTGCTCCGCATATAACCCTACGCCACTATTTTTTGCCGAAAGAATACTTGATAGCACCTTTAGGGCAAACGTCAACGCATTTCCCGCACAATATACATTCGGTGTTCTCCATAGCTTGATTCTGCACCATACCGTTCACGTCTAGGCTCATTGCGCAGTTTCTTGTGCACGCCTTGCAGTTAACGCAATTGCTGCTGTCTGCTTCCAACTGAAGCGCTGGCCAGTTAACCGCGTTGCGGATTTTTCTTCCAATTATCATGAAGGGCGACATCCAACAAATAGTGTGGCATGCCGCTCTTCTGCCTCCGACCAGTGCAATGCCCGCTATGAGACCGGCGATAACGAGAAACATGACTGCCGATTCCAAACCCGTGATAGATACGCCATAGTACGTCTGATACAGCGGGTCAACGGCATTTATCGCGCCAGCTTGCAGGAACATTACGATTATGACGGTTATCCATGGAGCCCAAATGGCGTATTTTATCCAGTTTCGTTTGCCGTCTTGGAAATTCTTGTTCCTGAGCCGTGCACACAGTTCTTGTGTTGCGCCTGCGGGGCAGACCCACCCGCAGAATGCTCGTCCCAAAAACAGGGAAAAAACAAACAGGAGAGCAAAAACTATGAGGCTGCCGACGATTATGCCTCCGGCTGCCCCCATTATTACGAGATATGGCGAGAAATAGTAATAGGTCACTGGGAACAATGCGAACATAAGTAACGTCATCGCGTTTCTGATTTTTTGGCGGCTCATTACTGTTCACCTCCTGTTGCTTTCTTTGGGTTAAGGCATTTTTCCATTTCCTGCCGTGTTATGTCCAGTTTTAGGACGCCGTTTCTGCCTTCTATTTCAAGCATCACGCCCTCAACCATGGCTACGTTTTTGAGTTCTCCTAGGAAACCTTCAAAGAAGACCTTGCCGTTTTCTTTGTCAAGGAATGAGATTCTTCGAACGCATCGTTCTGATTTCATTTCTACTGAAAACGAATGTTCTTCAGTTCTTTTGCTCATTAGATTTTGCCTCAACCGTATAGAGGTGAGAAACTGATGATAAGGCAACCTCAACAGTAAGTATGAAATATCACAGTTAACTATGAGATTCTAAACATACCTTTCTAAAGGAGCCTGGTCGATTGGAGAATTTCAACAATTTGCTCTTTGAGCTTTCAAGCGGTGACCGCTTAGACATACTATTTCTTCTGCGAAAAACTCCGCTGAAACTCTCACACATTTCTAAAAAACTCGACTTTACGGTTCAAGAGACTTCAAGAAACATAACAAGGTTAAGCGACGCTAAACTGCTAAGCAAAGACGTTGACGGGGCTTTTCATCTTACGCCTTACGGTGAAGAAGCGCTTAATCTTCTTTCGGGATTCAGGTTTCTTTTCAAGAACAGAGAGTACCTAACGGCTCATGTTCTTACTGGATTGCCTGAACGGTTCAGAGCCAGCATAGGCGTTCTTGAGGGGTGCGAATTCGTGGATGACGTGATGGTGGCGTTTCATAATGTAGAAAACACGATAGCTAAAGCGGAAAAGTTCGTGTGGATTCTCACCAATCAGGTGTTGGCAAGCACGATTCCCTATCTGAAGGAAGCCGTTGAACGGGGAACCGAATTTAGGCTTATTATGCCCGGAGATTACGTGCCCTCAGAGGGAGTACGCGAATTAGTCAGTAACCCTGCTTTTGAGAAGGCAAGCCGAGCCAAAAAACTGGAAAACCGATTCATAGACAATGTTGACGTCTTCTTATGCCTTTCGGAGAAGGAGGCCGGGGCATTATCCTTTCCAAACTTGGAAGGAAAGCTTGACTACATCGGATTCAAGAGCAAAAATAAATCGGTGACGGATTGGTCAAAGGCTTTGTACGAGTTTTACTGGGAAAACGCCACATCGCAAGTTCCTGACCAACTTGTCAGTAAATGAGCTTGATTGTGGCTGTGCCTCTGCAACCACACACCCTTATTATAACTCGAAAAACTCTTTTACCCAGTTAATTGTGGGAGTTAAGTGTCGAATGAAAATAGGTATAATAGGTAAAGGCCACGTGGGCAACGCCCTTGCCACGGGCTTAAGCCGCGCAGGTCACGAGATAAAGTTTGGGCATCGAGATCCCGAAGAGCCTGTGGCGGAAGCCGCCAAGTGGGGCGAGGTCATCATATTCGCGGTGCCGCATGATGCTGTAGCTGACGTGGCAGAGGCGGTGGGTTCAGCTGCTGACGGGAAAGTGGTGTTGGACGTGACGAACGCGATAGGTGACAACATGGGTTTGGCGGTTGGGTTTTCAACTTCTGCTGCTGAGGAGCTTCAGAAGATGCTTCCGAAGGCTCGGGTTGTTAAGGCGTTTAACACGGTGTTTGCGCCGAACCAGAGTAAGGGCCGGCTTGGTGGTGAGCAGCTTACGCTTTTTGTGGCTGGTGACGACGCGGGTGCCAAGGAGACGGTTATGCGGTTTGGAAGGGAGATCGGTTTTGACTCGGTGGATGCGGGACCGTTGAAGTCTGCGCGTTATCTTGAGCCGATGGCTATACTTCTCATAAACATGGGCTATGGGCTTGGGATGGGAACTGGGATCGGCTATAGGCTTGTGAAAGGCTAAGCATAGGGGTTTGCGCTCCTGCCCGAATTCATGGGGATTCTTGTTGTTTTTTAAGGGTGGCGGCTGTTTACAGCAATGTTTATTTTATCGAAAAAGAAATGTTTATATCGGCTGTATCTACTTCTGATAGAATCCAGCTACAGTTAGCTAGCCCCGCAATTATCAATTGGCGGCGGCTCAACCCTAACCGAAACGGCGTAATGCCTTGCAGGAATGACGGTGTTGGCCTCCAGTTGCGGGGACATGTATGTGGACCTGACTAATTGCTCAGTTAGGTCTGAATTGGGCTTTGACGTTAAAGTGGAATGCTTTTCCCTCCAAATCCAGCATAGGCAATGTGTGGAAACGTACGAATTAAAATAAACATCCTGCATGGTCACGGAGTGCGCATGTGCGTAACTCCGGTTGATCCTGCCGGACCCCACTGCTATCGGGATAGGACTAAGACATGCTAGTCAAGCGCTCGCCAGCTAAAGGTGAGTGCGGCGCACAGCTCAGTAACACGTGGCTAACCTGCCCTTGGGACGAGGACACCCCCGGGAAACTGGGGCTAATCCTCGATAGGTGAAGAACTCTGGAATGACTCTTCGCCCAAAGGACGTTTACACTACGCTTGTAGGCGTTGCCCAAGGATGGGGCCGCGACCGATCAGGTAGTTGGTGAGGCAACGGCTCACCAAGCCTTTTACCGGTGCGGGCCGTGGGAGCGGGAGCCCGGAGATGGGCACTGAGACAAGGGCCCAGGCCCTACGGGGCGCAGCAGTCG
>CAZPND010000040.1:0-15622 GCA_964587975.1 uncultured Candidatus Bathyarchaeia archaeon
CACGTACACACAAGGCTCAGAGCAACACGTTTTCGCCCCAATAAGCGGACCATACGGCACACGAGCCAAACTAACCCAGATGATACTGCCAGTGCTGGAAGAACTAGAAACCAAAAGCATCGTCACCTTGGGAACGCCAAACAAGAAAATCAACATGACAAAAGGCAACTGCGAAATACACGCATGGCTGTCCACAAAAGAACGTGAAAACGCCATGAAAAACGCCAAGCTAATCATTTTCAGTGGTGGACACATGAGCTGCTTCGAAACCGTAAAGTACGCGAAACCAAGCATCTGCATCCCAACGCAGCCAGAACAGAAGGGAAACGCCGCCAAACTTCAGAAACTAAACTGCTCCATATCCGTAAACAACAAGCAGGAACTGAAAGCAGCCGTCCAGAAAATCGAAGACGAAAACACACACTTCAAACAAAGCGTTAAAACGCTAAACGCGTTCTCCAACAAATTCAAAGGTTTAGACCGCGCAGTAGAAATCATCGAAAACGCGCTGTGAACTACGTTTCCCCGAGCTGCAGACGCTTAACTTTGCCCTGCGGAGTTTCCTCTTCAAAAATTATGGCTTGAAACTTGTAGATTTTAGCCTCCTGCGTCAACCAACTATCCGGCGGAAGCCCAGCTTTGACGCAACACTGACAAAGAAACTCCTCCTCACACCATTCCCACTCCACAGGCACCTGAGGCAGAAGCAAACCCTTGTAGAAACCTTTCTCAGCAATCAAGCCGTCTTCGCCCACCTTGATTTTAGCCAAGTACTCCTTCGGATTTTCAACTTCCACCGCTTCAGGTGGAGTAAGCACGCTAACTTCAAAAACCACGGTGCCAAGCTCGCCTAAAGAAAGCGGATAAAACCTCGGATCCCGCGTTGCCGCGCTTACAGCAGAATCGATAACGGCTTCAACAAGCGGACTTGTCGGATAAGGATAACCTATGCAACCCCGAAGTTTTTTCACGCCGTTTTTCAGGCTGTTTATAGTAACGAAAACCCCGCATTGTTCAAACAGTTTTTTAGGCGTATTTTCTGGAGCTTTAACGGTTTTGCCTGTTTCCAAATACGTTTTTACCGTGTTCCGCGCAAGACGTATCAGAAATTCTCCTTCTTTCAGGCTTAATTCAAACGGCACCACTTTTCCTCCAGTGGCTTCACTCCTGAGCCTAAACGCGAGAAACTAAAATTTCACAGATTCTTCAGCGACACCATCTTTAGTTATTATCAGGAAATCTATGCCGTCACCGCTCATGGCGTCTCTGCTTATAGCCGATTTTATCGCTCGAGTCACCAGCGGCTTTGCTTCCTCCACACTCAGCCCTTCCTTATAACCATCCTCCAAAACGCCCACAGCTATCTCCGTTCCAGAACCGACCGCCGCATACTTATCCGGTATCAGCGACCCCAACACGTCCAGCACGTAAAGCGATGGACCTTCATCGTCTAAGCCGCCTACAATGGTCTGAGTGATTAACGGCGCGTATCGCCGATTGAAAAGAATGTTCGCCATAAGCTTAGATGCCGCTCTCACCGAAATCGGCCTGCCGACTTCCATGCTGAAAAGGTTGGCTTGCGCCTCCACTTCCCTCGTGAGGACCTGCATGTCGCCTACGAGTCCAGCGCAAGCAACGCCTATTTGATTGGTTATTTTGAAAACTTTTTTGCCGCCTTTGCTCATGACAAAGTTGCCGTATGTTACGCGTTTTTCAGAAGCCAATATGACTCCGTCTGTGCAGACAACTCCGATTGTTGTTGCGCCGGGAATCCAGGCTAATCCGCCTTGTTGAGTTTGTGGTTGTGAACCGTAACCTTCCATGTGTTTTCACCGTTCTGGTTGTTATACACAAGGCAAGCTATTAAGTTTACTTATAAGCGTTGCAACGCGCAGAACGCCATGTTATTAAGCCTGAACATGCAAGCTTCTGATGAGGTCGTGAACCAGCTGTTGATAGGCGTTTACACAAAAAACATCTCCGGTGAATGGTTCGGCGTTGCCTGCAGTGGACAACGCGTTTTCAGCACCGCATTCGCAAACAGCCAACAGAAAACCCTAAGAAAACTGCTCAACAGCATACCCTTCAACGTTCCCTTCCAGACGCATCCAGAACCATCAGCCTTCGCCGAGAAAATTCTTGCATTAATCAAAAACGTGTACGACGGAAACGGCGCTTCCCAAAAGCTTTGTTTCGCCACCGAACAGTTACCCGTTTACACGCAGAAAGTGCTTAAAGCGGCATCTTCGATTCCCACAGGCTACGTGACCTCTTACGGCGCGATAGCCAAAGCAGCAGGCGGCAGCCCAAGAGCCGTTGGACGAGTTATGGCTTCAAATCCTTTCTCGCCGATTGTTCCCTGCCACAGGGTGGTCAGCTCTGACTTCACGTTGGGAGGTTACGGAGGCGGTTTGGACGTGAAACTTGAGTTGTTGGTTCGGGAGAAACGAGGATACGTGTCTTCTCTGGAGGTTTCTTTTGGCGACGGGAAACTGCGGGTTTTCCCTGTTGAATTTGTGTTACGGAAAACTGTGCGCTCTTCGTGAGTTGAGCGAGCTAAGGTTGGCTGGTTAGGGGTTTATTATTTTTGAGAAGTTTCTGTAAATGTCGTCGAGTCCAGTGGCGACGTAGTCTGGTTTTTGGTTGCTCTCCTTTAGGTTTTTGAGGTTGTAGAATTGGGAGGGAACGAAAACGGTTTTTATTCCTGCTGCTATCGCGCCTTGTATGTCTTCGTTGGGGCTGTCGCCGATGAAAACCGCTTCTTTCGCATTAACCTGAAGTGTCCTTAGGGCGTCTTGGAAGATTTGGGCGTGAGGTTTTCTCCAGCCGTTTTCATGTGAAACTATGACCGTGTCGAAGTAACGGTTTATGCCTAGTTTTCTGAGGCTGGCGTAAATAACGGGTGCGTAAGTGAAGTTTGAGATTAAGCCGAGCTTGCAGCATTCTTTAATTCTTTTGAGGAGTTTCTTGGTGCAGGGTCTGAGCTCAAGTGACTCGACGTATTTTTGGAAGAAAACGTTTAACGCGGCTTTGATTCGAGAATCTTCGGTGCTTACGGTGCAGCCCAGGCTGTTCAGGGCTTCACAGACCCAAACGGCGTTCGTAACCTCCCTCAGCTGCTCGTATCGTACTGTGCGGTATTTTTCGTGGGCTTGAGTGTAAGCCTCCAAAAACTCGGGTAAATCCGTTTCGAATCCGACGTTGGTTAGGGCTTGGTGCAGTGTTTTCCGTGAAGCGTCCATGTTGTAGTAGCGGGCGTTTACGAGGGTGCCGATGTAGTCGGTTATCACCGCTTTGGCGTGTGCCACTTTTAGTTTCTCCTTTAGTTATTTGTAATCTTTTTTTCCAATTTTTATTTTGGCGTAATAAGACTTACTTATAGGTTTCATTAATTCCATTATTCGAAGTCAGATGTCGATACAAGATTACTTGCACGAAAAAGCAGAAGAGTCGCGACATAACGAGATAATAGCGTACATGATGTTTCTGGCGGGTTCGGTGTTTTTCGTAGGCGGCATCCTCTCATCTTTGGGCATGGGCAGGGATCCCAGCTGGTTCCTGTTTATTCCATATCTTGCTAATCCCACTCAAGTATTGTTTCTGGAGATCGCTTTGCTCTTGACTGGGCTTTTGCTGATTTTTTCAGGAATCGGAGTGGGAATGCATTACTATCGAGATAGAGGCTGGTACATGAGAGAGCTTGGCAAAGCTAACAACGCGGAGAATCTTATGAGAGAGCAGCGGATGCAGGTTTCAAGTTCTTTTGCCGCGCCGAAAACGAGAAGTGTGTCCAGGCGGAAGAAGTCATCGAAGTGAACGCGTGCATTCCCCATTCTTTGCTTGCGATGTTACATCCTTTTTTATTTTGTAATGTTGCTTGCTACTACTTCACTGATTTTTTGAGCGAGCGCGGTTTTGAGAAGGCGGGTTACGTCTCCGATTGCGTCTTCGACTTCAGGGTCGTAAGGGATTCCTGTTAGAAATTTGGTGCCCAGTTTTTCCGTTTCGTGCTTGATGTTTTCCGCGTTGCTGGTTTTCATGTTTTCGACAACGCCGATTATTGGAACTTTCACATCCTGCAGTAAGCGAACTTGTTTCTTCACGGTTTCAAAAGCCAGAAGTGAAGGGGTGGTTACTATCAGGAACTCTATGCGCTTCACCAGTCTTATCAGGTCGAGCACCGCATCGCTTATGCCTGGTGGCATGTCGATGACAAGAAAATCCAGTTTGCCCCATTGGGTGACCGCGAGAAGCTCGATTAAGGCGCTGGAGATGTCTGCTCCCCGAAGCGGTGTGGGCTGGTCGCCGGAGAAGTGTATGAGCGACATGTACGCTAAGCCTTTAACACCTGGTGGGATTATGCCTTTGTCCTCTTTCAGCGGAACGTTTTTGACGCCCATAATCAGGTGGGTTGAGGGGCTTGTGAAGTCCAGGTCAAATAGACCGACTTTGCAGCCTTTACGTGAGAGCGTTAACGCAAGGGTGGTTGCTACGAGGCTTTTGCCTACGCCGCCTTTTCCGCTTGAAACGGCGATGATTCTGCCTGTTCGGCTTAATCGCTCGTTTATCACGGTTGTTCGCGGGTCCATAAGGCTTAGCGTACTCCTTTTATGTTTTCAAGCCAGATTCCTCGTCCTTTGGTGATTTCGAAGTCGGGACTGCCGCATTTTGGGCATTTGATGTAGGCGTGTGCTACTTCGGGAACGAAGTGTATGGCTTCTGCGGTGTCTTCGTCTAGCTTGTTTTTGCTGAACAGCCAGGTGTTTCCGCAGACTCGGCATTTGAGTGTGGTTTTGGCTTTTGTTATGTGGAATTGGGCGTTTTTGAATGTGGCTGGTTTGAGTTGTGAAAGCGCGAAGCGCAGTATTTCTCGTTCTACTTGCTGGAGTTCGCCGATTTTGATGGTGACTTCTCGGATTTCGCTGAGTTTTTCTTTTTCCGCGATTTGCTGTGCGGCTGTGATTATTGCTTCGGCTAAAGCCCATTCGTGCATAGACAGGCTTAAGGGTTAGCGGTTTAAAAGAATATTGCAACGGATAAGCTGGTTTGAACGCTTCTCTAGCGTGGAAAGAACTATAGCCCCCTTATTTAAAGGCGGAAACGCAAAGTGAACCTGGCTCATTTAAGTTTTGATTGCCCTTGTTAAGGTTTGAGTCCGACTAGGACGGCGATTTCACGCCATTTCCACGTGCAGTCAACGTCTTCGAAGCCTATTTTCCTGAGCCATTGAAGCTGGGTTTCGACATCCAGTAGCTTGTTTGATGGGTCATCTGTGATGGGTGTCAAGCCCACTGCGGTTAGGAACTTGCGGTGGAGGGACTCGGTTGGTGAGGCTACGTGCTCCAGGTTGCAGAACACGCCTTTGTGGTTCAGCAGATTGAATATTTCTTGGTAGAGCTGTTTTTTTCGTTCATGAGTGACGTGGTGAATCGCTAACCCAGATGTTATGAGGTCGAAGCTGCCGAGTTGAGCAGCGGGAAGAGGAACCGCAAGGTCATGCTTAACCACTGTAACATGTTTGTCTTTTGCGAAGCGTTCTCTGGCTAACTTGAGCATTGGCTCTGAGAAATCTAAGGCTACGCCCTCCGCTTTCGGGTTTTTAAGCTTAACCAGCGCCATTAATCTTCCGTCTCCTGTTCCCAAATCGAGAACACGATTGACGTTAGAGGGAATCTGTTCCAGTACGGCGTTTCTAATTTCTTCGGCATGAGGCAAGTTGGTTCGAGAAAGGTATGCCGAAACGTGTTCCGCGGATCTCCACTTGTTAACATCTGATTTATCTTCGTTTTTCAAATAGGCTCACTTTATGAGAGGTCAATTCTTTCGAACAACTATTAAACATTCTTCAAACCGAGTAAATCAAAATTTGGTTTAGTTGGTTACTAGAATGTTGATACGATTTTGCGCCGACGCTCCAATATCCTCCATTGAAGTAATATTCCACGTAGACACGAGGCTTCTCAAGACTTTGCGCCGCGTCTCTTACTTCTTGAATTCTTTGGCTTAAATCATCCGCAAGTGCTTCCGCTTCCTGATTCTTTCCAGTGATTTCTCCCATTAATTGTATGTCCGAGATTGCACCTTCGAGATTCTTTGGATGCAAAACTACAACTGGTATGCCCAATTCCTCTAGTCTCTGAACTGTTTGACTTTGACCTTCACCATGGTCGGACAGAACTAGGTCTGGATTCAAGCCTATGATTGCTTCAATGCTAACTTCTAAGGGGTCTCCAACATTGACTAAAGTTCCATCTTCAACTTTCTGCAAAATGGTCGGAGGGTAGTTGGAATGATCGTCTACCCCAACGATTTTTTCTTCTAGTTCTAAAGCGCAAGCCATTTCAGTGCAGACCGGCATTATACTGACTATTCTTTCGGGAGGGAAATTTGTTACAGTTACACTTCTTCCTGAGTCATCAACAATTGTTATCGGCCCTTCTGAAGTTCCAGTATTGAAGAACTATAAATAGACAATTCCCCCTACAGAGGCAAAAATCACTATTAACGCTATAATTATCACAGTTATTTTCATTTTTACCATATCTGACCCTTCCTTCTATATGGATGGTTCATCCATCCGCTTAAGCAGGGTGTATTTACACTAGTAGTATAAAAGATTTGTCCATTTGCAGTCAGCTCTTAGCCTTGTGAGATGTGTAACCATTTCTTAATTGTTTGAGCCAGCTGTTTGTGTTTCTTTTCTGTGAAGTAAGCTATGGAGAAAGCAGTAAGGTTTGTAATCAGCAGTATTGGAATGAACATTAGGTACCTGTTCAGGGGCAGATTCAACCCGTTAAGAAATATGATTATCGGATAATGAGTCACGAAAAGGGTGTATGAGAAGCCAGCCCCAGTAGTAATCCAGCTAACCACGTGCCTATTCAAAATAAACTTTGAGGCTCGCTTGAAACCGCCTGCATTTAAGAATAGAACGCCGAGAAAAACACATGTTGACAACAATATTCCTAAGCTAATATCGTAATACTGATGGGTCCAGGCAAATGTTACGTATATCCAATACACCGCACTTGCCAGAGAGAGAAAAAAAAGTACGCCCAAGACTCTTGCCTTCAGATTGCCCGCTAGCTTGTTGTTTAAGGTTTTGCCGCTGATTCCCAGCATCATCAAGACGCCCAGGAACCAGACAATCACTAAACTGCTGTTCTGTTGATACAAGCCTATTAAAAGTAAACTTAACAAGGCAGTGACTACGAAAAAGCCTACCTTGTACCAGCCGCTTCTATTCTGATTCCTCACTAACCCGAATGACCCGATGACGATCCATCCGAACACCATGTAAAGCCACCATAAAATAACCAGAGCCCATAATATGCCGTTGAACCCGTACGGCGTAACTGCGGGAAGCGGAAACGACAGCCCGAACGCTGAGAGGATTGAATTAAAGAAACTAACTGGAAAGCTCTCCAACATTCCAAGGGTCATGCCAAAAGTAAGCAGTGAAGGTGTTGATTGCATTGAGCATAAATCCATAAAGTAGCCGTGGTTAGTGACGTAGATTGTCACGGCGATGATTGTTCCAAGCAGCAGGGCTGGCAACAAACCGGAATATATGCGGCTGAACCGGTCAACAAAAAAATTTCGAAAACGATACTCTGGATTGTCCAGTTTGTTATGTAAGGAATAAGAAATGAGTAACCCTGAAAGGGCAAAGAACAAGAGCACCGCTGTTCCGCCTATCGTGCTGCCAAATTTAAATAACGGTTCCGTTAGTACTGGTTGATACCGAGTTAGAAGATGGTCGATGACAACAAGTTCGCAGGCGATGAAGCGAATCAGATTCAGAAAGACGGATGATTCTTGCGATATGGCTTTTTTGATAAACGTCAACAGTTTCGCCTATGCTTACAATTGCTATTCAAGGTTTAATCTTCAAATTTTTGTTCTACTGTATTACGCGTTAAGCTTAAAAGTTTGTTCTGAACCGTGGAATCCGGGCTTTACATTTCCCAGACGGGCATTATTTTTCAAAAAGCAAGTGTTTTAAGTCTAAACAAGAAGAATACCAGTCATGTTTATCCCGCACAAGGTTCTGGAAGAAAAACTCAAGCAGCTATTAGCTGAGGACGTTGGAGAGGGCGACGTAACGTCAGCGGCTGTTGTTCCCGCAGGAGTGACAGTTGATGCTGCGGTCGTTGCTAAAGAAGCTGGGATTGCGGCTGGAATCGAAGAGGTCAAGGTTCTTGCGGAGAGCCTTGGGCTAAGCGTTAAGCCAGAGGTCACAGACGGAGAAAAAATCAGAAACGACCAGACCCTCCTGAAGATTTCTGGTGACGCAAGAACTATCCTCTCCGCGGAGCGGACAATGTTGAATTTGCTGTCGCGCATGAGCGGCATCGCCACGGCAACACGAAGGCTTGTGGAAAAACTGGTCCAGGCAAAGGCGACGGCGAGAATCGCGGCAACACGCAAAACTGCGCTTGGTCTTGGCTACTTTGACAAGAAAGCCGTGCAGGTTGGCGGTGGTGACCCGCACAGGTTACGCTTGGACGACATGATTTTGATAAAAGATAATCATGTCGCGATTGCTGGAAGCGTTGAGGAGGCGGTGAAACGCGCCAAACAAGCGGCTTCGTTCAGCAAGAAAATCGAGGCGGAAGTCACAAGCGTTGCGGATGCTTTGAAAGCGGCGAAAGAAGGCGTTGACATCGTTATGCTGGACAATTTTTCTCCCAAACAGGTTAGGGCGGCGGTTGGGGCGCTTAAGAAGGCAGGTTTTTTTGGGAAAGTCCTGTTGGAAGTCAGCGGCGGCATCACCGAGCAGAACCTTCTTGAGTACGCTTCGGCGCAGGTGGACGTCATAAGCATGGGCGCGTTGACTCATAGCGTGAAAGCTTTAGACATCAGCTTGGAAATTGTCAAGGTCAAGTAGTTTTAGCCTTTAGATGGCAAGCAGCAGCGTGGCAAGCACTATAAGGTTCACTGTGGAGTGGGCGATTGCCGAAACCACGTAGGAGTTCCAACGGTGATAAACGTAGCCCAGCACGAGTCCCGCGGAGGCGGCTGAGAGGATGTAGACCAGTTGGGGGTCAAAATGGAAAAGCCCGAATGTAAACGCGGAGACTATGAGCGCGGGGATGAACGAGAACCTACGCGTCAACGTGCTTTGGAGAAAGCCTCGGAAAGCAAATTCTTCGCAAACACCCGCCAGACCCAACGCAGTTGCAACTGTTATGAGGCCGCCGGTTGAGGCAGAACTAAGTTCAAGTATCGTATTGTGTGATTCTTGAACCGCTTGGCTATCGCCGATGATGGCAGTGAGCACTATAGAAACAGCAATATCTACAAAGAGCAGCAGAGCCGCCGAAGCGAAACCCAGCAACACCAGTTTGGGGTTAACGTCCAATCCGACGTAACGCTTGATGTCAACGTGTTTGAACAGCAGGTACCCAAGCGGCACAAGCAGTATAATCAACTCGGACAGAACTAGTGCTGGACCCGAACCTAAAACAAGAAAAAGGAAAGCCCCCAAAAACAGTTCTAAGAAAAAAGTGACCACTATAACCAGCACGGCGTCAAGGATAGGCACAGGCTTGATTTCTTCTTGCACCATAGGCTCTGCTTCGTTCAAGTTCAATCACATTCAGTTGAAAGGTTTTCCAGCTTAAGTCTTTGGTTTTATCTTTATAGCGCGGAAACCTCTGGCAGATGGATTCAAGGTTTCCACCATATTAACTTTGCTTAAAACGCCAGTCGCGTCTTCCGCGTAGCCGCGCACGTCATGCTCCGCCGCCATAAGTGAATACAAGTAAACGCGACCATCAGTTATTATGGGCTGGCACCTAGAAGGCAAACCCAACAGCACATCCTCCTTTTCCTCCAAAGCCTGTGCACAAACAAACAGTATAGCCTCAGCGCCAGCCGTTAATTCGGCAATCCTCACGGGAACGCTCTCTTTGCCAATAGCCAGCATATCCAGCCCGTACGCCCGCTTGATTTCCCCCGCTATTCTCCGCAGCCGAGGCAACAACCGCAGAAGATGCTGCCGCGCTTTGCCTGAAACTCTCATGTTTGAAAGCTGAACCGGAGACAACTCTTCAACGGAAACGGCGCCTAACGACACATCTAAATGCACCACATCGGCTTTCACGTTGCTCAGCAAGTCCCTGCAAAGCGCCGCTTCACCCACTATCACCTCATAACCGTCGTTAACTTCCCTGAAAATCGGTTTAGCCACTCGAATGTGTGCTTCCCTGTATGGCGGCTCAACCACCACGGAAGCGGATGCCACCAAGTACAACGGCGTAAACTTGGCGTCTAGTATTGCCGCTGCGGAATCCGCGGACACAATTCTCATTTTTCTCACCTACCCGTAATTGGGTAACAGCAAAATTAGCTTTACTCTCCAGCGCGGTCAACGGCCATTAGGTTCATCGCCAAAAGGTACATCTCCGAACTCTTGGCTCGGCTTGCCTTCGGCTTCACAACCTTAACCTCGTCAAAGTGTTTCTTAACAGTTTTCACAAACCCCGGCAGCATGCCGCCTTCAAATACCTTAACAAAAAAGTTCCCTGAAGGACGCAGCACGCTCAAAGCGATTTTTAACGCTTGAGAAGCCAAGTCTATCTGCCGTGCATTGTCAACTTCCCATACGCCCGAGATGTTCGGCGACGCGTCGGAAATTACAACGTCGGCTTTTCCAGGGAGAAAATCAAGAATCTGCTGCAGCGTTTCAGGAGCATTCAAGTCAGCTACAATCGTTCTGACGTATTCTTGGGTGAAAGGTTCAATCGGCTTCAGGTCCACGCCTAAAACGAAGCCTGTTTTGCCCACGATTTTTCTGGCGGCTTGAATCCAACCGCCTGGCGCCGCACCCAAGTCAACAACGAGGTCGCCTCGGCGTATAAAACGGTATTTCTTGGCGGTTTGAGAAAGCTTGTAAGTGGCGCGTGAACGGTAATTTTCCGCTTTCGCTTTCTTATAGTAGTAATCGCGTTTTCTATTCTGGATCCAGGCTTTGGGCAAAAGACTCGTCACCTAACCCGTCTGGATCCTCTTCTTTTCCTAATGATATGATCCACTCTGTGAGTTTCGGGCAGCTTTTCGGCGAAATCGCGGTTGTTGGGTCGCATCGGGCGTTGTCCTTACACAGAAGGCACGGGCAATCAGCTATGGACTCTATGGACGGCGGCAGCCTCTTGGGGAAAAGCCTGTAGGTCCATCTTCCACCTTGCAGTTCCTTTTCCCTGCGAATCAGCCCCTTTTCCTCCAGCTTGATGGCTACTCTTGAGCCTTCACGGCTGCTGGCGCCTAGCTCCCGCCACAACTCCGATTGCAGCACACCCTCGTGACCAGTGTTAACCACGAAATGCAGGGCTTTCTGTTCTAAATCGTTACGTTTCGGCATAACCTATCAGTTCCGCGTACTACATTAAATATATGCGGAGGTTCCAGATAAAAATATGTATCCCCGAAACCTGAAAAAACGCATGGAAAGACGCAAAGATGAAACGGCGAACTGAAGCGCTCTGTTTAGGCGTAGAATCCACCGCAGACGACTTCGGCGTTGGAATAGCCACCTTCAAAGGCGAAATACTAGCCAACGCCTCCAGCGGCTATGTGCCAGAAGAAGGCGGAATACACCCCCGAGAAGCCGCCCGGCACCACGCCGAAGCAGCAGACAAAGTCCTAAACGAAGCCCTTACAAAAGCCGGAGTGAAGCCCACAGACCTGGCGCTGATCGCGTTTTCTCAAGGCCCAGGACTAGGTCCTTGCCTACGCACTGGCGCAACCGTAGCCCGAGCCTTAGCCTCCTACCTCAACGTTCCACTGGTGGGCGTTAACCACTCGTTAGCCCACATAGAAATCGGAAAACTCAAAACCGGCACGGTGGATCCGGTGACGCTTTACGTTTCAGGCGGCAACACCATCGTCTCGGCTTTCGAGGCTGGCCGCTACAGGGTTTTCGGCGAAACTCTCGACATTGCGCTTGGCAACTGCTTGGACGTTTTTGCACGGGAGGCGGGGCTTAATCAGAAGCAGGGCTTGTCGCTCGGCGCTGCGTTGGAACGGTTGGCGGCTGACGGCGCAAAACTGGTTCCGTTACCGTACGTTGTAAAGGGCATGGACGTGTCTCTGAGCGGTCTGCTGACGGCTGCAACCACCCTGCTCCACAAAGGCGAGTGCCGACTGGAAGACTTATGCTACAGCCTTCAGGAGCACGCGTTTTCCATGGTTACGGAGGTCACGGAAAGAGCGTTGGCGCACACCGAGAAAAAAGAGGTTCTGCTGACCGGCGGCGTCGCAGCAAACAAAAAAAAAAAATCCGAGAAGAATAAATCAAACTTTAAATAAGACCCGATACATTAAGCAACGGACAACGGCGCCATGATCGCGTGGACCGGAGTTTTAGCTTACACGCATGGTTTGGTCACGCCTGTCGCGGAGAGTTTTGTCAAGCTGAGGTGGCGGTTGGAAAAGGTGGATGTTCCATGGGTGCAATGACCTTGCTCAAGAAGGGGGCAGAAGCCAGCCTGTTTTTGGCGGATTGGCACGGGCGCAAAGTGATAGTCAAGGCGCGGCTTCCGAAACGTTATCGCCCAGCCGAGTTGGACGCGAAAATTCGACATTACCGGACGGCGCATGAGCCGCAGCTTATGCACGAAGCGAAAAAAGCTGGGGTGCCGACGCCTACGATTTTTCTTGTGGACCTGAAGGATGCAGCGATAACTATGGAGTTTGTGGCGGGCAGGCAGGTGAAGCAGGTTTTGGCCGATGTTTCGAGAAAAGAAAGGCAGGCGTTATGCGTCAAGATTGGCGGGTTGATTGGGAAACTGCACCGGCACGGGGTGATTCACGGAGACTTAACTACGTCCAACATGATTTTAGATGCGGAGGGCAAGATTTTTCTGGTAGATTTCGGATTAGGTGAGAAAAACACTGAGGTTGAAGCGAGAGGGGTGGATTTGCACTTGATGAAACGCGCGTTGCAGAGTACGCATTACCGGTTTGCGGAAGAATGCTTCAAGCATGTGCTGAAAGGTTACTCCGCGGTTCTGGGTGAGGAAGACGCGGAAAAGGTTTTTGAGAAAATTCGTGAAATAGAACGGAGAGGCAGATACGTTGATGAGAGGAAACAGTCGTAAAGCGAGGTTCCAGGCGCAAGGCCGCGTTGTGTTTTTCGCGACGGGTAACATTCACAAGTTTGACGAAGCCCGCAGCATACTGACAGGGCTTGACATCGCAGTGGGCATGCTCAGGGTTAAGGACGTTGAAATCCAAAGCGACAGCCTGGTGGAAATAGCAAAGTCAAGCGCCCAAGAAGCGTTTAAGCGGTGCCACCTGCCCATCATCGTGGAAGACGCAGGGCTCTTCATAGACGCGTTGAACGGGTTTCCAGGTCCCTACGCGGCTTACGCCTACCAGACCATAGGCAACAAGGGCCTGCTGAAACTTTTGGAAAACGTGGAAAACCGAAAAGCCGTTTTCCGTTCAGCCATAGCATATTGCGACAGCGAAGCAGAGGCACCCGTGGTTTTTGAGGGCGAAGCCGAAGGAGAAATAACTGTGGACGAGCGTAGCGGAAGCGGCAAATCAGGTTTCGGGTTCGACCCGATTTTCAGGCCTTCGGGAAGCGCTGAGACGTTTGCGGAGATGTCTCTTGAAGAGAAGAACGGTTTTTCGCACCGCGCGAAGGCTGTCCGCAAATTCGCTGAATGGTACAAAAAGCTTCAGTGACATTGCAAAACTGGAAAATTTCAGTCCTTAAAGTTTTCTCCAAACGGAAAATAGGCGAGCGAAATTAATAATTCGAGCAAGTTATCAATATTTTTAAATATGCGTGTTCCGTGGGTCATAGTGCTAAGGTGTGTAGATGCCGAAAACGGAAAAAGGACGATCCCATTCAACAAGGCCTGTTAGCAGACGCCCGCCAAGCTGGTGCAAGTACCAGCCCGAGGAAGTTGAAGCTTTCGTGATTAAATTGGCGAAGGAGGGGCACTCGCTCAGCGCCATAGGCACCATTCTCAGGGACCAGTACGCGATTCCCCTGGTGAAGCCCATAACTGGCAAGAGCATAAGCGACATACTGGATGCGGCGGGGATGGCTCCGTCGATGCCTGAAGACCTGGCGAACTTGGTCAAGAAGGCGCAGGGGCTTGCGGTTCACATGGACAAGAACAAGAAGGACCTGCACAACAAACGCTCCATGCAGGTTATCGAAGCGCGGATTCACAAGCTTTCACGGTATTACAAGCGGGAAGGCGTTCTGCCTAAGAACTGGAAGTACAAGGCAAAAGTCGCATCTATCACGTAGCCTCAGCCCATGTTTTTTCCCAGTTTCCTTTCGAAAGGCAGCGCCAGCTTTAAATCTTAAACGCGCCTTTAGGCAAGGAGTGAAAAGTCATGGCTACCAAGCAGACACCAACCGAACAGTTTTTAGCGTCAGCCGCCCACGCCGCCGAGACCATATTGGAAACCGTGAAGAAAGACGGGTTCATCCATGTTTTCTCGCATTTAGACGCGGACGGCGTAGCAGCCGCAGGGATAATGGGCAAAGCCCTGTTCAGGCTTGACGCGCGTTTCAGGTTGAGGGTGACACAGTGGGTTGACGAGAAAATCATAGGCCAAATCGTGGCGGACAAGCCGCAGCTGGTTATCCTCACCGATTTCGGAAGCGGCTACTTGGACTTGCTGAACGAGAAGATTCCAGACGTTAAAGTCGTCATTTTGGATCATCACCAGGTAGCGACCGAGGTGGAAAACGGGACTTTTGTTCAGGTGAACCCACACTTGTATGGTATTGACGGCGCCACCGATGTCAGCGGGTCTGGCGTGGCTTATTTCGCGGCTAGAGCGATTAGCGCGGGGAACGTGGATTTGGCGCCCATAGCGTTGGTCGGCGCCTTAGGTGACATGCAGGACAAGAACGCGGATAGACAGCTCCACGGCTTAAACGCGCTGATAGTTAAAGACGCCGTAGACGCGAAACTGGTTACGGTGGAGAAGGACTTAACTTTTTTCGGCAGGGAAACCCGTCCGATTCACAGGGCGCTTGCAGCCACAACCACCCCGTTCATTCCAGGCTTAAGCGGGGAAGAAGACAAGAGCCTAGCGTTTCTGGCAAGCTTAGACATCAAGCCTAAAGACGGCGAACGGTGGCGGGCTCTGCGGGACCTGTCGGAGGATGAAAAGAAAAAGTTGTGCTCAGCGCTTGCGGACTACCTGATTTCAAGGGGGTTGCACGCTGACGTGGAGAACCTCATAGGCAACGTGTACGTTTTGAACCGTGAGGAGCCGTGGACCCCGTTGCGGGACGCGCGGGAATTTGCGGTGGTGCTGAACTCCACGGGGCGTTTGGACAGGCCCAGCTTAGGCATAGCCATATGCATGGGCGACCGCGCCTCAGCCCTGGAGGAGGCGAACCACGTTTTGGAGGATTACAGGCGAAACATCAGCAAGTACCTGGGCTGGGTTATGGAGAAACCCGAGCGCATGCGGGAGTTCGAGCACATCTACGTGGTTTACGGCGAGACCTTCATCAACGAGAAAATCATCGGCACCATCTCGTCCATACTCGTCTCGGGACTTGAAAACCCGGAGAAACCGCTCATAGCCTTCTCAAACATCGAAGCGGAGAACGCCGCAAAGTTTTCCGCCAGAACCA
>CAZPND010000041.1:0-14929 GCA_964587975.1 uncultured Candidatus Bathyarchaeia archaeon
CCCGCGTAATGGTGTAGTTAACCTGCTCTTCAGGCATCGTAATTACCGGCAACACAGAATCCTCAGGGTTCGCAACCGCAAACTCAGCCAACCCCGCTACCGCTGAAAGTAAAAGCACCATGATAAGCGCTGCTGCCGCCTTTTTCGTCTTTGAGCACCACTTAATAATAGACTGCGCTTCCCCATATGCTTTTTCGCGGGATCTTCAAAACTTGAACGTTTATATGGCTTGGATGAGGAATATTAAGTGAAGTTAACATGGCTTCCAAGACGCCTGCCGCAATCGCCATTGTACTCTTGGTATTGGTTGTTGTGTTCTTTATGGACAACAGTTTAATTCTTGACCCCATAGCAGACGTGCTTCAGCTTCACGAGCCTGAAGTGGTATCTAAGGCGGTTTTATGGGTTGACGGTTACGTTGATGACGCTGATTCGCCGCAGAATTTCTGTACGGTTCACTATTCAGTAACTAACATCGGGAATGCCACGGCACAGAATGTAACTCTCGAAGCCGTGGTTGACAGGCAGTCGCAAGGGATTAAGGAAATTCCGTCCTTAGCGTTTTCAGAAAGCGCCAACTACTCGATTCAAGTTTCAGCGTACTCCGAAGTGCTGCACGTAGTGACGCTAAAAGCTGCCTGCACGGATTCCGTGGACGCATACTCGTTTTCAGTAGGTGCAGATGTGCCACGGAGTTTCAGCGAAAACGAGGATCTTGTCAAGCTGTTTGTCACGCCCAGAGACCCAACTTTAGTCGCCCTTAAAGACGAAGTTCTCAAAGAGTCGCTGCTGAACGTAAAGGATTGGATCGCGCTGAGAAACTGGGTTGGAAACAACATCAAATACAGGCATGACGACGCAGTTTACGGCGTTCCAGAATACTGGCAGTTCGGAAAGGAAACCGTCAGCTTAAAGACAGGCGACTGTGAAGATTTTTCCATTCTTTTATGTTCGCTGTTGCTTGCGGCTGGGTACTCTGCAAACGACGTTTACGTGGTTATAGGAAAAAACGCTGACGGTTACCATGCTTGGGTGAAGATTAACTTGGGTTCTGTGGGTTGGTATAATTTGGAGCCGCAGGAAAACGGTTTTGCTACGCTTATAGGCGACTTTCTCACGTTGTCGGGTTTTCAAGCGCTGTACGAGTTTAATGATCAGCAATTTCATACGTTGGGGTGAGCGTTTGTGTTATTTTGCGATTGTTCTTGCGGCGAACGCCAGAATTACTCCAATCCAGCCTAAGCTGCTGTGCTGCGCGACAACGGCAGCGACTTGTCCTGTGGTGATTAGGCTTATGGCGAGCATGATGAGCCAAGGAATTCCGACGCCAGCGCCAAGCCCGATTAGGAGTTTGGCGGTGCGGACGTGGTTTTTGTAGATTAAGAATGCGCCTGCTAGGACGCTTACGCCGCCTGCAAGGGATATGACTATGAGGATTGCGGCTATGATGTTGACTATTTGGAGGACTTGCTGGTTTTGAGTGACTTTTGGGAGTTCTTGTTGGAGGAGTTGGTAGGTTCCTGTGGGTCCGCGGATTCCCGAGAGTAAGAGAAGTATGCCTGCTATTGCGGCGAGCGCTATTGCTGTCCATTGTCTGCTGCTGGGCATTTGTCTGCTTTCACTTGAGCATGTGCTATTGTTGAAGGGGCAGATTAACGTTTAGATTTAAGCGGGTTCCGCAGAGAGAAAATACTTTGATAAAACGGAAGTAACTTGATGTTTCCGCTGGCGTTGCGACTCTGTCGTGCGATTTTTTGTCTATACCCCCTCTATAAATAGATTAAACCCGAGCGTAAACCAGCATTTAACGGTTTCAACGATGTGCTCCAGCGCCTAATTGGGAAAGACAAAAAGCCATGGCGTTAGCTTTCCTGTTTCATGAGATTATAGCCTTGTATATAGTCTCAGCGATTAATTTTGCGCCGTCCCTGTTAGGGTGGACGCCGTCAGGAAAATAATCAGCGTGGCCAGCCAAAGCCGAGTACACGTTAATTGTTGGCAAATTGGTCTCGTTTGCCGCTTGTTCGATGTCGGGAATTAGTGTGAGCTTGAAATATTCGGGGCTTATTTTGCCGGATTGGTTGCTGAATATCGGCGGTGGCAGCACAATCCATATTTTTGGCTTACTTGCAAGCGTTTGGAACGCGTTAATCAGCGTTATGTAGTCGGTCACAAAACTTGTGTTGTATTGGTGAAGGTTTGGCTGGGCGTCGTTGGTTCCCAGCATTATGATTACAATGTTAGGCTGGAATTCCAAGGCGTCTTGGAATACGATAGTGTTCATGTAGGGTGTCTCGGTGTTAAGAAGAACCGTGGTGGAGCCAGCACCAAAGTTGCTAACCGCATAGCGTGGACCGCTACCTTGGGCGCCGTTGTCGTCCTCAGGTTCTATAGTGTAGTTATCAACCGTGTAGCGTGCGTTGCCACCAAGCAGCTTCCAAAGTTCAAGTGTGTACACGCTAGATTGCGTGAGGCTGTCGCCGACGCATGCAACACGGATTGCACCTGGTGAGGGGTGTTTATTTCCGGCAGTTAAAACGAAGTATGCGGTTATTCCTGATGATGCGAGCACGATGGTTAATGCAATCGCCAGTAATCTCGGGTTTTTTTTGTTCATTTTAAAGTTGGCACCCAATTATTTTCTCTAAATGCGGTATTTTTTTAAGTAAAAGAATTATTGCGAGAGAAGCAAACAGAACGATTGCCGTCAATAGTGGAACCTCGATTATGGGGTTGAGTGTGTTACTGTTAAGGGTGAAACCGAAGTAGCCTAATTGTATGGATTCGATTATCATGACGTGAATGAAGAATATGCCTAAGGTGTTTTGGCTGATTAGCTGAATTAGTTTATGGGCTTTGGACGGGTTGCTGTCTTCCTGAACTGAAGGCGGCTGAACAGTAAATAACAGTGTGAACATCATAACTGCGACTAAAATAACGGTTGGGCTGAAATACTGTTGAAAGAAGTACATTTCTGTCCCTCCCACAGTAGCAGCCAGCACGTAAGTGCCGATTGCGGTCAAGGCTATTCCGAGAATAATAAAAATCGAAAGTTTTGAGCGTTGCATGTTTACTGTAGAAAGGTATGCGCCTAAAACGAAGAATCCCACATACCCGGTCATTGCGAAGACATTACTATTTAACTGGAAGGGGGATAACAAGTCGAAAAAGGGTAAAATGGCTACGCCCAAAACCCACAGTAACACGAAGTATTTTATCATAGTCTGATCTGCATGAGCCATAAATATGCGCAAAATCGGGGTTAAAAGGTAAAGACCCACGAGCACATACATGTACCACATCTGAGTGTAGGGGCCATTCAGTATGCCTTGGACGATGGCGCCTGCAGTAAGCGGTATCCCCTGAACTAAAAAGTCCCAAGCAAAATAAGCGGCGAACCAAAACAAGGACGGCAAACCTATCCGAGCCCAACGCTTCTTAAAAAAAACGCTGAGAGTATCCGTCTTTTCAGGTTGAAGCAGAAGCGCACCAGTCAACATCAGAAATAATGGAACCCCAATGGGCGCCGCCAAACTCTGGTAAACATTAACGACGCCCCAACAGGTGATTTCTGACGGATTCATCTGACCCATTTCTTGAATTGTCACTGTGAATCGACCTGCAGCGTGAAGCAGGATTACTCCCACCATAGCTACCGTCCGAATAAGGTCAACGTAAACCGCGCGACCTCTAATTTGATTCAGTTTCTCCACTTAGACTCCCACCAGTGCAGTTAGTCTCAACCCATCTGTGGAAGCCTTAATTGTTCCAAAAAGCATGGTGTCTGCTAAAACGTACCCGTCACTTAGGAGAGCTGTCAAGAACGCACCCAACTGCGGCTTCTTCACAGTGCAATCCTCTATCTAAAATAACCTGTCTTTTTCACAAAAAGCTTTCTGTAAAAATTTTTTGACACAAAAAACATTGTATGCCAGTTTTTACTCAATTTTTCTTGAATAATTTAATCGCTGCAAACAATAGCATGCAAAACATAGAAAATATCGCATTTGCGGCGAATGGTTTTTGTCTGCCTTCACCTACATACTAGCCAGTGAACAGCAGTGCCCTTGATTTCACGCTTTGACCCCTGGCGTTCCAGCCTCTGCACTTGCCCCCCCAAACTGACGCTTAACCCTTACAGCGGCTGCGACCACCACTGCGTCTACTGCTACGCCTCAAGCTACATCCCCAACTTCCACGAGTGCCGCCCCAAAAAAGACCTGCCCCAACGCCTGAAGCGCGAAGCAGCCAAGCTGAAGGGCGAAACCGTATCCATATCCAACAGCAGCGACCCGTACCCCCGAATGGAGGCAACCGCTGGCTTGACACGGAGATGCCTCGAAATCCTCGCGGAAAGCAACTGCCGAATCCAAATCATCACCAAATCCAACCTCGTCACTCGAGACGACGACCTGCTCAGCAAAGCGCCGTCAACCGTAGCCCTAACAATAACAACCGATGATGCGGAAGTGGCACGCGTTTTGGAGCCTCACGCGCCTCCCCCAGCCGCACGCCTCAGAGCCGCAGAAGACCTCATCCGCAAAGGCATCTCAGTTTCTGTGCGAATAGACCCCGTGATCCCCTTCGTGAACGACAAGCCAGAAAAACTTGTTGCCACGCTCGCAAGCATCGGAGTCAAACACGTGACAAGCTCAACGTACAAGATAAAACCCGACAATTGGCGCCGCTTCTCCGCTGCCATGCCAACGGTGGCGGAAAAACTGAAGCTCCTCTACTTCAAGCAAGGCGAAAAAATGGGTGGAAACATCCTGTTGCCACGGGATTTAAGGCTTAAACTCATGAAGAGCATCCGCGACTTAGCCAGTGTAAACGGCATGAAGTTCGGCGTCTGCAGGGAAGGCTTGGCTCAGCTGAACACGGCGGCGTGCGACGGCTCATGGCTGCTGAACGCTGAACCGAGGTGAACATGCACATGCCTACGCCTACACGCGTCGTAATGTTGGTGGATTTCGACTATTTCTTTGCCCAATGCGAAGAACTGCGGAACCCCGCGCTCAAAGACAAGCCCGTCGTGGTGGGTGTTTATTCGGGACGCACCGAAGACAGCGGAGCCGTAAGCACCGCCAACTACGTCGCCCGAGAATACAAGGTCAAGTCTGGGATTCCCCTGTACTTGGCGAAGAAGCGGCTGGAAGGCACTGAAGCCGTGTTTCTGCCCGTGGACTACGACTTTTACGAGCAAATCAGCGACAAGATAATGCAGGCGCTCAAAGGTTACGCTGACAGGTTCGAGCAGGTGGGAATAGACGAAGCTTACTTGGATGTCACCCAGAAGACACAGGGCAGTTTTGAGGCAGCCGCTGATTTGGCTCGGAAAATGAAAACCGACGTGAAAAACCAGATGGGCATAACTTTTTCCGTGGGGGTCGGACCGAACAAGCATGTTGCAAAAATTGCCGCTGACGTGCAAAAACCTAATGGGTTAACCGTCGTCAAGCCTGAAGAAATTACGCGTTTTCTGTCGCCGTTGCCTGTTAACCACCTTGTGGGTGTGGGGCGGAAGACAGGCGCGAAAATGGATGCATTGGGCATAAAGACAATTGGTGACCTGGCAGGCTACAATGTGCAAAAACTGATGGAACTTTTTGGGAAAAACCTCGGCGTGTACTTTCACAACGCAGCTAACGGCGAGGACAATGAGCCCGTTCAGGAAACGGGCGAGGCAGAATCCATCAGCCGAATCTCCACGCTGAAGGAGAACACGCGTGACTTGGGGGTGGTTCTTGAGAAAACCGACCAGCTAATCGCGGACATCCACAAAGACCTCGTGCAGAGAAACACTGGTTTCAAACAGGTTGGCGTAATCGCCATCATGACTGACTTGACCGTGCGAAGCCGGTCGAAAACGCTGGAAACCGCCACAAACGACACAGCGGCTCTTAAGCAGGCGGTTCGAGAACTTTTTGAAAAGTTCCTCAGCGAATCGGAACTTGAAGTGCGCCGAGTCGGCGTGAAAGTCTCACAGTTCAGCAAAGAGGAACGCGAACAGAAAAAGCTAACAAGTTTTTTCGGCAACTAGCAACCTTTATCTTACAACTTCAGCCATTCAATGGTGGTTTTGTATGTCTTCTGAAAGTCAAGGCGAAAAGAAACTGCCGCCTGGGCAAAGGGCGATAAACAGGCTTATGCGATGGGGAACCGACCACCCGGGCATAACTTCGGTTAACCCGAAAATCAACCTTGAAACTTACACGTTAACCGTAGACGGGGAAGTGAAAAACCCTGCGAAGCTAAGCTGGAAGGAAGTTCTGGCGTTACCCAAAACGGTTTCCACAAGCGATTTTCACTGCGTGGAAGGGTGGAGCGTGCTGGACTGCCGATGGGAAGGCGTCCGCTTCAGAGACATGGAAAAACTGGTTAAGCCTTTGGATACGGCGCGGGCAGTCACTTTCGAATGTGCAGACTCCTACATGACTTCGTTGTTTCGGGAGGAACTTGCGGGTGACGATGTGCTTTTGGCGTATGGGTTGAATGGGCAAGCGCTGGAAGAGGGCTACGGCTTTCCGCTTCGGCTGGTGGTTCCGAACAAGTACGCCTACAAGAGCGCCTTATGGGTAGTTCACATACGGTTTACCCGAGGCAAAGAGCGGGGGTTCTGGGAGAGACGCGGCTACAGCGACAGCGCCGACGTCTGGAAAGAAGAGCGTTTCAACCGCTGAAAAGGCAATTCTCGCAGCTTCGGGAAATTCGCCAACCAAAACGCGACGGCTAGGAAAACGTGAAAATAAAAACTCGGCCAGGCTCCTGCCAGAAAGAAACAGGCTCAAGCGCAAACCTCCCAGAATCCATCAGCGCAGCGTTAACATCAGCGAAATTCAGGGTCGTGTTGAAGTAGTGGAAGCCGGCGCCGCCGTACTCGTCCACAAGCACGTACTTCACGCTGTTTTGCCGGCAGAGAACGATTAACTCGGTTACGTTGAAGTCTGGTGTGTATGTGTCCACGGGCATTTCAGGATACTGATAAGCCTGCGCGGTCACAGAGGGATACGAGTAGAAGTAAAACTGCACCATAGCCGCGCCGAACACGTTAAACGGCATCAGCACCATCACGTTCTCGCCAGGCTCAAGCCGCGCAGCCACGTAAGCCGTAACCTCGTCAAGCGGCAGCGCCAACTGCTCATTCGCCACCCAGTTCGCGGCGTCCGCCACACTGTAAAGCGTCCCGAACAAAGCAAAAACCGCCAACGCCACCGCCGAAGCCTGAACCAAGCGCTTCTTTTTGATGGTCAAATGCGGTTTTCGCCACGTTTTCTGCGCCTTTCTCAAGGCAGATATGATCAGCGTGGAAGCTGAGAGGGCGAGAACGGGGAAAACAGGCACCATGTAGCGCCACTCCCTGTTCGGGATAGCCGTGAAGAACACGTAAGCCACGAGAAACCAGATGAGCAGGTACTTGTCTGCAGGTTTCCGCCTCCACGCCAGCAAACCCAAACCCGCCAACCCCACGAAGTAAAGGAAGATAGATACGGGGTGTATCGGCGACGGTGCGGGGTACGACTGGAAGTAGGGAAACGCCATCTCCAGGAGGTAAAAAACTGGCACCCTAAGCCAAACGGGTGAAGCATCATACCACGCTGGGAACCTGCCCAGTCCAGTGCTGTACAGGGCTTTGTCAGGGTTGCCTACGTTTAAAGCGTAAAACCACTGCTCCAGCATCTTCGAAGCGTAAAGCTGGTAGGAGACAAGAACCCATGGACCAATGACCAAAACGGCAACGATGACTAGGAGGGGGATTTTGCGGAACTTCTGGCGTAAGTAGCCTCTGCCTAAAACGACTAAACTTGTCAGCATGACCGCCGCCAAAACGATGGTCTGGTACTTCGTTAGAACGCCTAAGCCTAACGTTAACCCGCTGAGAAGCAGAAACTTGGTTTTGTTTTCGCGTAACCAAAGGAAAAAGAACATCGCTGAAACCGTGAAGAAAAACACCAACATGGTCTCAATCATGGCCACGCGGCTTAGCCAAACGTACCCAGGCATAACAGCCAGCAAAACGCTTGCCCCAACCGCGGTCTTCACGCCATAAATTCGCCGGGCAAACTCGAACACGGCATAAACTGAAAGCAACGAAAACACCACCGAAACAAACCTGCCCGTGAACACGCTGATGCCGCCCACGCTGAAGAAGCCCGCGGTCACGAGGTCGTACATCGGCGGATAAAACGCGCTCAGGCTGAAGTAAGTTTGCGTGTTGCCTCGAAGCAGCAAGGCGCCCCCGTTCAGGTGTGTAACCTCGTCCCACTGGATGGACATGTTAGAAAATCCTTGAATGCCTCCAACGATGAAGATGAGGAACAGCGTGTAAACAAGCAAGAAAACCAGAAGCGCCAGTCGCCACCTGTCCGACAACCCGGACTTCAGCCACGTCTTTAACGACCTCAAATGCATGTTTTCTTGCCTCAGGTGTTATTGAGTTAGATTTCTGGACGCAACATATAAAATAACCTAGAAAACCATGGTTGCCTTCGAAATCCAACAAGAGTTTCAGTTTTTGGGTTTCACTGGAAAAGCCGAGGCGCTGGTTAAAGCACAAACCGCTGCGTTAAACTTTGGCTGTGGGCAAACCCAGAGGCTAAGCCGCCGAAAACGTTTATTAAGTCTTAATACTTGTATAAGTGTAGATTAAAGAGAAGGATTGAAATGAGCCGCACCCAAAAAGAAAAACTTGAAACATACATGGACCTTCCGCTTCAAGTAATACCAAAAACCTCAAAGGAAGAGAACGCTGTCACCGCGGCAGACAGTTACAGCAATCAAGAAAAAAGAAAAAAAGAAGCCGACAAGCCCCTCTACTTCAAAAGAGTGTGAAAACGCGTTTGCCCACTGGGTCTTCAAGCTTGAAATCATTTTTATACTAGATGTGCCTCACAATTCAATTTCAGAATGCAAAGGGGTTGAATCATGAAGTTTAGTGAAGCGAAAATGGAACGGGTTTTCGTGCTGAGACTGCACGACGGTGACCGCCTTCCCGACGTCCTCGAATCATTCGCAGCCGAAAAAAACGTTTCCACGGCACTCTGTTTCTTCTTAGGCGGAGCAAAAGAAAACAGCCGCGTTGTCGTTGGCCCCAAAGACTGGCACAGCCTTCCCCCAGAACCCATGGTCACGCTCCTCGAGGGAGTCCATGAAGCCTGCGGCGTAGGCACCATATTTACAGATGAAGAGGGAAAACCTAAACTCCACATGCACAGCAGTTTTGGGCGAAGCGAAAACACTGTCACAGGATGCGTGCGCATGGGCGTTGAAGTATGGCAGATAGGCGAAGTCGTCATGCTGGAGTTAGCATGTGAAAAGGCGTGCAGAGCTAAGGATAAGGAAACAGGCTTCGAATTCCTAGAAATCCAATAACTGACGCTGCTAAGTCACCAATGCCTCAACGTTCGATTAGTTTAATATATTCTATTCAATCATACGATTTCTTGCAAGGATGCAAATGAGAAAGCCCAAATGGATGCTAATCATCCTCATTTCCCTCATCCTGATTCCATCACTCATATCGATAACATCCAGCACCAGCGCCAATTCTAACGCCGACGAATGGCCAATGTACCGGCACGACCTGAACAACAGCGGATATACATCAGATAGCGGTCCAACGAATCCCGTCAAACTCTTATGGAATTTCACAACAATGAAATCTGTTGTGTCTTCCCCCACGGTAGCTAACGGCTGCGTTTTTGTAGGCAGCAAAGATGGCGCTCTTTACTGTCTCAACGCTTCCAACGGTGAACTCCTGTGGTACTTCAACTCAAACGGCAGTGAAGTGAATGCGGCTCCTACAATCTACAACAATTCCATCTACGTTGGCGTAGACAACGGCAACCTGTACCATCTAGACATTGCCACAGGAAAGACAATATGGATAACGCCAATCGGAGGTTTAGCGCGGTCATGTCCCGCCATATCCGAAGGACGCATCTACGTAGGTTCAGGAGACCACGATTTCTTCTGCCTTAACGCCTCAGACGGGTCAATAATATGGACTTTTCCCACTTTATACAGAGTGCAGTCTTCGCCTGCGATTTCAGACGGCGTAGTGTACTTTGCCACTGACGACTTTCATGTCTACGCTCTTAACGCGTCCACTGGAGGGCAACTATGGCGCACCCACACCGGAAGCGTAGCCTCTTCTCCTGCCGTGTACAATGGTTACCTCTACATAGGCTCAATCGACAGTTACGTTTGGGGTTTAAACGCGTCCACTGGCGACAAGATATGGGGGTATCAAACTGAAAATTCCGTTTTCTCTTCGTCACCTGCCGTCGCTTACGGCTGCGTCTATATTGGCTCCGACGACAATAACGTTTATTGCCTTAACGCCTCGAACGGCGAGAGGATATGGCAGAGCCCAACCGGGTACTGGGTCAGGTCTTCGCCTGCAGTTGCAGACGGCAACGTGTACGTGGGCTCCGAAGACTACAACATCTATTGTTTCGATGCTTTTACCGGAGAGAAGAAATGGAGTTACGAAACGGGAAATTACGTGGATTCCTCTCCCGCCGTCGTCAACGGCACCCTATACGTTGGTTCAAGCGACAATCACGTCTACGCTTTTGCCGTAGGCAGTCCAACCGATCACTTACCCTCCCAATCCACCAACTCTTTAGCATGGACCACAATTTTGTTTGACGCACTTGCTTGTGCGGTGGCAGCTGCGATTGCGTTTTCAATCGCGCGTTTTGTCAGCCTGTCCAGATCGACTAAACAAAACGCTGAAGCCACGGAAATTGCCATCCAGAAGCGCCCTTGGCTTTTGGAACACATCAATGCCCTGTGCATTTTGGCAATTCTGGCTTTTTCAATAATATTCTTTGTTAATCTGGGAAGCGGACCTCTTTGGGCTGCGGATGAACAAACGTACTCTCAATGGGCATTCAACATGCTTAAGACTGGGGATTACCTGACTCCTCAGGCTTTTGGCGGAATAGCAATGTGGATTGGTAAGCCACCGCTTTTCATGTGGTTGATGTCCCTCGCTTACCAAGTGTTCGGCGTTGACAACTTCGCCTCAAGATTTTGGAGTGCCGTATTCGGCAGCTTATCGTTGGTTCTTATCTTCTATTTGGGAAAAAAACTGTATAACCTGCATGTTGGGTTTATTTCAGCCCTAGTTTTAGGCGCCTTTACCACATTCTACACGTTCACAAGGCACGCCATGACCGACATCCCCTTCGTCTTCTTCATTTTAGCAAGCATATACTTTCTGCTTTTAAGCGAAAAACCAGAAAACACCAATCGGTACGCGGCTCTAAGCGGCGTGTTCTTTGGATTAGCGTTTTTAACAAAACAGGTTTTAGCCCTACTGATTCCGCTAATCGCCTTTGCCTATCTCACTGCTACACGGAGAAGCCTCAAGGTTTTCTTCACAAAGCGGTTCACTCGTTTTTGGCAAATGGCGCTTCTGATCGTGGTTCCCTGGCTGATTTACATGATTCTCCGTTTTGGACCGGTTTTCTGGGAAACATTTTTTGTTTATTCTGATGTCGTTCGGGCAGTTAACCCCATTGAGGGTCATGTTGAAGGCTATCTTTTCTATTTCAGGTACTTGATTAACAGCGAGAACCTGTTTTGGGTAATACTGCTGCCTTTTGCGGCAGGATTATGTGCGTTCAACGCTGTGGTTAGGCGTTTAAAAGCAGATATCTTAATTCTTGCTTGGATGGCGATTGTGCTTGTGGCGTTCACTTTCATTCAAACAAAACTTTACTGGTACATCTTGCCCGCCTTTCCAGCTTTCGCCTTGGCTATAAGCAACTTTCTGTATCAGACATCAAAGAAGATACAGCGTTTCATTTGGCTACTTTTCTCCAAAGCCCAAAAAATAGTTGGGATAGCAAAGTAACGGAAGCAACGACAGTAAGGGTATTCTAAGATTGGTGAAAACCAACCAAGAAAGTCCTGTGGGGCATGTCGCCGAAGAACGGCTCGTCTCCGGTAAACCCAAACTTGCCAGAGTCATAAAGCCGCTGAGTGACGTTCGAATAAGTCAAGGTCGTATTGAAAAAGGGAGAATAAGCTCCATAATCATAAAGAATGAGATATTTGACATTCCGCTGTTCACAGAGGTTAACAAACTCCGTGATGTTAAAGTTAGGCGTGAAGGAATCAACTGGCAACTCAGGATACTGCCAAACCTGATCCACAGACATATTCGCAGGCAAATAAAACCGAAACATGTCTTGGTTGAAAAGGTTGTAAGCGCAAACAATCACCGCCGACTCGTTTAAGCTCATGTGACTAGCTATGTACTTGGTGGTTACTTCAATTGGAATGTGAAATTGATCTCTAATTGTCATCTGATACGCATTATAACTGCTGTAAGCGACAGCCGCCGCCACAAGAACAACGAGAAGCGCACCCGCAATTTTCTTGTATCCACCACTGCTTACCTGTTTAGGCTTCCAAACCCTTATTTTATCATAAAGAAACAGGACAAGGCTTGCAGCGGATATGGCTAAAACAGGAAAAACAGGTGTTATGTACCGCCACTGCTTGTTAGGAATAAACGTGAAGAAAACATAAACTACGGCAAACCAAGCGAGCAAGAACTTGTCTTCAGGTTTCCGTCGCCACGCAAACAACCCCAATCCCGCCAAGCCCAAAACGTAAAGCGGCAGCGAAACAGGATGAACTGGGATGTCATTGAACGGCCAAGTCATCTCAACCAAGTAGAATACAGGTGCAGGAAACCGAGCGCTGTACGCAGCCCTGTCCTGCCCGCCTTCCTGTATGACATAAAACAACGTTCCGAAATCACTAACACCACTCGTTTGATAGAGCACGACAAGCCAAGGCACCACCACCGCAACAGCAATCAAGGGCACAAGCAGGAACTTGGTGAATCTCCGCTTCAGCTTATCCCTGCCCAACCACAGGATGCCCGCAATCATCACGACGCCTGCCACAATTATCTGGTACTTGGCGAGAAAACCAATGCCCAAGGCGAGGCAGCTCAGGTAAAACGCTTTGTCGTTATGTTTGTTTAGCCACGTGAAGAAAAAGAAAAGCGTTAGGGTGAAGAAGAAAATCAGCATCGTCTCCAACATAGCCACTCGTGAAAGCCAGAAAAACCCAGGCATCACCCCAAGCATCATGGCAGACACCAAGGCAACCTTCGGACCATACGTGCGCTTGGCAAACTCAAACGTCACCCAGATTGAAAGCAGGGAAAACATCACGGCAGTTAATCTGCCCGAGGTGGCGCCCGCACCGAGAACCAGATAGAAACCTGTCGTCAACAGGTCGTAAAGCGGCGGATAATACCCGTACAGCGTCAGGTAAGACTGCGTTTGCCCCCTGGACAGAAGCAATCCCCCATACAGATGCGACATTTCATCCCACTGCAGCGTCATGTAACCAAGCTCAAGCAGCAAAAAAAACGCGTAGACAACACTGAAAATCAGCAACGCTAACCGCCACTTATTGAAACCGTTCTTGAGCCACAGGCGAAGATCCACTTATTGAGCACTCCACACGATGCTGATTTATCATGTTACAGGGTTGACTTTTTAATGTTTCATTCAGAAGGCGCCAAAAAGAATTTCTGAAAAAAAGGTGAAAACAGCGCTTGGCGTGCTTGCGTGTAAGGCAAAATAATTTATGATTAAGCCGTGCAATGGTGTCTTGTCGGGAGAAAGTCGATTCGTGCCTAAAAAGGAAATCTCAATCATACTGCCTGCTTACAACGAGGCTTCGCGAATTGAAAAAAACATACGGGAAGTTCAAAATGCGGTCAGTTCCTTCTCTGATTCTTACGAAATCATCGTGGCTGAAGACGGAAGCACCGACGGCACAGAAACCATCGTGGCTGCCCTGGCAGAAAGTAATTCCCATCTTAATTTAATGCACTCACCCGTCCGGCTGGGCAAGGGCAAAGCCATCAGAAGCGCGGTTCACTCAGCCAACGGCGACGTTATCGTTTTCATGGATGTTGACTTGGCAACAAGCCTCAGCCACCTGCCGCAGATAGTGAAGCTTGCTCAGGCTAACAGGGGACTGGCCATCGGATCCCGACACGTCAAAACTTCCAGGGTGCAGCGGAGCATCTCCCGAACACTGTTCAGCTTAACGTATAACCTGGCGGTGAGACTGCTCTTTCACGATGGCATACACGACCATCAATGCGGCTTCAAAGCCATGACCCGCGAAGTCGCAGAGGTTTTATTAGCCGAGACTAAATCGGACGGTTTTTTCTTTGACACAGAAATGATCCTGCGGTGTAGAAAACGGGGGTTTCCCGTGGCGGAAGTCGGAGTGGAGTGGACGGAAACGAAGAAAAATGGCGGTTCGGCGGTTAGGCTTTTCCCCGATTCGGCGAAGCTGGGTTGGAACCTGTTACGGTTCAGGTTGACGGGTGATCCTTAGCCGAAGTTGTAGTGTTTTCGGATTTTCTTTTTAATCTCCCAGGTGCATGCGAGGCCTTTGGGGAAAACCACGTAGTCGCCTTCGCCGAACTCGACTTTTCCTTCAGGCGTGTGGATAACCGCGTTTCCCTCTAGAATGAGGCATGTTTCCTGCACGTCGTATTCCCAGGGGAACTTGGATTCCTCTTTTTCCCAGGTTGGCCACGACTCGGCTTCTTGCCGTTCTTTTTCCGTGGGTTTCTTAACTTTAGGTTTCATGTTCTTTCACCTGCATACCTTGTTTCAGCAGGGAATAAAAACGCGTTGGTAACCAAGGAGGGATTCGAACTTTCGTCAATGGCTCCAGTGTTCCCTTAAAAAAGTCAAAACATGCCTCAGCGAAAAATTATCGCTTAACACATTGTCCAGTAGCGGCATCAAAATGGTACGTTTTGCCGTAATCACATGTTTTGCAGTCGTCTTTTATGTCTTGACCATACGGGCAATCTTTCAAGTCAGCCATACTTTTCACCTCATTGCATGAATTATGATTGGTAGCCCGGGAG
>CAZPND010000042.1:0-14769 GCA_964587975.1 uncultured Candidatus Bathyarchaeia archaeon
GATACTGTAAACCCAGATTTTTCCAGTAACTCTTTCAGTGTACCAGAAGACACCTGATTCGTAGTCTAATCCTCCGAATGATACGTCACCGCTGTAGGTGTTGTTCGGATAATCTGTTGTTGCTATAGGTGCATGGTATACTGTGTTCCACAGTGTGGTGCCCCAGTTAGGTCTTTCGAGACTGATGCCCCTTAGGAAGCCTTCTATATCTCCTCTAGCGTCATTTCGACCAGTGGCTCCGACAATCACCATCTCATCAGGAATAACCTCTTGCACAGACGCAGTATTTGGAATAGTGAAGATAAAGAAAGTTCTCGTGATCTGATTCCATGGACCAAGAAGGCTCGCTATTGATACGTTCATTGAATATCCATTGTCGCCGTCATATGTTGTATATCCTGAGGAGGACATGCCAACGTTAACGGCGCCGGGGCGCCAGAACCAATAGTCATTACCTGTTGAAGTGTTGGGAATACCAGTAGTGCCGTCAATAAGCGTCTTAGGTGGCTGAGCTCCATAGTTAGGTCTCCACCAGATAGCTTCAGTTGTATTCCAAATTTGCAGATAGAAATCTGGTTCTTCATCGGTTCCCAGATTTACAACATTTGCATAACATATGCTTCCAATCGAGTCTCTGAATTGCAGGCCTGAAGTATGCACGTTTTCTATTTTGCATATACCTTTTCCTGAGAATCCATCAAGCATCTCCCAAGTGTTAGATCCAAGACCAGATGTTCTCCATAAGTATGGAAAACCTCCAAACTGGTTAGGCGTTGCAAAGTTAAGCACTTGACCAAACTCTGGCATAGCAGCCGTACCGTCCGTATTGTTTTCGTAGTATATCGTTTCGCCAGTGTACAGGTCTATGCAGTACCAGCCGTATCTTGGAGGGTTCTGCACAGGATAGTAGGCTTTGCCTTCCAAGACCAGCTTAGGACTGCCGAAACCTTCGTAGGCTATCCCATTATAGTAAGCGACATCTCCAAATCCGCCCATTGTTCCTCCGCTCCAGTATGAGGTTGTCCATAGTATGTGGCTGCTTTCAGGACCAGTTGTGTATGGTATTCCTTTGCTTCGCATAGCCTCATAGGATGACCCACCTAGCCATTGTCCCATTGCGGTTAAGCCCCAGCCTCTGTTAGCGTCATACACTGGACGTGTCCAGTAATCGGTCGGAAGTGGGGTCTCTGTATAATGCGGTATTGTTTCCTCCTGCACCGTGAAGTAAGCTGGCTTGCTTGTGCTGCCTTCGTAAATGTCTCCGACGCTGCTATGACCCTCATTACCCGGAATGCCAGTTAATGTTTGCCCTGGGAACCTAGCGACAATTTTGTATGTGCCTGTTTCAGTAGGTGTGTACCACGTGTATCCGCCACCCACTGGATCGGATTTGAAGCCTTCCGAGCCACCCAACGTTTCCTCTTCTCCGCTGGGTGTTGTCACATCAACCCAGAAATCCCATCTGTCACCCCAAGCGCCAGCTGCAGTTGGCGGTAAAGCATTGAGCCAGAATACAATTAGCATTTCCTGGTTTACGCCTACAACTGGTGGTGAAGGAGCAACATAGCAATACGTAACATACTCGTCCTGAGCTTTAGTTGTGGGTAAAGCAACAAGTGTAACAGCGATAGTTGCCATCAGAAATAATGCAATCGCGATAGTAGTTTTGTTTTTTGACATTTTTCATTCTCCTTAATTTTATGGTACTAACTTCGAACTTTGAGCTAATATAATTTGGCTAATTATCAATCACAGCAGCAGAGTTGCTAAGAGGTGCAAATTAAATTGCCAATGCGACTTAACTAGTTCAAAGGGTTGTAGTTCCGAGATTTTAAACATTTAGAACTGGATATACACAAACCAAAACCAATCTTCTTTAGGTTGAAAAGGACTTACTGTTAAAGGTTCATGTGACTCTCCAACTATAGTTTCTTTTGATCCTAAGGCTAAGCGATTAAAAGCGTATCCACTTCACTTTTTTACTACGTACATTCGACACCTTTTTATTGTTGTCTTGCTTACTCAAGGGCAACCGAGGTTGGTACACAAAAAATCGGTGAATGTAATGCTAAAAAAGTAAGTGTTTGCTTACAAATAGTATATTATTCATAGGGAAATTGGTGTACTCGCTTCACTTTAGCCAGAACGAGAGTGTGAATTCAATTAGCATCAAAGCTGTGATATTTGATCTTGACGGAACCATTGCCAGTTTCAAACTGGACTACAAGGCTGTCCGAGGAGATGTTAGAAGTTATCTGCTGCGAGTAGGCGTTCCTGCATCGCTGTTATCTGCAAACGAAACCATTTTTGAAATGCTTAAAAAAACCAAGATTTTCGTGAAAAACTCTGGAAAATCCGCTGAGGCTATGGAGGAGATCCGTAATGAAGCCTTGGCTATAGCAGAAAAATACGAGTTGGAAGCTGCCAGAGACACAAGTTTACTACCCGGGGCAAGTGAAACGTTGAAGGCTTTGAAGCAGAAGGGTTTGAAAATCGGCTTATTCACGTTAAGCGGCGATAAAGCTGTAAGTTACATTTTACAGCGCTTCAAACTTAGCGACTTCTTCGGTGTTATTGTTCCCCGAAACAAGGTTAATTATGTGAAGCCGAATCCTGAACACCTCGAAATGGCGCTTAAGGTTTTAGGTGTAGCGCCTGAAGAGACAGTGGTTGTTGGAGACGGAACCGTGGACATGGAGAGCGCTAGAGAACTAAAGGCCACTGCTGTCGGCTTGCCCACAGGCACATCCACAATCGAGCAGTTGACTGTTCACGGCGCAAATTATATTATAACTTCGATAACGGATTTGACTGTTTTAATCGATAAAATGAACAAGACCCAAACAGCTTAACGGTCTTTGTGTCATTCCTTCAGCGATTGTTTTCCTAACGCAGTTCTGCTTCTTCCGCGAAAGCGGATTCAATTACCGAGATTGCAGGCTCTTTTCTTTTTGAAAGGTACGTTCCTTTAAGTTTACGGACAAATATTGAAAATGCCATAGGTAATCTTCCTGACATGGGCATGCCCAATTTGACACATAACTTCTCGACGATTGCTTCCTCCAAGATCGGAGCTGAGCCTAGAATTTGACCTTTCCCATCACCTAAGACCTTTCTAAGTTCCTCGGAGAATCTGTCCAGGTTGGCGGGAATCTCTGAATTTGGAAAACAGTTTCTTTCCAAATAGTTATAGATGACCTGTGTGCCAACATCTCCTAGAGTGTACCGAAGTATCTCATCTACAGTGCTAAGCAGTGTTTCGTCAAATTCGTCCAACTTTAAAGATCCCTTTTTTGGTGATACACAGTGTTATAATCAAAGAACATTACTGATTTAAAAGGTTACGAAATTAAAATCCTAATTGAAGTTGTCCATTTGAAATTATACCCACAACATTTTAAACCTGAAAACTTTAAGAATCAAACCTTTTCAAACAGAAACACGTTTTCAGGGTTATTTTAACGCAAAGTGCACGTACGAACCAAAAACTATTGTTTTCATGATTTAAGCATGATGAGGCGGGAATATTTGCTCGCCACACGTCATTGTAAGGAAATTTTATAGAAAAAATTTTATAAACTTACAGTTTGAATAAAGGGGTTGCGGAGTGTGAAACATCTTGAAATTTAGCGAGTTAATAGGCAAAGAAGTATACTGCGAAGGTTTAAAAGTGGGTAAAATAACGGATGTGCTTGTCGATGGCGAAGAGTGGAAAGTCACCCATTTTGAAATTGAATTGAAGCGGGAAGCAGCTTATGAGTTGTTGGGCGTTAAATCCACTTTTAAGAACGTGTTAGCCATTTCGGCTGTTGGTCCAGCGTCTCAATCCATTACCAAGGACAGCGGGTTAGACCTTCAGGTTTCAAGAGGGCAACTTCGCATCTATCTGAGACCACCTTAATTTCGCTTGGAGACTCTTATACTCTCAAAGTTCTTTCCTTTTTACCAGCTTGAAGCCTGTTGGGTTTCCACCTCTACACGTTAGCTAAGTCTCATCAGAACATGCTCGTAGACTTGAATAGACGCGAAAACAAGGCTTAAAACTTTTAAAAATCAAGCGGTCGCTTTGTTGTTGTTGCCTAACAACCACAATCATTTAAGAACCTTGTTTTCTATCGTTTTCAAATGACAGGAGTCCTTTTACTGTGGACCTCACTCAAGTGATCGAACTGCAAAACGCTGTTACAGCATTTCATAGAAAAACCCAAGTGGAAACCCCAAAATTATGTATCTATGAAACTCAAAAAGAAGGCTATGTTCTCTACGTCAAGGCAAGTTCAGTTAACACTGAATACCAAGATTTTCTAAACAATCTTGTCAACTCTCGAAATTTCAGAATCAGAAAATCCGAAAACTACATAGAAATCCATGGCTATTGACAAGCCACATTACATCTTTCAAGCGCCGCTAGCAAATCACCCAGACTTTTTATCGTCTGGTCTGGGCATATGCTTTCTTTTTGCGGACGTCTTTCGATGTATATGGATTTCATTCCAGCGCTTTTGGCGCCTTCAACGTCTGCGTCAACCGTGTCGCCTACGAAAACTGCGTTTTCCGCGGTAACGGCCAGCTTCGCCAGCGCTTTTTCGAAGATTTCGGGGCTGGGTTTTCGCTTGTTGACTGTGGCGGACACTATAACTACGTCAAATAACTTGTATAAGCCGTGTTTTTTCAGTAGTTTATCTACGCATTCGGGTAGTGCAAAGTTCGAAACTATCCCCAGTTTGTATTTTCCATGTAGCGTTTCCAAGGTGTTTTTGGCGTTGTCGTCGATGCGTACGTAATCCATGAATCCTTCGCAGAAAGCGTTTGTTGCCTTAGTCACAATGTCGCTGTTAACACCGAAGTGGTAGCCTAAATTTTCCAGTGCGTTGGCGATGCGCAGGTTGAAGTGGGGTTCCTCCAACCGTGCATCTGCTTCAACGTACAATTCGTCACGTGCTTTGATGTATGCGTCGCGGAAAACTGCAAACTTTACGTTTACGCCGTTGTCTACGAGAACTTTGTGTGTTTTCTTCAATGAATAGGCGTAGAATTCGTGGTTTTTTTCAATGATCATCAGTGTGTCGAACATGTCAAACAGTACTGCTTGGATAGCCATCAGTTTTTACCCACAGTCCAAACCGTGTCAATCCTTAAAACGCTTTTGCAAACACCCTTGTGTTTAGTTATGCCATTTGCCGTTGTTCCCTGTCAAATAGTTTAGCAGGCTTCGGGAGCGTGCAAGCACGTTAATAAACCACAATAGAGGATAAAGCGGCGTGTAAAGTAGCAAAGCGTTGTGCCTGTAACTGCCATAGGCAAACCGTAATGCGACTGCTTGGCTTACAACACCGAGTAACAAACCATACGGGACAAACACCAGCAAGTTAAGCCCGAACAGCACGGCGTCAGGTGCAAACCACCATAAAAATGGAAGGGCTACCACGGCGGCTAAATCCACAATAGCACCAGCGTATTCAAACACGTAACAGTACCAGAGCAGCGCTGTAAGCCACGAGCGTTTTGTCATTAGATCTCGGTGAATTCCCAGCGTGTTATGCAGCCATCCTGTGAACCATCGTAACCGTTGTCGCCACAACGCGGTTAAGCCTATTGGAACGACGGTTGCGCTTTGTACGGAGCTTACGTAACCGACTTTTGCGCCTTTCTTGTGCATTTCGAGGGTTATCTCTAAGTCTTCTGTTACTGACCGTATGTTTCGTTCTGCGAGAATTTCACGTAGCAGGTCTGCGTCGTAAACGCCTACGGCGCCGGAAACAACCAGTACGTTGTTGCCTAAGCCTTGTGCGCAGCGTCCTATGCTTAAGCCTTGGCTGTATTCCAGTCGTTGGAGGCGAACGATTAATTTTCCTTCTGAGCCTTCACCGTTTGGGTGTGCGTAGCCTGTTACCGCTCGTTTTCCGTTGGATAGTTTGTAATCCACAAGCTCAAATAGTGTGTTTGGTGACCATTCTGAATCGGCGTCCACGATTGCCACTAAGCCACCTAACGTGCTGTTTATACCGGTTTTTAGGGCTTCGATTTTGCCTAAATTTGAGGAGTGCCGCACAACTTTGCTTCGTACTCGTGGTTGTGTATGGCGGTTGAGTTGCGCTGCTGACCAGGCTACTTCGTAAGTGTAATCGTTGCTGCCGTCGTCAACTACTATGATTTCGCAGTTGCCTTGGTATTTTTCTGCACATTTGAATAGGCTGGTGACGCAGCGTGCAACGTTTTTTTCTTGATTGTAAGCGGGAACAATGAAGCTGACCATGGGATAAAAATCCGTTTTTGCCTGTGCATGTTGTTTTCTTGCGAAAACGGCTGCTATGATCCAAATGCCTGCGATGCCTATGGCTACAAAAGTGTACCATGTGTAAAAGAAACGGATTGTTCCTGCCCAGAATGGATTCGCGGCTTGTTCTGCTGATGCGTAGCCGAACACGTTGGTTATTATCCATCGAGCTGCGGCTGGAAAGTACAGCCACGAAAGAAAAGCTAGGGCAAACGGTGCAAGAAATGCTATGTATTTTACCTTGAAGCGTTTAGGATAGTTCATCCGCGAATCGCCTGGAAGCTTCTCCTTTTCTCAGGTGACATGAGGTGTTTGGCTAATAAAGCGTGTATTCCCGCAGAGGTAATATTCCGACGGTTGTTTGACGCTGGATGAAATGTTTTAGGGTTTGGTTTCATAGTGGGTATTCTGGTTTAGGAAAAAGGTTTAAATATTGTATCTGCTGTCATAAGATTTCAGCTGTTAGGATAGTGAGGCGTATGGCGAACCACCTCAACAAAGAAGAAATACGTTGGCAAGTTGTAAAAGCAATGCTTGACGAATTCCCAACGTTGAGGCGAAAAGTTAGAAACTACGTGACAGCAGAAAATTAATTAAACTCGAAATTTTTCAAAACTTCGTTTTGTCTTTCGCCGCTGTTTTCAAACGATGAAATTTTTAAAAAATGTTAATTCTTTTTAAGAAGGTTGTGGGGGGGAATTTTGACGCCGTTTTTGCCGTTTTCGTTTTCCTGCAGCAGTTCCGTCAATTCGAAGTGCCGTTGGAGAAATTCCAGGCCTTTTTCGGTTGCTGCGTAAACGTCTTTCCCGTTGGCGCGGAACTTGTTTATCAAACCGGTTTTTAACATGAACTTGACGTAGTCGTTTAGTTGGGCGAAGCTCAGGTTTGCCCTGTACATTATTTGAGTTTTTAAGGTTCCGTCTTTTGCGATTTCCAAGATTTCAGCGATTATGCTGAGTTTGTCTCGGCGTTTGGTTGTTGTGTCTGTTTTCCATGAGTTCATTTCTGTTTTCCTCTTTTAGAAGTATCTTCTATAACTGAGTTTGGCGGGGAGTATTTTAAGTCGTGTTTCGTAAGTCTGCATATTCCTGTTTTGGAATATGCGGCAGCGGCTGTCCACATCCAAACAGAAAACATTTATTCCCTCAACGAGAAAAACAAACAGGTGAAACCTGATGCTTATAGGCATAATTTCTGACACCCACGACAACCTGCCAATGGTTGAAAAAGCCGTAAAAAAACTTAACGAAGAACACGTGGAGCTTGTTCTTCACGCAGGAGACTACGTTGCGCCTTTTGTCATCCCAAAATTCAAAGCGTTAAACGCGAAGCTTATCGGCGTTTTCGGCAACAACGACGGAGACCATGAATTCCTAAAAAAACGGTTCAGCGAATGTCCTAACTGTGAAGTACGGGAGAGATTCGCCGAGATAGACGCTGATGGCTTCAAGATAGCATTACTTCACGGAGACCAAACCGAACTCCTGAACGCGCTGATCAACTGCGGAGGCTTCGACGCTGTGGTTCACGGTCATTCTCACGCAAAGGTGTCTCGCATGAACGGAAAAACTCTGGTTGTGAATCCAGGAGAAGTCTGCGGGTACTTGACTGGTAAATCCACCATGGCGCTGTTGGACACGGTTAAACGCGAAGCGAGGATACTTGAACTGTGAAAGTTTGCGGCGCTATTGCTCGGTGCAGTCTATACCCCCTTATATAAAGGCTGAACTGCATAGAAAACCGCATAACGCCAGCCCTGATAGCCCCTTTAGGGTTATGCGTCTACCTGAGCACATTAGCCTAAGACTAGAGTTATTAAGTGCGAACTTTAGGTAAACTCACAAACTTGAAAAGGAAAAATGCGCATGCCCAAACTTAAGATTGGTCTCTCCATGCTTCATTGCCTAAGCGAACCATACGCCAAGATGATCAAACGATTAAACAAGGTTGAAACCCAATATGTTGAGGTTCTCGATGAAGGTCTCCACGCGCTCAGCAAGAAACGGGTTGCCACGCTAAATCAAATCGCCAAATCACACGGGTTCCGATATACTGTGCATGCGCCTTTTGCAGACATAAACATAGCTTCGCCGTCAAAACCCATACTTATCGCTTCGGTGAAGCGGCTGAAAGAGTCCATGGGTTATGCCTATGCCTTGAACGCTAAGCTTTGGGTTTTCCATCCGGGCAACAGAACTGGCATCAGCATGTTTTATCCTGGAGAAGATTGGCAACAAAACATCAAAAGCATCCGTGAACTGCATAAAACTGCAGAAAAGTATGGATTGAACATCGCCATAGAAAACTTGCCTGAAAAATACGGTTTCCTCATGAGAAACCCCGAAGACTTCATTAGGTTCTATAAGGAAACGGGTTTAAACGACATAGGCATAGTCTTAGATGTTGGACACGCCAACCTTGAAGGTCAAACAGAACATTTCTTGAAAAAGCTGCCGGACAAAATTGTGCACATGCACGTCAGCGACAACGCTGGAGAAAACGATCAGCATCTTGGAATAGGTTACGGAAAGATTAACTGGCAACGGTTCGCAGAAACCCTGCGTGAAATAGCCTACGGCGAAATCGTGATGATTGAGTCTGTGGAACACGTGGAAGAAAGCCTGCGAAAACTACGGCAACTGCTCGCTTAACTGTCTGGAAGCGGCAACTCTAACACCATAAAATCCTCGGCTACCATTGTATTCTCGAAAACTTTCTGCGCCTGCTCCAAAAGCAGCCCTGCGTCAGGGTATCTGGCGCTGATGTGCGTTAAAATTAGCTTTTTTGCTTTCGCTTTTTTGGCTTGTTGCCCTGCTTGACTGGGGGTTGAATGCCCATCGACCTCGGCTTTTTCGCTAAGCGTATCATCTAACGTTGAGTCGTGTATAACTAGGTCTGCGCCAGCGGCGAATTTCGCAAAACCCTTGAAAGGTCTCGTATCGCCTGTGTAAACGATTTTTCGCCCTTGCCTCGGTGAACCCATCACGTCGGCAGGACAGATAACTCGACCGTTTGACAGCTTAACCGTGTCGCCCTGCTGAAGTTTGGACCATAACTCGCCTTCAGGAACACCTTGCGCTCGGGCTTTTTCAGGGTAAAATTTTCCTGGTCGAGGCTTTTCCACGAATGCATAGGCGAAACTTGGAATCACATGATTTGACTTTGCGGCTTCCACAACGTAGTCTTTCTCGTCACATACAACGCCTATGTCGTAAATCTCGTGGATTTCAACGGGAAACGTCAAGCCGAACTGCAAGGTTTCTCGGACGCACTCTAAAAACTGTTTTGTGCCTTCTGGTCCGTAAATTTCAAGTTTTTTTTGTCTATTCATCAAAGCCATTGTCTGCAGTAATCCCGGGAGACCGAGAACGTGGTCTCCGTGCATGTGTGAAATGAAAATTTTTGTTTCTTTGTGGAAGCCCACTTTGGCTTTTATCATTTGCCTTTGGACGCCTTCTCCGCAGTCAAACATTAACTGCTCGTTTTGGCGTTTTATGAGCACAGCTGACAAGCTTCTTGCTTGCGTTGGGATGCTGCCGGCTGTTCCCAGAAAGGTTACACGTATGCTCATTTTTTTGCACCTTATGTTTTTTTGAACACGATTATCTCTCGCGTTAGAGTTCCGTGGACGTAAGCGAAATGGGACTCTAAGTGGCTGTAGCCTAATGCTGTGCCTATCTGCGCGATGTGTAATGTTTTTGGTGAAGCCATACAAATCAGTTGCCCTTTGCTGAGCAGAGGACTTGCTGAGCTGAGTACGCCTTTCACAATCTGCTTGGTGGTGGACTTCATGGTTGTCGCCGACTTTCCGTAAGGCGGGTCAGTGACGACATTGTCGATTCGCGTCAAAGGCATTTTCCTCGAGTCGGCAATCACCAAGCCTTCAGGTTCTACACGGAAATGCTTGAGGTTTCTTCGGGTGCCTTCTGCCATGCGGCGCTGAACATCGAAGCCTAAAACTTGGCAGCCCACGAATGCGGCTTCAATCATGACGCTTCCGGTGCCGCAGAAGGGGTCCAGCACCAGCTCGCCACGTTTTGCACGCGCCAAGTTTACCATGCACCGCGCAAGCTTTGAAGGCATGGCGGAGGGGTGGAAGAACGGTTTTTTTCGTGGTCGGCGTTCGCTGAAGGTTTTAGGTGTTATTTCTGTGAGTTTTATGCCGAAGACGAGTTTGTTGCTGGTTAGGACGCCGAAGAAGGTTTTGTCGGGTTTTTTCAGGTTGACCTTTGTTTTTGTTGTGTTGTTGAGTATGTGTTTGCCGAGTTTTCTTTCGAGGTTCATGGTGTCGCTTTTCGGGGAGTATTCTTTGACGCGTTTGATGCGGACTGCGAAGTTTGCTCCTTCATTTATAACGCTGTTGAAATCGGTGGCGTCTGCTGCTTTTTTGATTTCGGCTTCTTGGGCTTTGCAACTGAAGAGTTCCAGAGCGCTTGCCATCGTGTAGGCTGACCTGCGCTGTACGGTGTTTACGCTGTTTGGGTCTGCTTCCAGCCTCACAACCTGATCGAGATTTTCAATAATTCTGTAGGCGTATCCTTCAGCTTCTAGAATTGCGTTTAACTCGGCAGCAGGCAGGGTTTCGTTTTCGCCCGACAGCAGAAAAAGGAGATTAGCCAATTTCCTGCGCCTTCAAAGCCTCGGCAATTAACGGTGCGAGGGAAACCTTGCTGACGCGGCTGGCGACACTGTCGGTGCCCACGATTTCTTCTACTCCTGCGTCAAGAATGCGTTTTTCAGCGTTGCCTATCAGAAGTGGGTGAACGCAAGCGGTGAAGATTTTTGCTGCGCCAAATTCTCGCAAGATTTTTGCTGCGCCGACGATTGTTCCGCCTGAACTGATGATGTCATCGAAGATTACGACCGTTTGACCCTTCACATTTAAGTTCTTGCCCGTTTGGCTTGTCTTCCCAGTATAGCGGTCACGGTGTTTCTCGAGGTGTCCTGCTTCGCCGCCTAAGATTTTCTGCGCTTGTTCTGCGATGTACATTGCGCCTTTGTCTGGAGCCAGTGCGAATGCTTTTTTGAAGCCTTTCTGGACAAAGTATTCGGCTAGTAGTGGGATGGCGCTGAGGGTTTTGGCTGGAAACGGGAACTTTTTCAGCGTGTTTTCCGAGTGAATGTTCACGGTGAGTAAAGCGTCAACTCCTGCTGCTTGGAGCATGCGTGCGATGGTTTCGATGCTTATGTTTTCGCCTTGCAGGAAGATTTTGTCTTGACGTGCGTAAGCGAGGTAAGGCACAACTGCGGTGACTTTGTTGGCTCCGTTTCGTTTTGCGGCGTCAGCCAGGAACGATAGTTGCATGAGCTGTGTGTCCTGTGCTGCGCTTGTGGTTTGCACGATTACTGCGTGTTCGTTTTGCACGTTGCCTTCTAGGCGAATGTAGCTTTCGCCGTCTGGGAATGTCTTGTGAGCGACTGGCACTTTTTCTCGGTTAGTTAATTGCGCGATTTTTTCGGCAAGTGCGGTTGAAGCAGGTCCGAGAATGATTTTCATTTTTTCTGTTGCCTCTTTTGCGTTTTGATGTGAGTTTTTGAGTTTTAGTTTTAGATGGTGAACGCTTTTTAACCTTGTCATGCGTGTTGGAACGTGGCTGCTTTTTCGGTTGGTTTGGAAAGACTTTTATTTAATCTTGGCGTTCCATGTGGCATTGTTTAGATGAATAAAGAAACGGGGTATTGTTATGGAGTTTTGCCCAGAATGCGATTCCATTCTTAAGCCGGAGAAAGTTGAATCTGATGAAGGAGTTACGGTGATGCTTGTGTGCTCCAAATGCGGGTTCCAGAAGCCAGTGTCAAGCAGGAAAATCAAGCCGAGAGCTAGCAGTGTCATCAAACACGACATCAAACAACGAGTGACAGTTATCGGCAAAGAGGAACAGAAAATTAACACGTTGCCAACGCTTAAGGTGGAGTGCCCAAAATGCGGGAACAACCTGGCGTACGTTTGGCAGGTGCAGACTCGGGGCGGCGATGAATCTTCAACTCAATTCTTCCGCTGCACGAAATGCAATCACACGTTCAGGGAATACACATAAACCGCGTTGCACGATGTCGCCAGCCATTGCGAATGGCATTCAGTCAAGCGTCCGTACGGTAATCTTTAGCGCTCGGTGCAGTCTATACCCCCTCTATATATACTGAACTGCATGGAATCCTGCGTGCTATTGGTTGCGGAAAACGCCAATACGGACCTACCCCTCTATAGGTTTCTGCATTGATTGGCTATTAGGCTCCTATTAGGCGGCAAATGTGAGGGTGGTCTATGCCGTGGTTAAGTTGTCTTGTTTTTGTTCAGGTATTTCCTGAGGAAGCGTCCTTGGTTTTCCAGCCTCATTGACAGGGACATAGCGGTTCCCGCGGGTTCACACCGCCCAGCTGTTATAGCCTTGACCATCGCTTCAACGTTTGCCTCGGAATCAATCAGCGTGTAAGCCTGACCGATAACGGGGGCATAGTGCGCATCTGTCCCCGCCACTTTGGGCAGCTTCAGCCTTTCTGCCAGCTGGTGGGCTTGCCGCGTTGCCCTGTTGAACGGGAAAGCCGACGCGTTTATTGCTTCGACAGCGTTGAATTTGGCTGAAGCGTGTTTGCCTACGCTTCCTTTGAATAGGGCGAAGGGGTGGCATGCGATGGCTATGCCGCCTGCTTCGTGGATTCGGTCAACGGTTTCGTATGCGGTTAAGCCGCGTGGGATGAGCGCGTTCACGTTTAAGCCGACTATGTGCCCGTTTAGGCTGGAGACTTCTGTGCCGGGGATTATGGGGAAGTCTGTTTCTTTGGCGATTTTCAGGGCGCCTTCAACTTGGTTGTGGTCGGTCACGGCCACGGCGTTTAATCCGCGTTTTTTGGCGTAGAAAACAAGTTCTTTCGGAGTGATAACTGAGTCAGAGGAGTAAATCGTGTGGACGTGGAGGTCGGCTTTAACCTGCATTTTCAACACGGCTCAGGCTTTTTTCTGTCTGACCGCCGCCAGCATCTCATCCAGCTTCGCTTCGTCAGCGTCAATTTTCTTGAAGAGCGGTTTCGCCTTGGCTATCCTGTGCCCCGCTTGCAGAGGCGTTAAGGCGTCTTCCCACCTGCTTGCGTTGACGCTGCCGTTGAGGTTTAGGGTTTGCCAGAGCTGCTCCGCCGTGGTTGGCATGAAGGGGGCTGAAACTATGCAGGCGGCTTTTACTATTTGGGCGGAGACGTTGAGGATGGTTGCGGCTTTGGCTTTGTCGGTTTTTATGAGGTTCCAGGGTTCCTTGTCGTTGAGGTATTGGTTTCCGACGCGGGTTATGCTGATTAGCGTGTTTGCGGCGGACTGTAGCTTGGCGTTTTCAAGGTCTTCGGCGGCTGCTTCCACTTTTTCCCTGACGGCTTGCAGCACCGTTTCGTCTTCCGCGGTTAATGTGGCTTCTGGGATTTCGCCGTTGAATTTGGCGGTTATGAAGGTGAGAGTCCTGTGGATGAAGTTGCCGAAGGTGTCGTTGAGGTCGGCGTTGATTTTTTCGAGGAATATGTCCCAGGAGAAGTTGGTGTCTTTGCTTTCGGGGCGCGTGGACATCAGGAAGAAGCGCCAGTAATCCGCAGGGAACAGTTCCAGTGCCTCGTCTATCCAGATGCCGATGCGTTGGCTTTTGCTGGCTTTTTCGCCTTTGAACTGGAGGAACTCGGTGGCTGACACGTTCCAGGGGAGGTTGTAGTCTTCGCCCGTGGCTAAGAGCAGCGCGGGGAGGATTATGGTGTGGAAGGGGATGTTGTCTTTTCCCACGAAATACAGGGTTTCCGCGGCTTTGTCAAACCAGAATTCCCGCCACTTGTCGGGTTTGCCGACGCGCATGCAGTATTCTATGGTGGCGGAGACGTAGCCTAGGACGGCGTCTACCCAGACGTAGATGGTTTTGCCTTCTGCGCCGGGGAACGGTGCGGGGATGCCCCATTCGACGTCGCGGGTGACGGCTCTTGGTTTGAGGCCTTCTTTGATCCAGTTTAGGCTGAAGTTTTTGGCGTTGCTTGATATCTGCTTGTTTTCTTGCAGGAATTTGGTGAGGGGAGTGGCGAATCTGGAGAGGTCGATGTACCAGTGCCGCGTGGTTTTCACGATGGGGGTGTTTCCGCAGATGACGCAGCGGGGTTCCAGGAGGAAGGTGGTTTCCAGAAGTCGCCCGCAGTTGTCGCATTGGTCTCCGCGGGCTCGTTCGTAGCCGCAGTAGGGGCACTTGCCCTCCACGAAACGGTCAGGCAGAAAGCGCTGGTCGTGTTCGCAGTACAGCATCTGCGTGTCCTGAGCAAATATGTAGCCGTTCTTGTAGATTTTCATGAGGGTTTGCTGAACGAATTCTTTGTGGACTGCGCTTTCGGTTCGCGTGTAATTGTCGAAGGAGGCGCCCCACCGTTTGAACAAGTCAGCTACTATCGCGTGGTTTCGGTCCGTCAGCTCCTTAGGCGTTATGCCCTGCTTTAATGCTTCGACTTCTATGGGTGTGCCGTGCTCGTCTGAGCCGCTG
>CAZPND010000043.1:0-14574 GCA_964587975.1 uncultured Candidatus Bathyarchaeia archaeon
AATGTAAACAGCGTCAGCACCCAACGCGATAGCTTTGACGATGTCGGCGCTGCTTCGTATGCCGCCAGCCGCAACAATAGACGCCTTATTCCGTATGCCCTCCTCACGCAAACGCTGATCCACCTGCGCAATCGCCAACTCAATCGGTATGCCAACGTTGTCTCTGATGACTTTCGGCGCGGCACCCGTGGCACCGCGTACACCGTCTAAAGCAATGATGTCTGCGCCAGCGCGAACCATGCCGCTTGCGATTGCAGGCGAGTTATGAACCGCCGCGATCTTCACCGAAATCGGCTTGGTGTAGTTGGTTGCCTCCTTCAACGCGTAGATTAGCTGTCTAAGGTCTTCTATGGAGTAGATGTCGTGTTGCGGCGCAGGTGAAAGCGCATCCGTGCCAACTGGAATCATGCGTGTCCGAGCAACTTCTTTGGTGACTTTTTCACCTGGCAGGTGACCGCCTATGCCGGGCTTGGCGCCTTGACCGATTTTGATTTCGACGGCCGCACCCGCATCCAAATAAGCTGGATGCACACCGAAACGGCCTGAAGCGACTTGCACGATGGCGTGGTCGCCGTACTTGTACAGGCTTTTGTCTAAGCCGCCTTCGCCCGTGTTGAAGTAGGTGCCGCACTCTGTTGCAGCCCGCGCTAAAGCTTCGTGAACGTTCAAGCTTATGGCACCGTAGGACATGGCAGAGAACATAATCGGCGTGTCCAAGCGCAGCTGAGGAGTAAGCGAAGTCTTCAAGACCACTTGGCCGTTTTCCAGCTCCATCTCCACATTGTCCGGTTTCGCGCCCAGGTAAGTCCTTATCTCCATCGGCTCCCGCAACGGGTCGATTGACGGGTTGGTCACTTGGCTGGCGTTCAACACAAGCCGGTCCCAGTAAGTGAAGTAAGGCTTGTCGCAGCCCATGCCCGTGAGAATCACCACGCCCGATTCAGCCTGCTTCTTAACGTCTCTGAGCGCTTCCGTCGTCCAGTTGGCGTTCTCGCGGCTTGCATTCGGGTTTTTGCGAATGGTAATGGCGTGCGTGGGACAGAAAGTCACGCAACGTTGACAGTTAACGCAGTTCTCGTCCTTGCTACGGATAACGTCTTCTTCCTCGTCGTAACTATGCGTTTCGTACGTGCACTGGTTCACGCAGACCTTGCAGCGGATGCACCGCTTCTCGTCCCGTTCAACCAAGTACTCAGGAATTATGTATGTTTTCATCTATTCATGCCTTCATATTTGCTAAGATTTTAGCCGCTGGCTTGTTGCGAAGCCTGCCGACCACTGGCTCGCCGCCCCGTGGAGACCAGAACTTGTCCAGCATAGGTGAAACAAGCCGCATGGCAGCCTCCTCAGAGGACAGGTACAGGAAGTCGCCTCTGGTGCCTGCAACTAGCGGTCGAAGCTTGATTCTGTCGGTCAACCCAATCATCTCGCCATGATGCGCCACGATTATGCTGAAGGGACCATTCATCAACAGACTGCCATAGGTCTGACGAAGAACCCGATGCAGGCGCTGCTGTTCGGGTTTCATAGCGTCAATTTCACTCCACAGAGGCGGAGCAAAGATTTCGGCGACTACGTCGATTGGCAGGTGCTGTCTGCGCATAAGCAGGTCCACCGCGTAAGCTAACACCTCGGTGTCGGTTTGCATGGTGCACTGGTAACCGTACATCTCCAAGTAGCGGCGGTTTATGCCGTAGCTGGAGAGTTCGCCGTTGTGCACGACCGTCCAGTCTAGGATGTTGAAGGGGTGTGCACCGCCCCACCAGCCTGGCGTGTTCGTTGGGAACCTGCCGTGAACCGTCCACAGGTAACCCTGATAATCCTCAAGGCAGAAGAAGTCCGCAACGTCTTCGGGGAAGCCAACGCCTTTGAAGACGCCCATGTTCTTGCCGCTGGAGAAAACGAACGCCTTGCCCGTCTCCGTGTTTATCCGCATGACCTTCTCCGTCACGTAATCGTCTTCGGTTAGATGTTCAAGCCGCCGCTTTTTAGGCTGGACGAAGTACCGCCAAACCATAGGAGGGTCTTTGACGTTCGCGGGTCGGGTCTGCATTTCTTCGTCGTAGATTATGTTGAAGCTTGCAGCTAGTGTCCTGTCTGTTCGCTCTTTCGCGTCTCTGCTTAGGTACATTATGTGGAACGCGTAGTAGTCCTTGAATTGGGGGTAGATGCCGTAGACTGCGAAGCCGCCGCCTAAGCCGTTTCCGCGGTCGTGCATGTTGGCTATGGCTCGCACGGGGTCGCGTGATGAGAAGCGTTTGCCTTCGAGGTTCATCATGCCGAATATGCTGCATGCTGCGAAGTCCTTATCGTCGTTGTAAGGATTGTTTATTCTGCTTAAGTTTCTCATCCGTATTCTCCTGGGTACAGTTTTCTCCGTAAAGAGCGGGGTAAGGTGGCGAGGCAGAAGTCTTCGGAGAGGAGTTCCTGCTTGAGCCTTTTCACGTTGACACCGTTTTTCATAAGGTGGAATAATACGCCTGCGCGTTCTATGTCGTTCACAAGCGTCAAACCTACAATCACGTTGTCTTTGAGCACGATTTTTCTGTAGAGGTCCCGTTCTGGTTCATGCTTGACCAATATCTCGTACGCGCTGTTTTCTCTGGGGTTTGCTATGCCAATGGATATGATGGGTATGCCGAAGTACTTCAGGGCGCTCATGGCGGTGCCGCCTGGGTATTCGGCTTTTTTTCCTGCCATGTTGTAGCCTGCAACTTTGCCCTCCTGTTGAGCTAGGGGCCAGAGGGGCAGCAGCCTGTTTTCGCCGAGAACGAAGTCATAAGCCTCAGCCACGTCGCCGCTGGCGTACACGTCGGGTACGTTTGTGCGCATAAGTTTGTCCACGATTATGCCGCGGTTTGTTTTCACGTCGGTTCCTGAGACCAGTTCCATGCGTGGGATGACGCCTATGGCAATTATCACCAGGTCGCACGGCACCGTTTCCCCGCCTGTTAGGACTGCGCCGCCCACAACGTTGTCGTCTTCGGGTTTGTCGAGTATGCGCTGGACGGTTTGGCCTGTGGCGATGGTGACGTCCGCGTCGCTGATTACGTTTTCCACCATTTCGGAGGCCGTCGGGTCAAGTATGAGGCTGAGGATGTTGTCTTTGAGTTCCACCATGGTAACCTTTAAGCCTCGTTTCACCAAGGCTTCGGTGACGCTGACACCGATCAAGCCGCCGCCGATGACCACGGCGGTTTTCGCGGACTCAATTTTTGCGGCTAAGCTTTCGGCGTCGGAAACAGTGGTGAAGGTGAACACGCCTTCCTTTTCGGAGCCTTCTATTTTTGGGACGAAAGGTTTGCCGCCGGTGGCTATTAGCAGTTTCTCAAAGGTGACATGGGCGCCTTTGTCAAGTGCCACCCATTTCTCAGCCAAGTTTATGCGTACTGCGGTTCTGCCCGTTAGGGCTTGCACGTCGTTTTTTTGCCAGAATTCGCCTTCGCGGCACATCATCTTGTCGAAGTTGGCTTTGCCGCTGACTAAGTCCGAAATCATGGGACGCGAGTACTGTGGGCACTGTTCGTCTGAGATGACGGTTACCGTGCCTACGGGATCCACTTCCCTTATTGCTTCGACTGCGCCGATTCCTGCGGCTGAAGCGCCCACTATCACGTACTTGGGCATTACGGTTTCACCTCTTTGTATACGAGGGCGCCGTTGGGGCAGTTGGCAACGCACGCTGGGATTTCCAGTTCGGCGCAGAGGTCGCATTTTGAAACCACTTTGCCTGAGGGATCGCGTTTTATGGCGCCGTAGGGGCAGACCATGATGCAAGTCCAGCAGCCGATGCATTTATCGGCGTCGTGTGTGACCCTGCCTGTTTCCGGGTCTTTTTGCATGGCGCCTGAGAGGCAGGCGGTTACGCAGGGTGCGTCTTCGCAGTGTCGGCATTGGATGGCAAAGCTGACGGGTCTGTGCACTTCCAGCTTTACGCGGCTGAGTGGCCTGGGGTTTTCTTTGTTGTAGGCTTTGATGATGTCTTTTGATTTGGAGTGTTGGACGGTGCAGTAGACTTCGCAGAGTCCGCAGCCCATGCAATATTCTTCTTTTGCAATGATTCTTTTCATGAGTTTTCTCCACTTTTACGTGAGTGGAAGCGCGAGCATATGACCATTAGAAGCGGGTTGTTTGGTTGTTTTTGTGCAGAGGTTGGCGCCTTCGTTGGCTGTTTGTTCAGTAAATTTCGTTTCGTCTCTGCAATGGTTTAGGGTCATATGTATCGCTTACCTGTTGGTTTTCGGCATATTACGTGCCATGTATTCTATATATTCTTGTTGAAAATCATTTATATGTAAGTTAATGAACTATATTGCATATATGAAATGTATGTACAGGTGGATGGTGAAATGGCTGAGAAAGATTTAGGATATAGAAAAGTGCAGTCTACCGGTAGAGGCTCCTACATAATTTCCCTGCCGAAAGAGTGGGTGCAAGACAGCGGACTTAAAAAGGGAAGCGAGATCGACTTCAACGTGCAGGCTGATTCTTCGTTGGCGTTGGTTCCGAGGAAGCTGAAAGAAAAATATGAAGATGAGGCGGACACTAAGCTTAAGGAATATTACATTAACGCGGAGCCTGAAGAGGAAGACCTGCATTCAACGCTGCGCATGATAAAAGCGCTGTACGTCATAAGCGCCGATATTATACGTGTTCATTTTAAAGGTGTGAAGAATGCGGCGAAGTGTAAAAACGAGATACGCCAGTTCGCCAGGGACACTTTGCTAGGTGCGGAGATTATTGATGAAGACCCCGATGAAATCACGTTGCAGATTCTGATTAAGCATTCGGAGTTTCCTATTGAGAAGGCTGTGCGGAGAATGGCTATCGTGGCGCTTTCTGCTAACAGAGACGCCATACAAGCGCTGAAGAATCCGAGTCAAGCATTGTTCCAGAGCGTGCTTAACGCTCATAACGACGTGAACAGGCTGGGACATTACGTTGTCCGCCAGTTGAAGTTCGGTATAGAGCGTAACTTGTTCAGGGAGTTGGGGTTCAGGACGCCGAAGGAGTTTCTGTTGTACCGGATTATCGTGAATGACATAAGGAACATCGGTGAAAACGCTTTGAACATTGTTAATAATTTGGCGACGTTGCAGAAGCAGATTGAGGAGCAGTTGGTTTTCATTAAGGAACCCATAGACGAGGAAGTGTATTCGCAGATGCTTAGTTTCAACGCTGAGGCGCATCAGCTGTTTGAGGAAGCCACGAAGGCGATGTTTAAAAGGGCGTATAACGACGCTGAAAAGATAATTGCGAAGCGCGGGTCCTACGTAACGTTGGAGACGGAGCTTATCAGGCTTATGACGAGCAAGAAGCTGGATCCGAACATAGCGGCGATTCTAAGGTTGATGATGGATAGTTCAAGGCGCATACTGGATTACGGGCAAGACGTAGCTGAACTAACGCTGAACAGAACCGTAGAAGAAATATGCACCTCCTTCGAAATCAAATAAACACAAACCCAAACGGCAAAGAGCCGGCTTAAACGTTTTCCAGGCTATTCTTCACGCCCGACCCATCGGAAACCCGTCATATTTGCAGCCTATTTGGATCCTATTAGGGGTTCATTGCAGAAACCTGTAGAGGGGTAGGTCAGTATTGGTGCTGAAAACGCGCAATAGCGTGTGGAAACCAGCGCACGGCACTTCTCGCAAAAACCATGCAGCCTGCTTTAAATAAGGGGCTATAGACTGTTCCACGCGCTAGTGGTTCAGGGCAAACGCAAAAACTCAAAGCACAACAACAAACTTCGGCCATCCGCCGTTTCAAGTGTAGGGTGGCGACGACTATTACGAAGGTGGCGATGTTGGTGGCTGTTCGGTATTTTCTTCGTTTCATTTCTTTCAGGGCGTATATGTGTGGTATCAATGGGGTGCCTCGGTTTTTAGGTAGATGCTTAGTGGATATTTAATTTTCGGAAAAAACCTTGAAATGGCTTTTTGAGACAACTGGGCAGTGTTTCTGTTGGTGGAGGGGTTTAGCTTGTTAACTTATGGTGCGGCAGTCGGTGTTGGAGAAGGTTAAATAGCGTGTTTTCGCCTTTAGCTTTTTGAGGGTGGCGTTTTTGGAGAATATGGCGGTTGTAGTTATTGATATGCTGAATGATTTTGTGACTGGGAAACTGGAGGTTAAGCGAACCAAGCGTATCATACCGAACTTGCAACGGCTGGTGGAGGCTGCACGCGAGAATGGTGTGCCAGTCGTTTACAGTAATGATGCGCATTATCCGCAGGATGTGGAGGTTGCTCGGAAATGGGGGAATCACGCCATAAAAGGTACCGAAGGTGCAGAGGTTATTCCTGAACTGGAGCCTGCTAAGGAGGATTATGTGGTGGAGAAGCGTACTTACAGTGGTTTTTTTGAGACGGGGTTGGATTCGCTTTTGAGGAGTCTGCACAGGGGTGAAGGCGTGAAAACCGTGGTTTTGGGTGGTTTGCACACGCACATGTGTGTTCGGCACACGGCTGCGGACGCTTTCTTCAGGGGATACGGTATAATTGTGGCTGAAGATGGTGTGGAGGCTTTTACTCGGAAGGACCATGAGGAAGGGTTGAAGTATTTGGAGAACGTTTACAACGCGAAGATAATGACGGTTGACGAGATAATCAAGGAGTTCGGTAAACCGTAGGAGGTGGAGCGGTTGGTGAAGGTGTTGGTGGTTTACGATTCTAAAACTGGAAACACGGAAAAGCTGGCTTTGGCTGTTGCGAAGGGCGCAGAACAAGTAAGCGACGTTGCGGTTACGGTGAAAAAGGTTGAACAAACAAGCCCTGACGATTTGCTCGCTGCAGACGCGGTCGTTATGGGTTCGCCGACGTATTTTGGGCAGATGTCAGCCAAACTCAAAGCCCTAATCGACCAATCAATCAAGGTGCACAAGAAACTCGGAGGAAAAGTCGGCGCTGCATTCACCAGTTCAGGCGGAACAGCTTCAGGCGCAGAAACCACACTGCTCTCAATCGTGCAAGCCATGCTCATCCACGGAATGATAATCTCAGGCAACGCTGCAGGCAACCATTACGGCGTGGCGGTTTCAGGCGCTCCAAAACCACAAGACATTGAAAACTGCGAAGAAATGGGCAAAAAAGTGGCAACCTTGGCAAAGAAACTCAATCCACGCTAACGTGTTATGCTCTTGAGGACTGTCGTGCGATTTTTTGTCTATACCCCCTTATTTAAAGGCGGAAACGCGGAGAGAACCGCAGCTTCAACAATTATCCTGTCAGGTGCTGACTAAATAGTGGAGGCTAAACGGCTTATTCTGCACTTGTCAGCTCCGTAGAAAAACCTGTTGAAACACGCTGCCAGACATAGGAGTCGTTAGGCAGAGAGCAATTCGAGCATTATTTTCGTGATTTTCTCAGCAGCCGTCTGCACCTCCAGCGTTAAGCCTTCCCCGAACTCCGTGTTCTCAGGCTCAACAAGTAGCAAAGCTATCTTCGCTTCCGTCATTTTAGTGATGTATTCGCAGAAGATGCGCAGAGGCAAAAAGTGAGTGGTGACCGCAGGAAAATTCGTAACCTGTTCTGGAAAGACAAGGCGTGTCTCACCAGGTTTCAGCCCAATAAATGCGGCATCGATAAGAAGCACATGGCTCGGTTTCAGGTCAACGATTTCCTGCATGAAGCTTTCAGGAACCGTTTCGCACTCGATTAGGTGCACGTTTTTTGAGACCTTGCCTGTGAGGTCTTGAACGATTTTTACGCCCACGAAGTCATCCGTGCGAATGGGATTTCCGATGCCGGCTACTACAACGCGTTTTGCGCCTGCAAACCATTTTTCCAGCGCCTCTTGAACGCTGTACTCATCCTTAACCAAGTTGAAACGCCAACAAAAACTAGAGATAAGAAAAAGGAAAGAAAAGGTTTACCGCTGCAGCGTCTGCAACAGGTTTTTCTGACTGTCATAAACCTTGACGGCTAGCGGCATCTGCCCGATTGCAGCGTGCGTTGCACACGCGAAGCACGGGTCGTAAGCCCTGAAAGCCATCTCCACCTTGTTGAGCACGCCTTGGTCAACCTTGCCTTCGTGAATCAAGCCTTTTGCTGCGTCACGTATGGACATGCATATGGCTGGGTAATTGTTGGTGGTCGCCACGATAAGGTTCACATCCTTGACCAGCGCGTCCTTGTCCAGCACATAGTGGTGGTACAACGTTCCCCGTGCAGCTTCAACCACACCCACGCCCTCGCCAGGCTCTCCAGGCTTGTTGCGTATGTTCGTGCTTGTGATTTCAGGGTCTTTCACCAGCTCAACTGCGCGTTCTGCGGCGTAAAGCAGCTCAATTAATCGTGCCCAGTGAAACGCCAAAGTGCCGTGTACTGGTCTGCCTAAGGTTTTGTACATCACTTCGAATTCGGCTTGCGCCAGCGGCGTTGCCATGCCATCCGAAGCGTTCAGCCTTCCAAGCGGACCAACACGGTAGACGCCGTTGTCTGCGCCGTAGGATAGGCCTTTCCAGCCGATTTTCTTGAGGAACGGGAACTTGGAGTAGGTCCAGGGTTCCACGTGTTCCCCGATGTGCGTCAGGTAATCTTTCGGTTCGAACTTTAAGAATTCGCTGCCGTTGGGGTCAACTACGCGTATTTTTCCGTCGTAAAAGTTGACTTTGTTGTCTTCGTCCACTTGACCCATGTAGTAAGTCTTCATCGTGTACGCGTCGCTTTTAATCAAGTCCACGTACCCGCTGTTTCCCAGCACGATGTCGTGGAAAAGTTTCAAGCTGAGTTTGGCGAATTCCACGCTGGAAGTAGCCATCTTTTCGATTTCCTGTCGGTTTTCTTCGCTTAGCGCCTTGGATATTCCGCCTGGCAATCCGCACACGGGATGTGTGGCTTTGCCGCCGAGAATCGCCGTTATCTTCTGTCCGTAAGCCCGATGCTTAATGACCTCTTTACCTATCTCCAAGCCTGCTTTTTCGATGACGCCTAGGATGTTGCGCTTTTCTGGGGGCGCGTCAGGACCAACAATAAAGTCTGGTCCGCCAAGGTAAAAGAAGTGGAGAATGTGATCATAGATTATGTAGCCTTCGTACATGAGTTCGCGGAGTTTCTTAGCGGTTGACGTCGGTTCAACATTGAACGCTGCATCCAGAGCTTTAACTGAAGCGAAGTGATGGGCGACTGGGCAGACCCCGCAAATCCTCGTGGTGAGGAGCGGCATGATTTCTGCGCGTCTTCCCTCACAGAATTTCTCGAAGCCTCTGAGTTCGGGGATTTTCAGGTAAGCGTTTTCCACTTCGCCTTCGTCGTTGAGGAATATGGAGATGTTTCCGTGTCCTTCAAGCCTTGTGATTGGATTTATGGTTATTTCTTTCATTTCTTCATCACCTTTCTCCTGAGAATTGAAGCGGGTAAAGAGTACATGTAGAACGTGCCAACAGGGTCTTTTATCTGACTCATCAACTTTTCCACGTCTTCAGGAGACAGATTTTTCTCGTCGTATCCGAGTATGGCGGCTAACGCGGTTATCATTCCAGCTCCGGTTTCAGGCATGTTGGGTCCTGGACCCTGGCAGCCGGTGCAGGGCATATCGACTTGTAGGCATTGTGCGCCGCAGCCGCTACGGGTGGCAATTCCCATGCAGATTATGCCTTGTTCAAGCAAGCATTTCTCGGGTTCAGGTACCTTCTCGTGTACGCGGTAAATCTTGTTGATTTTCTTGTTTTCACGTTTTCTGGGGCATTCGTCGCACACTGCTTTCAATGGCGCAAGCACTGAGCCTTTTGGCGGGAGTTTGCCTGCTGCGATGGCGTCTACGGCTTCTGCTATAAGCTTGACTGGCGGCGGACAGCCAGGTATGTAGTAGTCTACGTCCACGGTTTGCGCCAAGGTTTTGACGGTGTCGTAGAATCTAGGTATGTCAAGCGTGCCTTCCTTTACTTGGGTTTCAGTTTGGGGGATGGTTCCCTCAGGGTTCACGACGGATTTTTCTTTCGTGTACACGTAGTCGAGGATTTCTTTGCTGTCGTGCAAGTTAGCCAATCCTGGTACGCATCCTTCGTGGGCGCATGAGCCGAAGGCAACCAGCGTCTTGGATTTCTGCCGTAGAAGCTTGGCCATTTCTTCTTGTTCGCTGTTTCGTATGGAGCCGTTGAAGAAGGTGATATCGATGTATTTGTCCTCCATGGCTTGAACGTCTTTGTATTTGATGTCCATGGCTACGGGCCAGAACACGATGTCAGCTATTTGCACTACTTCGAGGATTTTCTCGTTTATGTCTAGCACGGCGATTTCGCAGCCGCCGCAACTTGCAGCCCAGTAAAAGGCTATTTTCAGCTTGTTCTTACTCATTTTCAGTTTACTCCTTCTTTGATTACTTGTAATAGTTTTGAGGTGTCGACTCTGAGCTCGTTGAAAGATAGTTCTTCAGGGGTCATGCCCATAGCTAACCCGAGCAACTGCGGATAATGCAGAACTGGAATGCCGTAGGTTTCGTTGAACATTCGTTCTATGCGCAGCTCGTTTGTGTCGAACATAATGTGGCAAAACGGGCAAATCGTAATTAAGGCTTGCGCTTCCACCATTTTTACGTGGTTAAGTTTGTCTCTGGCAAGCTGTAAGGCGATTTTGTCGCTTACGCCAACGCTTGGTGCGCCGCAACACTCTGTCTCGTCAATGTAGTTCAAGCATGTGGCGCCTGTGGCTTCTATGAGCGTTTTCAGGGTTTGGGGGTCTTCGGGGTCGTCGAAGCCGATGTACTCTTTCGGTCTCAGCAAGTGGCAACCAACATGTTCAGCCACTTTGAGCTTGGTAAGTGGTTTGACTATGGCGTTTCGTATTTTTTCCAAGCCCACATCCTCCTTCAACACTTGCAATATGTGTTTTGTTTCCACGGTTCCTTTGAACTCCAACCCTGAGTCTTTCAGGTGACCGTTGATTTGCTCTCTTAATGCTTTATCTTCCTTTAAAATCTTGTTAACCTTCTTCAGGGTTCCAGCGCATCCTGGGCAGAGCGTGAGAATGTTTAAGCCTGTTTGCTCGGCTAAAGCCAAGTTCCGCGCTGCCAGGATAAGCATGGTTTCGTGGCTAACGGGGTCAAGGGGCAACCCGCAACAGTTGAATTCAGGCATCTCAACCAGTTCCACGCCGAGTTTAGTGAGAACTTTGCGGGCTGAGATTTCGTAGGATGACACACGGTAGGGAACAGCACATCCAAGGAAAATCAAGTATTTACTGCTCATCCTGCTCGTCTTCCTTTTCGATTTTTTCCAGAAATTTTACGCCTTTGAGGGCTTTGCGTACGTTTTCTGGGTTGCTTTTGGGAAGCGGTGGCAGCCCTTGCGACTCGCGCTTTTTGATTCTTAATGAGGGGATCTTGTAAGCGTAACCTGAATCAAGAATGCTGGCGGCTTGCTCCTTGAAAACTTTGGGCGCGATGCCTTTTTCAGCAGCCAAATTTCTCAGAACGCGGATGACGCTTGCAACTTCCACGCCTTGAGGGCAGCGGTCGGTGCAGGTGAAGCATGCGGCGCACAGCCACAGCGTATCGCTGTTTAGTACGCGGTCTTTAAGACCAAGTTGCGCCATGTGAATTATCGTTCGGGGTCGGTAGGTGTCGCTGAATCTTGCCACGGGACAGTCACTCGTGCAGGTTCCGCATTGAAAGCACTTGAGAAGTTTTTCGCCGCCGTGCATCCGGGAAAGTTCATACTTGAATTTCGGGTCGATCTCGGAAGCCTTTACCGGCTCTTTAGAGATTGCTGTCTCAGTCATTTAAGCGTCACCTTCGAGCAGCAGTTTCACTAGGCACCTACGTGCATAGATACTCAAAAAGCCCATATCAACTACATAAAGTTTCAGTCCTGCTTCCACGGGTTTTTCCATCTTAAACCCGAATTTTTGAATGAAAAACTATGCCTTGCTCATTCTTTGTTCTGGGCTTCATTTGCCTCTTTTTTGCTTTTCCACATCAGAAACATGACTGTTAGAAACAGCGCAAGGAATATCAGTTCTCCTTCAATGAACAAGCGCCTCACCCTTGCCTTTAGCGGAATTCGGTCTTTCGCTTCCTGTATGAATACGCGTAGTGAACGAACGCGAACGCTAAAGATAACCCGCCTAAGCCAATCCACAATAGTGCCATGGTATCTATCATGTCGTTTTCACCTCTTGAACCGTTCAAACATGGGCGAAGTAGACTATGTCCTCCTTTTGGCTTGTCTCGTCTTTTGCTGCTTTTATTTTTCCTCACCTTTTTCTTGTTTTGATGGTGTAATGGTTTCGGCGTAATATAAGGGTAGTTGAGATTTGTTCATAATTTTTATGAAAAACTAAAGATGCTTCCAATATTATTGGAGTAAACGTGACGTTTAAACCTAAAACGCAACATTCAATAAATATCCGTGGAAAGCCCCCTTCAAAATATGCATAAGAGGCTAAGTTTTAGAAAAGACTGCAGAACTCTCGTTCCATAATGGCAGGTAACGGAGAATTAAGAAGATAACGATGTAACTTGCAATGGTGCTTATCCCGTAGGCGTAAGGAGACGTAAACGTTATCTGGATTGGTAAAGAGATGCTGAACAGGTTGCCTAAAGCATGAAACGCGAAGACGCTCCAGATGTCACCTTTGTTTTTATAGAAAAAGTAACCTCCGACAACGCCGCCTGACACGACGTTTATGAACTGTCCTTGAAAGAAGTTTCAATCCAGGGTAGCTGAAAAACGTGGATGTGCTGCAGAGAAAAAAATATTGTAGAAACGATGATGCCAACAGCAACGCCGTACTTGGCGGAAATTCGTGTTTGAACATACCCTCTGTAAGTGACCTCTTCTGCAAACGCTCCAAAAGTTGAAAAAACCGCATAAAGAGCGAATGCAAGTGAAAGCGAATAGTATGTGTAAAGTTCGTAGCCTCTTAACATCGGAAACGTTAAAAACTCCAACTTTGCGCCCGTAGCTAGGTTGATGCCGTACCATAAAGCCTGAAACAAAAAGGCAAGACCTAAGCCAACTAAGATTAATTGTGAACCGTGAAAACCGAAAAAGCTCGATATGGATTTCTTGAGGTCTTTCTTTATAAGTATTATAGCCAAAATTAGTATCACGAGATACGACAAAATCAACACTGCAAAAATGGGCTCCATACTCCAGCCCCATATCGGATAACGAACGAAGTAGATTGCGTAGCTAGTTATGAGTATTAGGAACGAACTCAGAAATACTCTCCAGGCTTTTTGCAATACCATGGCATTCACTTTTGTTTCGTTAGATGGTTTCGAAACTTGTTGTGAATGAGCAGTGTGTTGAATAGGTTTTATGGTACAATTCCTTTCAAAACTGTTATTCAAAAATCTGTGTCTTCCAAATTTCCACCGTGAAAAACTTGTGCACGCTTGATGCGCGTAAAGTTACAGCGGTGTTCCGATTACTCTATCGGTCCATAACTTCTCTAAGCGTATCGCGCATTTTCATGGCATCCACGTCCAAAAGAGGCGTCTCGCATATGATGACTGGGCGCATTTTAAACTCGGCGATAACTTCCGCCAGCATCGCGAAGTCTGGACCGTACCGCGGCTCATCCAAAACGTGGTGGCGCCTTTCACCCTTGTCCGTGTACTCGATTTTGCTGAAGTGGCAGTGCATATCGCGGGCGGCTTCGGTTCCAAGCCTTCGCTCAACCTCTTCAGCCACCTCACGGAAATCCTCCACCGCCCTGAAGCGCCCTTGGCGTCTGGCGTGCATGTGTGACCAGTCAATGACAAGCTGCGTCTGCTCAACTTCCTCGCAGATGGTCAAAATCTCGTCTAAAGTGCCCACTTGGAACACCCTGCCCATGGTTTCGGGACCCAACTTCACATCTCGGATGCCTAAACCTTTCATGGTTTCAACTATATCCTTTAACGCTTCCACGCAGTTTTTGAACGCATAGCTTTTTTCAAAACGACCATAAAATCCCGTGTGAAAAACCACGACGTATGCATCCATCCACTGGGCAGCCGTGGCGCACGCGACCAATCGCCGTTTGCTGGCTTCCACGACCTCTTTTTTGCCGCTGAGATTCACGTAGTAGGAACCATGCATGCTGACCCAAACGTCATTCTTTCTGGCTTCCACGCCCAAGCGTTCAGCGTCTTCCCGCTGCATCTGCGGTTTTTGACCCCACCTACCAGCTTGGTACTCAAAGGCATCAAGCCCTTCCTCCCGCAAAAGTCGCGGAACATCAAATGATTGTGCACCGAGGATTCTGAAGATGGGGGGAACTCCAGCCGGGCCAAAACGGGGGTGGTCTGCCATCTGATTCACTTTTCGAATTTGGGGTTAGGTGTGAAAGCGCGGTTTTCTCATTTAAACGTTAGCTCTATACGTTAAATGCTGATTGCCCGTCTGAATCGTTAAGCCCTAACAACTTTATTATTGCCAACATCTTTTTCAAAGATAACAGGGCGTTATGCAACATAAACCCAATCGGCAGAACAGAATGTTAAAGTGAGAATCGCGGAGCAAGCCTTCTCGAAACGCTTAAACATGTCCAGTAGAATAATAGTTGCAAATTTACTGCGCTAAATGAGGAATATAATAATAAAAGAGCTGGTTCAAAAAAAAAATGCAGACATCAGAAGAAAAAGAAA
>CAZPND010000044.1:0-14389 GCA_964587975.1 uncultured Candidatus Bathyarchaeia archaeon
ACGCATTGCCAACGTTTGAATGCACACGGTGCGGCCGCAAGATACGGGCAGAATACGAGATTAGCTGCACGGGTTCGGTGAAGCGCAATGTTGAGAAGCCTCCTGAATGCTGCGGCAAGCCCATGATTGAGATAATAGACGATTAGCGACGTTTATTGAAGCAACTGCACTAATCCGGCGTAGCTGCTGAGAAAAGTTAATCCTTTCTCGGATGCGTGGTAAACTGGCTTGTAGCCTTCCAGGGTTTTAAGCAGAAGCTCGTTTTCCATCATGAGACTTAGGTACTGAGTTACTCCTTTGAAGCTGAGGTTCGCATTGTACATTATGCGCGTTTTTGAGGCTCCTTGCTTTGCAACTTTCAGAATCTCGTTTACTATGTCGAGCTGATCCCTTTTTTTCGAGAACAACTGTGAACTTGCTGTTTCCAAATTTGTTTCCTCTTTGTTGGTTTTAACGGAGCTGATGAGGGAAAAGAGGGGAAATAATTTCTTTTTTGAACCTTAGAATTTTGGGGAATTTATTGTAGCAGTTTGCATGTGCGTTCCTCATCAGCTCAAAAACAGAACAGCCAACGAAATAATTAGTGTTTACCTCCGTAAAAACAATAGACTATATAGGCGCAAAACCCGAAACCCACCAAAACGACGCGCAAGCATCAACCAGAGGTTCCCTCAAAACTTCACGCTACACTTCAGCCTTTAAATAAGGGGGCTTTTGGCGAAGCACCACAACCAAAAATAGACATAAGAGCACCACAAATTGACAATAGGTCAGCTATTCAATACTGGCAAGATGAATTAGTGAACAAAGCAGATGGAACAAAATACAACTATCTGAGATACTTCAAAGAATTTTTAAAATTCGTTAACATGACCGCAGACCAAGCGTTAGAAAAAAGAATTAAAGTCGTAGCAGACCCAAACAGAAAAATTCAAAGAAGATTTGAAAGCCTATTCAAAGCATTCTTAGCAGAACAGAAAAAGAAGAACTACGCACCATTAACACTACAAACAATCTATGCAAGCGTAAGAAGTTTTTTTGAAGCACACTATTACCCCTTGATAATGAGAAAAAGCGATTATCCGAAAGGAGACAGCAACGGCGCGAAAAGAGCAAACAAAGAACAAATATTCAAAGCCCTAAACTTCACAGCAAGAAAGAAACCAACAACCACAGCGTTAATATTAACTCTAAAGGACTCAGCCCTGAGAGTAAGCGACATGAGACTTTTGAAATGCGACATAATCTTGGATTATCCAGATGCAGAAGTAATTCCTATCCAGAGAATAACTCAAAAAACCAAACTGTTAGCTAAAACATTCATCGGAGAAGAAGCCATAAACGCACTAAAAGCCTATCTGGACAATAGAAGAAAAGTAAGCCGACTAATAAAACCAGAAAAAATAGCTAGAGATAGCCCACTTTTCCGAACATGGACAAGAGGAAAAGTGAAACCAATGTCACGCACCAACATGTCAACACTGGTAAGGAACGCGTTTTTAGCAGTAGGAATTAAAAAAATATCAGCCCACAGCCTAAGAAGATATTTCCAGACAACAATGGAAGAAGCCAACATAAACGTGAATTGGATAGACCAAATGATGGGGCATGAACTTGTAAATTGTAGAGGGGCATATAGCAAACCAACCGATGAACAACTAGAAATCGCATACCGCAAAGCATATGACAACCTAAGAATATACGCAAAAATAGAGCCAGTACGAAAAGATACACCGCCGCAAATCCAAGTAACAACTGCACGAACACAAAAAAACTTAGATGTAGCAGAAGCAAGAACAATGGAAGAAGTAAAAGCACTATTAGCCGAAGGCTACAAATACGAAATGGACTTCAACGGTGTCAAACTATTCATAAGGAAATAATCATCATAAACAGACTAAATCAAACAATCCAAATCATCACAAACACCAAACACACAACCCACATCAAACCACAACAAACTGATGACAACAAACCATACAAATCCAATTTAATCCAAGACTAAACCAAATCCAATAAACTATGCCAATGATGCAACCCAAATTTTTTTCTAATTTTTCTACATCAACCCCTTGTACCCTATATAAACACGCACTCATTATTTAAGGAATTGGAATCTGGAAAAGGAATAAACTAGATACCAAAATAGCTTCCTTTTACCCAAAAAAAGCAGAATTATGCCGCAAAAACTATTAGCAAAGTACCTTTTTTTAGGGACGAAAAAATACAAAAGAACCCAGTGATGTAAAGACAATACTCTGCACCCGCATTTTCCATAATAGTCTACATAGTCATGACAAAAAATGAAAAAGGAAAAGAGGAGAGTATTGTGTTCTTCTGTTGCTTTAATAGCGGATGAATTACCAGCCAACTGGGTAATCAACTAGTTCCTCAAAGTGGCTTAATGCCGCATCTATCGTTGGAGGATCAGCATGTTGGCCTGGGTTTGCTGTATATAGTCGATAATATTCTGAGCAACCAGCCTCAGCAACTGCTATTTTATAACTAACTGCTTGTGGCGGAGGCGTGAGTGGGTCTTGAGCTCCATTCACCGATATTATGGGTATACTTATTTCAGCATGGGATACGGGATTTATTCTCTCATAGGCTTTTGGTTTGTCATCATAAGTTCCACCGCATTCAGCTTCCATATCCGCTTTCAGTTGCAAGAACATAGCCTGCGCTGGTGGAGGTAGGGTTGGGAATATCTGACCATTAATAAGCGCTACCATGTCTGTGTAGCCCATGGTTATGTTTTTCATGTCAGAAATATCAAGTACTCCATCATAAAGTTCTGGGTATTTCTCTCCAAGCAGTAACCCGATGACTCCACCCATTGAATGACCGATAAGGAAGACTTTGACATCGGTGCCACGCCTTGTGTGCCAATTATCATTGTGTTTCCAGCAATTTTTAAAGTTCTTGCTGTAGCTGCGTAGTAGGTCCAAAGTGTACTTTGTTAATTCACGAGTGCTAATCATGCCCATCTTTACCGAAAACCCTCCTTCACCATAACTAGACGCAGCATAGGCAAAACCCTGCTCAACTAAAGCAAAGGGTAAACCGATGCCTTCACCATTAACAAGATTATCCACTGCGAATTGTGCATCTGGAGTCCAAAGTTGCATGTATCCGTGACATCCAACAACCAACATTCCATTCCACTCATCAGGAATCCGAATCACAAAGTTTGCACCTCCCAGAGTTCCAACATATTCGGTGTAAGAATCCATATCAGTTACGGTAAGTGCCCTACCGCAAAATGTTGCCCTTCTACATCTTCTCCTAAACCCACATGCTTCCGCTGTACCAAGCAGCGGAGTTGCCAGCATAGCTACAGCCATCAGACCACTTATGCCCATCTTAAACCGAAGGGCAACGCAGTCAAAGACCAACACAGGAATGAAAACCAGCCAACACCATGCCTTTTCCATAAATCCATATAGAAAAGTGCCTTCTGCTTTCGCAGTCCTCAAGGTAAACTTTTCCTTCTGTTCAAGCCAGAAGTCGCTGAGGCTAAAAGTTTACTCTCTCGGAACAGGCGCACGAAGAAGGGACGCATATCAATCCCAACAAGGAATGATGAAAAGATGAAGCCAGAAAAAATGAACATTCAAAGAATTAAATACCGAACTGGGAAAGATATGAACGTTTTAAGGAGAGAGTAAACATGAAAGAAGAGACAGCAATACCTGAGAAATTACTAAGCCCTAAGGGGGCTATAGAAAAAAATCACACGTCAGTCCAAACCGTTTCCTCAAGAAAAATTATTGGGGTGTTCGGCAGAGACTCTCCAACACCGAAAGCATAGTCGGCACTTCAAAAACGATGTCCGTGAAAGTCAACACGCCCACAAGCTTCTCGTCATTCATAACTGGCAAAGTCTTAACTTTTTTTTGCGCCATAAGCCTCGCAGCCTCCTCAACCGTGGCTGACTCGCTGATAGTTACCACCGGCGAAGACATGATTTGCCTAGCCGTCAAGGCTCTAGGAGCCAAACACTGAACAACTACCTTTGACAACACGTCTCGCAACGTTATAATGCCCACAGGTCTTTCGCTTTGAACAACCAAAACCGAGCCGATGTCAAACTTGCTCAGCGTAGCTACAACCTCTTGAGCACTAGTGTCTGGACGAACCACCTGAACATCTTTTGACATTATATCCCTAACAACAAAACTTGCCATAAAATACCTCCATAATGTGCTTACAGTAAACGTTTCTCACAATTTATCTGTTGTGCTTTCCACGTTACGCATGCGTTTAAAGGCAAGAACGCCTAGACATTCAGCAAGCGAGGCTAAACTTTTGAGCGGAAACAAATCGTCTACAGACAAGTTCCACACGGACCTTGAAACCGCAGAAAACTACGCGCAGGTGTGGCAAACCGTTAAGGACACAGTGGATTTCTCGCTGCACAAACGCAGAAGCAGCATGATGCTTTTCCTAGATGATTTGCCACTTCAACTAGGTGCTTACCACCCGGTTGGAACCAACAACATCGTCTTGAACAGGGCTTTAGTTGAAATCGTTGAAGCTTCAATCACCACAAAACGCGTAGTCAACGCCTTGGTTTACAACCTCTTGCTGCATGAGTATCTGCATACGCTGGGCGAACTGTCAGAAACCGAAGTCAGAAGCACCGTGGTCAAGGTCGCGCAAGCCTGCTTCGGCGAAAAACACATCGCAACCGTGATTGCCCGCAAATCTCCCTGGGTTCTGCTCCAGAACATTCCACTTCAAGCTATCAATGCCCCGAAACGCGTGATGCAAATCGTGAAAGACTTCGAAAAAACAGGAAAATACATCGTCTAAACCCCAAAGCAGGGAAACCCAACCACACATCACGGCACAGCGACGCCTCGCAAATCGGAGGAAATAGGCAAAATATATAATTGCAAGATAACATTTTTCTCCGTTTATCTTTAGGTGCAGAAACCCAATGGAGTCCATGATGGAATCACCGAAGCCGAAAATATCGCTTAAAACGGTGATTTTTCCCGTAATCGGTTTAGTTGCGTTCTTTCTGTACATCTACCTTTTCCAAGTTGACATTTTTGGAATCATCTCCACAGCCCTGCGTGCAGACCCCATTCCATACGCCATAGCAATAGCATTCAGTTTGGTGGAAGTATTCTTCTTCTCCACTTCATGGCGTGTCTTGGCGAACTTCCTGAAAATCAGACTATCATTGGCAAGGTCCTACCTCTTCGTATGGTACGGAATATTCGTGGACACCATAATTCCCGCTGAATCCATCAGCGGAGAAGCAATACGCGTTTACTTGATAACTAAGGAACAAGGTGAACAAGCCTGCGGAAGAGCCGTTGCTTCCCTTGTCGCCCACAGACTTTTAGGCATGGGAATGAACGTTGCCGTGCTTATAGCGGGCATGGTGCTGATTTTCAGCGAAACCCAGATTGACCCCTTAATTTTCAATCTAATCCTTTTCCTGACAGGAGGAATCACCGTCACGCTGCTTCTCATACTGATGTTCTCATTCAAAGAGCAATGGAGCTTGAAAGTAATCGACTGGCTCGTCCGCGCCGGGAAATTCATAACACGCGGCAGATGGCACAGGCAACTGACAAAAATCAAAGAAGACGCATGCCAAATAGCCACAGGCTTTCACGATTCAATGAAAGATTTCAAACGCAGCCCCAAAGCGCTTGCGTCATCCTTTTTCTACCTTGCATTAACCTGGATTTTCAGCTTAAGCATACCCTACCTAGTTTTCATGTCTCTGAGAGTTCCAGTTTCATGGAGCGTAATTCTCATAACTTCAGCAATAGTCTTAGCCGTAAAATCCATACCTTTAGGTGTCCCATTTGAAGTCGGTCTTCCAGAAATAACCATGACCACCCTCTACACCTCGCTTCTAGCGCCAACATTGGGACTTCAAGTCGCCGCAGGAATAAGCGCCACAGCAACCATCCTCACCAGACTTATAACACTCTGGTTCCGATTCTTCGTCGGGTTCTTGGCGCAGCAATGGCTGGAACTGAAGCCCATACTTGCCCCCGCGAACGCCACTGACGCGAAAACCACCATCGCGGAAAAAGCCTAAAATCACCCTCTCATCTTAATTCTTACTGATGTGCATAGAAATAGCGATTGAAGATGTTTCCATCAAGCTTCTAGACACACTCTACCAAATAGAGAAACAATGCTTTAAACAGGAAGCCTTCACCAAACAACAATTAACCTACCTGCTAACAGATTACAACACCATCCGATTAGCCGCCTACACAAACGACCAAATCGCCGGATTCATAATAGCCCACATAGACATCGAAAGACAAGAACCCTTCGGATATGTAATAACCATTGACGTAACACCTGCCCATCGCCGCCAAGGCATAGCACAAAAACTACTTCAAGAAATTGAAGCCATATTCAAAGACCACGGCATCAAAGAATGCCGTTTAGAAGTCCGAGAGGACAACGCCGCCGCATTAAACCTCTACCAAAAACTCGGATACCAAAAAGCAGGCACACTGAAAAGATACTATGGCAACGCCAACGGCCTATACCTTAAAAAAACCCTGAAATAAACGCGCTCGCAATTAACTTCACCTGAAAGAGCGAGATAGAAAATTCTGACATGCCAACATCGAAAAAATGTAGTCTGTAACACAGCTTAAAATCGCCTAAATTACGCTGCAAGAAATAACGTTTAAAAATGTTGGTGTGAATAGCTTCTTGTGGTGGGGGAGAAATGGGAGATTCAAAACGCCGAAAAATCAAGGAGCAGACTCTCGTCCGAACCATCGTTGTTTTAATACGTAACACTACGTGGAGATGCGGCAAAGTCGAAAAGTCTATTGTTCAGCATCTTTACAAACGGAACAAAATTTTTGGTAAGCCAGGCGAGTCGGTTCGAGACATAATTCAAAACTTGAACTTCGCTGGCGAGAAAAAAGACGAGTGTATAGACGCGCTTAAGCGTTTGGAAAAAAGAAATATAGTGAAAATGCTGCCGTTGTAAAAACGCAGTTATTCAGCGAGTTCTTTAGCGCTACTAATCCATTTCTCAACGATTTTCGGCGAAACTTTCAGTTTCTTAGCGACGGTTTTTGCTGAAGCATTGGCTAATTCATCAGCGCTGTTTATGCCCAACGCCTTAAGTTGCTTGGCTCTTTTTTCGCCTATGCCCTTCACCTGTGTTAACTCCACTGTTGCAGCCGCAGAAGTTGCCTTTGTTGGCGCCTCTTTCATGGCTGGTTTTTCCATTTTTGCTTCCGTTTTTTCTTCCTTAGGGGTTTCCATTGTTGCTGCGGGTTGAGTTTCTGGCATCATTTCCTGAGTAGTTGCCATCGCTGGCTGGCACGCTTGCGCCTCGGTTTTTGGTCTTTGGGTGTAGCCTAAGCCGAGTGACAAGAGTCCAAGCACCACTGATGCAACAACCCAGACACTTTGTGTTTCTGGTGTTTCCCCAACGATCGGTGCCACAAAAGGTACCACAGTTATGATAAAGAGTATTGCTGCTAGCACATATAATGTATAGTCTAAACGCATGTTCACCACTGCCTGATTTATGTTCTTTAGGAGGGCTTAAATAATTTTCTCCTTATTAGGAAGCTCCCACAAAACATGACCAACCCACGCCTATTTCAAAAGTTCCTCCTCAGAAGGTGCCTTCTTAATTAAATCATGTTTCATAAGAAGCCCTGTAGACTGCCGAGCGTTCTGAATTATGGCTGAAGCCCGCTGATACAGCTCTTCTCGACTTGGCTTTACCCGTGCCACTCCCTGCTCAATCGACTTCAACGCGCAGGCAACCGCTTCTCTGGGGAAAACCTCCCATTCATCCATTCTCGGCAGAATATCCCGTTCGTGCATGCCTCTTTCCTCAGCGAAACTTGCCAGTTCCTGCGCCGCTGCGATACACATGTCATCTGTAACGGTTGTCGCTTTCACATCCAACACTCCGCGAAAGATTGCTGGAAACCCCAAACTATTGTTAACTTGATTAGGAAAGTCACTTCTGCCCGTAGCCACAATTCTTGCGCCTGCATCTTCTGCTTCCCAAGGCCAAATTTCCGGTATGGGATTGGCGCAGGCAAAAAGCACCGCCTTGTCCGCCATTGTTTTCACCCAGTCCTTCTTTATGGTGCCTGGACCCGGTTTTGACGCGGCAACCACCGCATCCACACCTTTGAATGCCTCTGTTATCGGTCCTGTTCTGCCTTCAGCATTTGTTTTCTGGGTTAAATCGTATTTCCACGGGTCCTTTTCTCGGGTAATGTCTTTTCTGTCTGGGTTAACCACGCCTTTGCTGTCAACCATTATTATGTTGCCGGGTTTGACACCCCACTTAATAAGCACGTACGCAGTGCGTATGTTGGCTGACCCTGAGCCTACTAGGGTTATGAGGCTTTCTCGGGGTTTCTTGCCTACGATTTTGAACGCGTTTATCAACCCCGCCAAGATAACGGTGGCTGTCCCCTGCTGATCATCATGCCACACTGGAATTTTCAGTTTCGCCCTTGCCTTTTCCAGAATGCTGAAGCATTTAGGCTTCTCTATGTCTTCCAGGTTTATGCCGCCGAAGGACGGTTCCAGAACCTCGCAAACACGCACTATTTCGTCTGGGTCCTTCGTTCTAAGGCAGATGGGAAACGCGTCTACGCCACCCAGATACTTGAACAAGAGCGCTTTTCCTTCCATAACGGGCATGGCTGCTTCGGGTCCAATGTCGCCTAAGCCTAGCACGCGTGTGCCGTCTGTTACCACGGCAACATAATTCCAGCGGTTTGTAAGCTCGAAAGACTTGTCTGGATTCGCTTGTATCTCCCTGCAGGGCGCAGCGACTCCTGGAGTGTACCAAACGGCAAAGTCATCCGTGTTCCGTATGGCACATTTGGGCATAACTTGAACTTTCCCCTCGTAAAACCTGTGCATGGCTGGCGATAGCCGCGCTGGTTTTTTGGCTTTTGCAAGCAGCTCTTCCAAGGCGGGCTTTTTCTCTTCTTTCTCTGAAACCAAAACGCGTTCTCTCCTTAAGCAAAGGAATGTCTAACAGGCATGTTTTAACTTTTTGCAAAAAAGAAGACGGCTAACTTTCACGCATCAGGCTGTGCACGCCTACGCTCAGGGTTATCAGCCAAACTTCAGGTAAATTCCTCTTGACGATCCAGCATATTTGGATCCTAATAGAGATTCGTTGCAGAAACCAGTAGAGGGGGTCTATTCGCGCATGAGCTTTCCGCCTTTAAATAAGGGGGTATAGACAATTTTTCACGCGTTAGAGAACGACTCACGCACGCAGCCTTATGAAAGGGGAATAAGGCGTTTTGGAACGCTTTTAGTCTTCTTCGTAGAGTTTTCTTTCTTTCACTTTTAACGTGTCTTCGTCGCCGCTTATGACTCTGTAGTATTCTTTCAGTTCTTGCTTGTGCAGGAACTTTTTCACGAGCACTTTCAGGTACTTTTTGGAAACCGTTTTGCCTTCGCCTTTCACCGTTACCTTGTTGGATTCGTTGGTTACTTCAGCGCCTGTTTTCTCCTTCACGTAGTCTGCAAGCGCTTGCACCACTTGTTTTCCTTCATCTTTGAGTTCGGAAGCATCAACCACAATATCCGCCATTCTGTTCACCTCGTTTCGCGCACTCTAATAGGTTTTAGCTGACTGTTTCATGTCTCCTTCGCTGATAAGTTTTCCGCTGCCACCAGCCAATCAAGCGTTTGAAACGTCAGTTATTAGCCGCATCATCTCGCTCTTCAGGTCAGCCAATCTTTCTTGGCTCTTCGCTTCCACGGTTAACCGCAGCATCGGCGAAGTGTTTGAAGCCCTTATAAGCGCCCACGAATCAGGAAAATCTACGCGAACACCGTCAATAGTGGTTATCTTCGCATATTTCTTTTTGGCTTGCGCTTTCACTTTTTCAACTATCCCAAACTTCTTCTCGTCAGTGCTGTCAATCTCGGTCCTGTCAAAAAACTCCTTCGGCATCTCCGAAACCACTTCAGACACTTTTCTGCCCAGTTTGGACACGATCTCCATCATGTACACGCTGTTGATTATGGCATCGTCAAACCAGTAGAACTTGGGCACGCAAATGTGACCTGACTTCTCAACTCCCAAAACCGCGTTATGCGCCTTTGTCTGCTGCACCAAAAACGTGTGCCCCACAGGAATCCGAAACACCTGTTGACCATACTTCCTCGCTTCCTCATCAATCAAACTTGAACATTCAATATTAGCGACAACAGGACCTTTCTGCGTCTTCATCAGGTCTCTTATGAAGAAAACCGCGCTTTGTTCAGCCATCATAACTTTGCCTGTTTCGTCAACAAAAAGCGCTCTGTCACCATCCGCATCAAACGCAACCCCCAGATCTGCCTTCTCCTCAACCACCTTCTTGGACAAGTCAGTCAACGTTTCAGGCTTAGGTTCTGGATCCCTGTTCGGAAAAGTTGGATCAGGCCAATCATAAAGGTACTTCGCTTCAAGATCAAATTCCTTCAAAATCTTCGGAACAATCAGGCATGCAGCACCGTTCCCGAAGTCAACAACCACCTTCAACTTTTTCGGCGCAATGCGCTCCTTGATGAAACTAATGTACTCCTGCTCTGCACCCTCAACTTTCTCCATCGAACCGCTGCCTTTCCTGAAAGGTCCAGACTCATGTATCTTCTCCAGCTTCTTGTTCTCATCCTCAAAGAACCCAACTCCATCTTGATGGAAAAACTTGATGCCATTCCACTCCGCTGGCAAATGCGAAGCCGTAACGTAAGCAGCCACGTTATTCTTTAACTGCCAATTCGCAAAAACGCAAACGCTAGCTGGGCAAGTTCCAACCGTGCGAACGTTAGAACCAGTGCTTAAAACGCCCAAAGCAAAAGCGTCCTGAAGCTCGTCACTGTGTTCCCTGAAGTCTCTTCCAACCGTGAAGTTCCCAGGCGCGTATGTTCCAGCAGCCATGCCTATTTTTTTCATAATTTCTTTCGTCAAGTCTTTCCCGTAAATTCCCCTAATGTCGTACGCTCTAAAGATGCTCATTTTTCTCTCTCACCTAACCATTCTTAACCAAAGCAAATAGTCTAATAAACACCAGCTTAATAGTATTTTTTCAACGGGTTCCTCACATCCGTCGCCAACTGCACATCCCCAGGAACCAAAACACCCTGCCAACCCGCTCCAACACCGCTTTCTTCATCACCCTTGACGTTGACACGGTGAATGTTAAGCGCGTAATCCATCGCTCGATCCTGTGGATTCTCAAGCTGAAGCATCTGCTTCAGGCTAAGGTTCTCAAAAATCCTGCGAATCGGACGCAGCGAGTTACCGTGACAGGATATAGCCACGTTACCCGGGTTCCCATGCAGCCAGCGTTCAAGCTGCCCAACAAACGGGTCTGTGCGTTTTTCAACCATCTTCAGGCTTTCTCCTTCCGGCGGTGGAAAATCGTAGCCCCGATGCACCTTAGCAAACCATTCTGGCTTTGCCTTCGCCACTTCGATTTTACTTTGGCCTTGAAGCAACCCGTAGCAGCGCTCGATAAGATGGTCATCGACGAAAACAGGCACATCCGCGTGAGAATCAAGCACTACCTCAAGAGTCCTTCGCGCTCGCTTAAGATGCGAAGTAAACGCGTAATTAATCTTCTCCTGTCTAAGCTGATCCGCGATTTCCTGCGCCTGCTTGAGCCCTTTTGGAGTAAGATCTGGATCACGCCATCCCGAGAAAATCGAGTTGGCGTTATCGGTTGTCTCCGCATGCCGAAACACAAACAGATTGCAAACTACCACAGCTTTTTCATCCCAAAACATCAGAGTACAGGGCTTTGCTTCCCAAAGCCTCCTCAATCCGCAACAGTTGATTGTAGTTGCAGGTTCTTTCGCTTCTCGCAGGTGCACCATACTTGAATTGTCCAGCATCCAAACCCACAACCAAATCCGCGAAGAAAGTCTCTTCCGTGCTTCCAGACCTATGTGAGACAATAACGTTCCATCCGGCTTTTCGCGCTAACCTAAACGCGTCCAAAGCTTCGGAAACTGTTCCGATTTGATTAAGCTTCAGCAACAAGGCGTTGCATGCCTCCATTTCCATTGCCTTTTTAATCCGTGTAACGTTCGTAACCAAAAGGTCATCTCCAACAATCTGGATTTTTTCTCCCAGCTTAGATTCCAGCATGTTCCACGCAGTCCAATCGTCTTCACTGAAGCCGTCTTCAATTGAAACCAGCTTGAATTTTTCACATAATTCGCCGTAAAAATCTGAAAGTTCCGCAACCGAATATTCCTTTTTTAAAATTCGGTACTTTCCGTTATGGTAAAATTCAGATGCTGCAGCATCAATTCCCAAAGCGAACTCCTTGGTGTAACCAAGCTCTTCAATCGCTTTCATAATGAATTCAAGCCTTTCATCCACGCTCTTCAGCGGAGGAACAAAACCGCCTTCGTCACCCACATGTATCGCCGAATTACCAAACCGTTCCTTCAGCTTCCTCTTCAAGGTATGGTAAGTTTCAGAGCACATTCTCAAGGCTTCCGAGAAGCTTTTAGCGCCACGAGGAATTATCAAGTGTTCCTGAACATCATTCTCGATGCCAGCGTGTAATCCGCCGTTAATCACGTTCATCTGAGGAACTGGCAAACTCAACCTCTTTGAATCCACCAGGTCACAGATGTATGCGTAAAGCGGCAGATTCGACTCTGAAGCGCCTGCTTTGCACATAGCCATGCTAACCGCGAGAATAGCGTTTGCGCCTAACCGGGATTTGTTAGAGGTACCATCCAACTCTATCATTAATGCGTCTATCTCTTTCTGCTTTGAGCAGTCTCTTCCCAATAGCTTCTCGGCTATCACATCATTAACGTTGCCAACGGCTTTCAGAACGCCTTTTCCCAAATAGCGTTTCCCACCGTCCCGAAGCTCTAAGGCTTCGTGTTTGCCTGTGCTTGCACCTGAAGGAACGGATGCTCTTGACAAACCGTTTTTTGTGAGTAAATCCACTTCAACCGTGGGATTTCCTCTGGAATCCAGAATTTCCCGTGCTTTTATCTTTTTTATTTCAGCCATTAATACCGCTTCGCTAAAACTTACCTGTTGACAGGTCTTTCCGAACGTAAAAAAGGCTGGAAAGTCAATTAAGCTTTGTGGCTACTGCTGCACAGTCACAATTTCTTATAAGATTGGCTTCGGAAAAAACAGTCAGGGTTGCGAAACATGCACGTTAACAGCTTTGTTTCAGGCTTTAGTTGAATCAAGTTAATCACGCTAGAAAAAGCAGAGTTATCTTGTTAAGCTTAATGCGCGATTGGGAATTTTGATAAAAAAATGTATGTGTGAATAGAAATTGAATGATGCCTACAAAGTACACACTAATTACAGCGAAATCTTGCGAGAGTTAGACAAGCGCAAAAACGTCGACAAAGAAAGCGCAAAAAAAGTTAGAGCGCTTGTCGACTCTTTAAAAGATGTTACTCAAAAACTTCAGCCTGTTTTAGAGATGGAATCTCAAGGTCAATACGAAAGGGAGCTTTGGAAAAGGTATGAGCAATTGCAGAGGGATACGCTTCTTCTGCTTGATCTGTCTCATGAATGGGATTTTCTGGAAGAAAGCATCAAGGGGTTTAGTAAGAACCTGCAGTTTCTAATTCGTGATGCCATAGACGAGTTGACTGATCACGTTAACGTTATTACTGAAACGCACAGGGCACACATTGACATTATGGAAATCCAGAACAGCCGCCGATTGAACATTTTAGTTTTGATAGTGTCCACGACTATTTCGTACGTTACATAATGGGAGTTTGTAGCTCGAGAATTCCTTTTAAACAAAGTTTTCCCAGACGGCTTAAGTCCTGTTCTTAACTACGTCATTCTCTTGATTGCGCTTCTTCCGATCTTCGCTTTTACATCGTATGCTTGGCTTAGCCGAGAAAAACGTTAGTTGAAGACAAGCTTGGTTCTGAAAATCAAGGTTTTAAGGCAAACCACAGAGAGATGGCAAACAAAACTACAGAAACTAATTCAATTACCACTAAGATAGCTAAAATTGTGGTGTGTCTCTGAGCCACAGCGTGAAAATATTCTGATGTTTGAGTATCATCCGCAAGGTTTGGACCAAGATTCTCCAAATCACTCTGAAAATGACTTATTTCCTCAACGTAAAAAAACACTGGAGACGTCAATGCTATCGCCAAGAATATTCCCGCAAGAACAAGCGCTTTTCTGTTCATCTGCTTCCCTGAAGGATTGATTTTTCCACTAATATAAAACTTGCGAGTGCGCGATGCAGCCAAAGATTGCTTAGTTTGCTTTGTGTCTAGCGGCTCGGAACAGTCTATACCCCCTCTTTAAATACTGAACTGTATCGTTTTCTACGGATTGCTGCTTTCTACCTGTTAATGGTTGCAGAAAACGCCAATACGGACCTAC
>CAZPND010000045.1:0-14281 GCA_964587975.1 uncultured Candidatus Bathyarchaeia archaeon
CAAGCATATCATGTGGGGCTTTGTTGGAAACGGCTACTTCGTGGGACAAGACAACATGGGCAAGCGCTGCTGGGGAATATTCGGCAACGGCATATTTGCAGGATTCTACGACGGCGAATTCTTCTGGGGCAAATACGACAATGGTGCTTGGAAGGCGGAATACCTGTTTGGGCTGGAACGCTCTAGTGGAAGCTACGTGTTATTTCCGCCACCGGCAATAACAAGTGAAGACGCAGCGTCTCCGTAAAAAAGGGTAAGCTCCTTATTTCTCCTCTTTTTTTGGAGTCTCTCTTGTCAACGGAGGTGTTTTCTGGGCTTTTTCATCTGCCAAAAGTAGACTTCTGCTAATTATATTCCCGTGGAAAAAGTATTGTTTATATTTTTCAGCGCAGTGGATATTAGGCAGTGACAGCAGATGAATCATTGGGAGATAGAAAACGCGGTCCACCTCGGGGTTGCGTTGAAAGAATCTGGTTTTCAGGTTTCCCAAATTTGCTGTTCACGCCCAAGCTGCTTTGACTTCGCGGCAAGAAAAGATGACACGGCTATTCTGTTGAAAGTGAACTCTGACGTGGACAATTTTTCCCCTCAATGCGCTCGAGAGCTGAAGGTTATCGCTGGCAGACTTTCCGCTGCTTCCCTCATAATCAGCCAGCAAACCCACGGCAAGCCGCTGGAAGATGACACGGCGTACTCGCGAAACGGGGTTTTCGTGGTAACCGAGAAAAGCATCAGGAACATCGCGCTTCAAACGGCGAACCCGTTGATTTACGCTGGTCCAGGCGGTTACTCCGTTGAAGTCGACGGCGAACTGGTGGAGAAAAGAAGAAAAGAGTTGGGTCTTTCAATCGGCAAACTCGCCGTGATGATAGGGGTTTCCCGCAGAACGCTTTACGGCTACGAAAGAGGCATGGCGAAAGCGTCGGTGAACTCAGCCTACAAGCTAGCGGAAACGTTGGGGGTTCCGGTGGCGAAGCCGGTAAACATTCTTAAACGCACTCTGAAACAACGCCAATGTCTCCTTATGAAAGCCAAACGCACCATCACGGGAAAAGTTCTTCTTCAGAAGGTTTTCAGGAAGTTTGCTTTCTGCGATATGTCTCCTGTTTATAGAGCTCCCTTCGATTTCATCATGAACGTTCCAAACGGCAAAGATCCTATTGTAGGCGCCATTGCGATGAGCGACGAAAGAAACTTGGACAAAAGAACCGAGGAGATCGTGAGCGTTTGCGATGTGATTCGTGCGCGTCCAGTTTTAATCACCGAAAAACCGAGGTTTTCAAGCATGGATGTCCAGTCTCTTTGCTTGGATGAGTTGTCTGCGATGGCTTCTGAAGAGGCTTTGGTTAACTTTGCTTAGCTGAGTTTCTTTTGCACGGTGCCTTTTTCGTTTTTGACTTGTTTGGCGGGTTTCCAGGATTTTCTTATGCAGTCAGGATATTCGTCGTGCGTTTGCATCCATTGCCTCAGGAAAAGCATGGTTTTCTGGTCTGTTAAGTATCCGCTGCCGAAGTCGCCGTAAGCGCCTTTCAAAACTGCGATTTCGCTGTCGCGTTCCACCTTCGCTATGATGGACGCAGCTGAGACAACAGGGTAAATCCTGTCAGCTTTGTGTCTTGAAGTGATTTGTGCCTTGACGGTTAAGCCTTCTTGGATGTGATGTTTGAAGCGGTCTTCAAGCACGTCTGCAGCATCCACAAACGCTTGGTCTGGCTTTAACGTGTTTATTATTTGGGCCATGGTTTGCGCTTCCAGCCTATTCAGCTTGTGCAACTTCCTTTTGCTTTCCACGGCGCGGTCGATTTCACTTGGCGCCAGTTTCACGACGTAATGTTTCTCCGCTACGCGCGTGATTTCCTTGGATAGGGCTTCGCGTTTTTTTGGCGACAGAAGTTTTGAGTCTTTCACGCCTAACTGGGCTAAAACCGACAGGTTCGCTTCTGCAATCATGAAGCCTGCTATGACTAATGGTCCGATTACGCAGCCACGTCCTGCTTCGTCAACCCCAGCAACCAGCACTGCACGTACCTCTAGAAGCGGCTAGTTGGGTTGTCAGCTAATAAAAGTTTAGAGTCTACGTCTTCAGTGCCGCTATTGCGGCTTTGATTTTGGCGACGGATTTTTCGAAACGCTGCTTAGATTCGGGTGACAGCTTGAGTTCCACGATTTTTTCCACGCCGTTTTTTCCCAACACGACTGGGACTCCGATGGAGTAGTCTGAGCAGCCGTATTCGCCGCTGGGGCAGGTTGAGACGCTCATCACGCGGTTTCTGCCTTGGACCACGGCGTCTGCCATCATGGCGATGACTGCTGCCGGCGCGTATATTGTGCTGCCTTTGAGTTTTATGACATCTGCGCCTGAATTGATGGTTCGCTGCACGACCCTGTCGATTTGCTCCTTTGTCATGAGGGTGGTGATGGGGATGCCTGTGACGCTTGCGTATTCGACTAGTGGGACCATGCTGTCTCCGTGTTCGCCGATGACAAGGGCGTTTACGTCTTGTCTGGAGACGCTGAGTTCTTGGGCGATGGAGCTGCGGAAGCGCAGGGTGTCAAGGATGTTGCCCATGCCGAACACGCGGTTTGAGGGCAACACGGATTCTCGGCGTGCGATGTAGGTCATGATGTCAACGGGGTTGGTTACTATCATGAGTTTGCAGTCCGGCGCGTGTTTAGCGACTTCTTTCACGATGCTGCGGATTATTCGGGCGTTGTTGTTCATAAGGTCGATGCGTGTCATGCCTGGCTTTCGCCCTTGACCCGCAATCACGATGACGAGTTCGCTACCCTGCATCATGCGGTAGTCGCTGGTTCCGCGGATTTTTCCGTCAAACTCGATAGCTGGAGCCGCTTGCATCATATCCAACGCTTCACCTTTCGCCAAGTCCTCAGCGATGTCAATGAGAGTTACGTCACTGATTCGGTACCTTAAAATTTCAAACGCTGCAGAAGCACCTACTTTTCCCGCACCAATAATAGATATCATAATAACCACGAATCTATGTGCGTATTTAACTGATAAAACTAGCTGTGCTCTATCGCTCGGCGCAGTTTATACCCCCTCTATAAATACTGAACTGCATAGAATCTGCAGCGCTGTTTTCAACATGCCATTGCGCGGTTTCAGCGTCAATACTGACCTACCCCGTTTGATGCCGGTGTTGAAAAGCTGAAGCAGCTGAAAATAGGTATGGTTTATCATGGGCACGGTGAGCCATTCCAGATGGAACGGTTCATGAAGGGCCATGTTCAGTCTGGGGGATGACACGTGAAAACGCTGAGTTAAAATGCGAAGGTCTTTATAGCTAGGCGTTCACTTGTTGTCGTTCATAACGCTCAAGTGATTTCTATGATACATGCCGAAGGCGCAGATTCTATCAGGAAGCAATGCGGGGACGGAGATTTTGTTTATCCATGCTACGAGGAAAACTGCATTTCAAATATTCCAGGAACCATACTTGGCTTGTTCGGCGTTAAAAACAAGAGAAAGCTTCCACTTGAAGTCGGCAAGGGCGTTGGTGGAGAAGTTAACAAAGTTGTGCTTTTTGTTTTAGACGGCTTCGGATATAACCAGTTTCTACGGTATCATAGGGAAAACAGGTTTTTGGCTGACCTTGCTGAAAAAGGCGAGGTGCTTCCGTTAACAAGCGTTTTTCCTTCACAGACCACTAACGCGCTTACAACTTTGAACACGGGTTTGACTCCTCAGGAACACGGGCTTTTCGAGTGCTTCATTTACCTTAAAGAGGTCGGTATGATAGTTAACACGTTACGTTTTGAACCGTTAGGGTCCAAGAGTCGAAACGAGCTTTTGGAGAGAGGATTCAACCCGAACATTCTGTTTAAGGGAAAAACCATTCAAGCCACTTTAGGAGAAGCAGGCGTCAAAACGTTCGCGCACGTTTACATTTCAGACGCGTACACTGCTTGTTCCAAAATTCTTTTTGATGGAAGCACGATTGTGCCGTCTTTGAAGTCGTCAGATTTGATTGTGAATTTACGGAAAAACCTGGAAAAAACCGAAGGACCAGCCTACTTTTTTGTGCATTTAGGAAACTTGGATACGATAGCTCACGAGTACGGTCCACAAAGCTACGAATACTCCACGGAGCTTTCGGTGATATCTTACTTGTTGAACAAGGAGCTGGTGGAGAAAATCGACCAGAAAACGGCGAGGGAAACGCTCGTTTTGGTGACTGCGGACCACGGCGGAGTTGACATTGTTCCCAAAGATACTACGTACCTGAACTGGTTCCCCGAAGTAGTAGAAAACCTGCAGTGCGGCAACGGTGGCAAACGGATTTTGCCCACTGGAAGCCCGCGAGACGTGTTTCTGCACGTCAAAGAAGACAAGCTGGTGGAAACGCGGAAGTTGCTGACGCAGAAAATCGGCGTGAAAGCGCAGGTCGTTGAAACTAAGGAGGCTATAAAAAACGGGTTGTTTGGCTTAGGCGACGTGGGAAGCGAGTTTTTTGACAGGGTGGGAAACCTATTGATTCTGCCCCATGGAAAAGAAACGGTGTGGTTTGAACATTTTAAGGGCAGAAAATTCAGCCTTCACGGCCATCATGGCGGGCTGAACGAAGATGAAATGCTGGTGCCGTTGGCGGTCACCCAGCTCAGCAACCTAAAATAACCGAATCGGTTCCTTCGTGCCGTTATTCTTTGCTTTTTTCGCGTTTGTCTTCATCCTGCTTCAGCAACACAACAGTGTTAGCCGGCAAGTCCCTGTGAACCGTGAAGTTTGCTCCAACCCAGCTGTTTGCGCCCACCTTCACGCCAGGCATCAAAAGCGCGTTTATCCCCGTCTTCACGTTATCCCCCAGAATCGCCCCAAGCTTCCTTCGTCCAGTATCAACAACCTCGCCCTTCACAAGCATCTTCACCGACCCATCGTCCAGACGGAGGTTAGCGGTAATGGTGCCCGCCGCCAAGTTGCAGCCTTCGCACAGTATGCTGTCGCCCACATAGGAGAGGTGGCCCACATGGCTCCCATCCATAATTATGCAGTTCTTGATTTCGCAGGCGTTCCCAACGCGAACGTTTTTCCCTATGCTTGTGTACGGGCGAATGAAACAGTTAGGTCCGATGTCGCTGCCCTCATCGATAAAGGTTGGGCCTTCAATGTACGCTCCAGAACGGATTCGCGCTGTCTCCGCCACCGTAACTGGACCTATCAAGTGCGCCCCGTTCTCCACTGTCCCGTAAACCTTATGTTCCATCCGCTTCAGCGCCCAATCGTTCGCCTCCAACAGGTCCCAGGGCCTTCCAATGTCAAGCCAGTCACCTTTCGAAATTTCAGCAGCCAAAACCGTCTTTTCATCTTTGACAAGCAGAGAGACGGCGTCAGTTAGCTCCCATTCGCCGCGGACAGAAACCTTAGTCTGCTTTAGCTTATCAAAAATTTCGTTGGAGAACACATATAAGCCTGCATTAGCCAAATTCGAAGACGCCTCACCCGAACCCGGCTTTTCCACAATGCGCTTAACTGCGTTCCCAGCTGCAATTTCCACGATGCCGTAGCTTCCTGGTCTTTCCACGGGAACCACAGCCATAACAGCACCAGGTTTTTCCGCTTCAAACAATTGAACCACGTGAGCCACAGCCTCAGGGGCAAACAACAAATCACCGTAAACAAGAACGAAATCACCATCCACATACGGCTCAACCACACTCACCGCATTGCCGGTTCCAAGCATCTCAGCCTGCTCCACATACGAAATTTTCAAGCCCATCTGCGCGCCGTCGCTGAAAAATTGGCGGATGGCATCGCCCATGTAATGCGTGACAATGACGGCATCAGTTACGCCAGAAGCTTTCAAGGCGTCCAAGCAGTACTCAAGAATCGGTTTCCCACCCACTTTTATCAAGTGCTTCGGCCTAGTCGCCGTTATCGGCTGGAGCCTCACGCCTTCTCCCGCAGCTAAGACCACGGCTTTCATTCCTTCCATTCCTCAACCACTGGTTCCTTCAGTCCATTATGTCGCTTTCCGCTTTTAATGATTCACCTTCAACCATCACCCGAATGAGTGCTCGGCTTCAGATACTTTCTCAATGAACTTAGCCAGTTCCAGTCGGGTCGGATGCGCACCCGCAGGGTCGGACAGGTAGTAGGCGGCAACCGCGTTCGCCAAGGTTAATCGGCACTCGTCTGAAAGAGCGTTCGCGTCGGCTAGAATGTTTCCAGCGTTCCAAGAGTCACCTGCACCCGTTGCCCTTGACGCTTCAACTTTAAAGGCGGGAACAACAACCTCACTTTTCTCCCTGAACGTAGCCGAGAAAACCGTGGTGTGTAAGTCAATTCTCGCAGGCAAATTCTTAGCCAAAACTCGGGCGGCGTCCATTGCCAACTCGTCAAAACGCTTTTTCCCCCGTTGCTTGCTTATTTCGTCACTTAACAGTGAAGCGTAGCAGACCGCCTCGTTCTCGTTTAAGCTTAAAACGTCCACGTTGCTGGTTTTCAGAACAGCCTGCATAAGCTCGGCGACCCTCCCGCTGCTTGGAGTTGGGTCTGCTGTGTCATAGTAAGTCTTGCCCTTCCCGCGAGTTTTTACCCTGCCAAAAACGTTTTCAGCCAACTTGGTCCCGTATTTTCTCGTTCCCGCCCAGTTGAAAAGGCAAATGTAATCCGCGTTTTCAATAAGCTTGTAATCGCGGTCAGTCAGGTCTGAAGGGCCAAAATCCGCCAGCGCACCTAAATCTCTCAGCATAACGTTGGCCTTGCCATCTTCGGTCTTTAGTTCCAACGCCGTTGTCATGGATGCCTTCTCCACTATTTTAACATGCGAAAAATCAACATGATATTTTTCAAGATAGAATTGTATCCGTTGAAGACCCAGCTTGTTCGTGCAAATAATCGGAGTCACGCCCACGCCTAACGCGGATAAGGCGGATGCAGTGTTAATCGCGTTTCCACCTCGAATGTCGGTTTGCTTAACCCCGTCTATGCTGCCGCCTTTCCTCTCAGTTATATCCGCGATCGCAGAGGAAAAACGAGCCACATCACAGTCCAAACTTATCAGGCGGTCGTAAAAAAAGTCAGGCATAACTACGACGCTGCGTTTTTCAGGGTATTGTTTAAGAAAATCCAACAGTTCATTCTTGCATTCTGTTCGCAACACTGGAGGACACCTTTAACACTTATTTTCCGCAAAGCTAAAATAACCTTTGTCGTTATAAACTGGGCTATTACATAGGGGGAGAACGATTCGAAGTTCAAAGTTGAAATGTGTTTACTGTTGGCCGCGATCATGCTGTTTGCCGTAAGCGCCTTTTTCTACTCTTACCGACAGGTCAGTGAGGGAGTTACCCTTAGTGCTGTTTTAGGCAGCTACCCATACAGAGCATACGGCATAATGTTTGTTGGTTTCGGCTCGGTTCTAACTTTAGCCGCTTCAATTTCTTATTCGAAACGCAGCAAAAACTTGGAACACAAAAGTTACCGAGTTTAGCCGAGAATAAAGCTAACCAGTAACCAGACAATGTCCCCGAAAAACACGGAGACAATCAAGCCTGCCGTTACAAAAATAAGCATGGGCAACCCTGGCGTCGCCCACACATAATCATTAATTTTTCCGTTTTCAACCGCGCTGGAAAGGCGTCCAACTATTTCACTTCTTCCTTCATCCCTGGGCACCACAACAAGCTTTCGTTTAGGCGGGTTTCCGCCATCATCAGCCACGTCTTCCATCGGATAAACATGCCATTTCTCCTGTAACTTGGCGAGGGGAACTTTGTAGCCAGTTATTAAAACCAAAATTTTCTTTCCCAAAGACTCGGCTGCAAGGGTGCCTTCAAAGATTTTTCGGCCATGCCTCGCGTTCCAGACGATGTTGTGGAAAAGCATGTAGATGCCGCTTGCCGCCGCAAACAAAACGGCGTTGCTGAAAATCGTTAACGGGAAAAGAACCTGCGAAATAGGAGAAATCCCAGAAGCAATGAGAGGCTTGAACAACGCTTCCGTGGAGAAGGGCAAAGCCAAAGCGATGCACATTAAAGCCTTGGAGTCAGCTCCTCCGAATCCGCCAGAATAGAACAGGGCAAACGCGATGGCGACAGTTACGCCGAAGCTTAGTCCGAACAAAGGCAGTTTGGACGGGTCGTAAAGAAGCAGTTCAGCAAGGGACAGGAAGAGCGCTATGGGCGCGTATACAGCCCAAACGCGGTTGCTTACTTCTCTGGTTTTGTAGTCGCGCCACGACGCATAGAGAAGAATAACTAATGACAGGGTAACATTCGCGGCTATAAAGACTGTTTGCAGGTTCGGTCGCCTCGAGTTTCCAAGTGTAGGTTTAGTGATTCAAAGATTAGGCTAATAAAATTTTGTTTAGGCTTCGGCGGCGGTTTTGGAAAGAGGAAAGTGGTTATTGCGGGGCTTGCTCTGGAAATTCCAAGAATTGTCCAGGGTTAGGGACTATCCTGAAGTAGTAGTTTGCTCCCGGTTGCCAAGCGCCGTCCACATCGTTTGGCCAGTCAATGGTTATGGTGGCTGTTCCGCCTGCAGGGAGAAGCATGCCTGAACCGGTTATGTCCGTGTCACTGGTGACGTCGGTCATGTTTCCAGATGAGTCGCCTAGCCACACTCTCACGATTCTTGTGTCGCTGGTTCCTGAGTTGCCCACCGTTACTTCGGTGGCGTCGGTGTCGAAGCGAACGTTTTCGTTGTAGAGTACTACTCCTGCTTGCTGAGTGGCGCTGCCCATGTACGTGGTTATCCACGCGTAGGTGACGACTATGGCTGCTACAGCTATGACTATGAGAAGCAACGTGGCAAGTATGGGTGATATGGCTTTTTTGGAGTTCAAGAATTTTTTGATCGACATTTTCTTCATCCTTTATTTGTTTTAGGTGAGTAATTATTTTCTATTTAACTTGTATGAATTCGGAATCAACATTTCTGGTAATTCGGAAACTGAACAGTTTGTTTGGCGTTTGAGCTGTGGGTGCTGAAGTTTTGGCTCTAATGCTTGGAACAGTTTACAGCCCCTCTTTTTATAGGTTGAATTTTAGGAAGATTTTTCGGTTGGGTAGCGGTTTAGCTGTTCGCCGTCACCATGACCGCTGGCGGGTACTCGGCAAGTATCCACAATCCACTTTGGTCGCTGGCTTGATAGATCGGAGCGGTGTTGTCAAACGTTACTACGGCGCCACGCCAAATTACGTCCATTGCATTAGTGAAATCAACCTGATGCAACTTCACGGGCAATAGTTCAATTAACGATGTGCTAGTAGCACTAAGCGCACCTGTAGATGCCCCTGCTATGGAGTCAAATACGTAAAGTTGCTGGTTAAAGTTGTCAGTGAACATTATTCCAGTGCCTCTTGTGCCGCCGCCCGAGATAAGTTGGCTCCAGTGGTGTGGAGTCCAGTCCCCGACTGTGTCATTTGAAAATACGCCTGTACCAGTTGCTACTACTGGAAAGCCGCCTGAGGTTCCGTCTTCGGTTTGCACCTGCGGCGAACTGCCTAGGGTTGATGATAGTCTGATGGGGCATAGGTCTGTGATTGCTCTGGGCTGCGTTGAGTCTATGAACATCAATCGTAGTTGATACGTATAATAGGTTGTTTTGGCGGGTAGGGTAATCACGATATTTGCGTAGATATTGGGGCAATCCTGGGCGCCGCCAGACCATTCTGCTTCTTGCTGCACGATGTCTCTAATCACGCCGTGATGCACAACGTATGCGGCTCCGGCGCCATAAGCGCTGTTTTCGCCATTTATGCGCATGAAGTTTGCTGTGCTCGAAGTGGTGGGGCTGCTACCGAAGACTGTTGAGGTTACGCTGAAACTTCCAATTTGGAGAGATATTACGCCGTTGGTTAGGCTATTATGATCAGGGTCATCTCCCGTGAAGTATTGAGGTGTATAAGCTAAGGGTGTTTGAACCGCTTCATCGCTTCCATCCCACCATAACGTAAAGTCTGATACAGCGGAGTCTAAGAGGAAAACAATCATCTCCCTATTGCCGAAAACCGTCATGTTGCTTGTTAATCCCAGCGGAATCCTATATTCCGACGCCCAATCCTCAACTTGGAAAGGCACTTCCTGCTCCACGCCGTTTATGGTTTGGTTCATGTGAATACCTTTAACGGCGATGGGGGGAATCGGCTTCGCGTTTGTAATTAATTCTAAGTTCTGTCCTAGCCATCGCATAGTACCGTTCTGTAACCATTCCACAACAATTGTTGACTCCTCTTGTGCTAACAGGAAACTAAGGTCAGGCTGAGGCGCCAGCAGCACAGAGTCTATATTCCAAGAATCCTGAATTGAATCTAAGCCATCGCTGCTTCCTCTGAATCTGATTGTGAACGTTGATGATGTTATGTATGGAGTTACGGACACGTTTTTCCAGCCGGTGACTAGTCCAGTGAGCGAAGCAACGTTAACCCATGTCCCGCTGTTCCACACGTCAACCAATAAGGGTTCAGAGCCTAATGAACCCACTTTGATGCAAAGATTTTGATTAGGATCGGTATAGTTCACGTTTGTCCATTGTTCTTCAAGGTCCAACTGATAACTAGTGCCATCTACTTGTTTTTGCACAGTTACGACATCAACGTAGGCATTATCATTGCCTCGATTCGTATTAGCCGAAAAGCGCATTTTAAAATCTGACCTAAAGTATTGGAGGTATGGGCTTCCAGTAAAGGTGTATTGAAAGTGTAGCCATTGATTTTCAGATGATGTCCCCCCCAAATCGTAAATCTTATTCCAGCTTGATCCATCGTAAAAATCAAGCCAGAATTCGTTTGATTCGCAACCTGCATCATAATACCAGAAGTCCACGATTAGCGCATTTGCATCGGAACAATCTAAAGTCGGAGTGGTCAAGTATCCAGATCGATATGAACCACCGTCGAAATATGCTGAATAACTCCCACTTCCGTGATGTTGACTTGTTGACTGACTCCAGTAACCAGTTTTAGTCCACCCGGAAGGAGACCACGCTCCCTCAAAAGACTCAGCGTTAATTAAAGTTACAGTTGATAAGCCGCCACCATTATTCGCTTCAGTCAAAGTGTCATAGATCGAGTCTGGCGCGGACTGTTGAGCAGTAAAGTTCGACTGTGAGCCCTTGTCTGCAGAAAAGTCCACGTTTGAATCGTCCGTGTCCACGCAATCTGCGCTGGCGTAAGTACTGTTCCGTGTCAACGCGGCAGTATAGCTACTGAAAGATGAAGCTACAACTATTATTCCTCTTTGATCTTCAATTTTTATGACGTAAGAATCGGGGTCTACTCCAGCGGGAAAATTAAGTATGTAAGTGCCGTTTGCATAAGTTACTGGCTCAGCACTCGGAGGCACAAGTTCCCATGTTGAGGTAGAGTTAAGGTAATGATAGAACTGCATGTTTTCCCTTGCCAAGTTAACTAGGGGCTCACTCTCATCTTTAGTTATGCTCAAAAATGCGTGGCTGGGAGAGGATTTGAATATTTCCACGTCTAATCTGGACGAGGCGGAGTAAGTCATGTTGTACAAGCCTATACCTGCCAAATCGTATTTAATAGACAGATTTCCAGAACTGTAACTTTGGTTTGAGAACCAGTCAGCTCTCAAGTTTAAAGCAGTGACGTTAAATGAGGCACCCCATTCTGGCCTGATGTCCCCAATGTTACTTAAGCCGCTTTGCAGGTAATTCGAGGCTAATTGCCTAGCATAAGACGTGTTGCCCGTAATCTGCAAAACTGAACCATAATAGCCTACCGTGAACCCTACGACCTGTTTCAACGCCAAATTTATTTCATCTATGGCACTCAACACTTGAGGTTGATCCTGAATGTTGCTGTAACGAATAGCAGAATATGTGGTCATTACTGCGGCGATCAGAACTATCGCAACGAGCATAGCGGCGATAATTGAAAACTGGCCTTTTCGATTTACTTTAAACAATTTCAGTTTAGGCGCCTCCCACTAATCCGAGTTGCAGAACAACAAGCCTTGAAGTTCCATAAGTTGTGTATTCAGAACGGTAAAGTCTAGGCTTATAGTCAGCCAAAAGACCGAGAGCAGTGAGCCTAATATCGGGCGTTCGCGTTAGACCTATGGCGTAAAACGCGCCTTGATACGTACCGACCGTGCCCCGATGCCGATATATGGCGGCTGGAATCGCCCCTCCGACTGGATTAAAGACATAAGTTGTTACATCTAGGTGATAATCAGCGATAATTGAAGTTGATAAAGCTCTTGTGGACGTTTGATATGTCGATGGGTAAATACCATAGTAGTTGCTGCTTTCTATGACACCACTTGATAAGTATACGACGCCGGGACTACTTGTTGAACTAGTGCCAGGAGTGTATGTTGGCCGATTGTCCAACCCCTGAAGAAACGCGTTTAAACCAGGGTTGCTGACTAGCTGCATTCCATAAATTCCCCAGCTGTTTTGGCTACCTGCGAATTCGTTAGTGTTGCTGACATAATAGAAGGGCCACCCCACTATGCTGGTCCATGTCCAGTTGTACAGGTTGACTCTTTTGCCTACTTGATAGCAGTACTCGGCGTACGAGTTGCCTGAGTACTGGGCGGCGTAGGTTGAGGGGATAGGTACCGCTTCTCCACATGTGTTTACAACCACCGCGTTTTGCAAAGTTTCTCCGTGAAGTGGATTTCCATCCAATATTTCGCCAAGTTCCGTTGTGCTCTGAACCATTATTGTATCTGAAAAATACGGAGACAGCAAATTGTACAGGTCTTGCGCTAGGCTGTGTGCAGTGTAGCCTGTAATCCACCAGCCAGGTGCATCACTGCAATTTAATATGTACAACGTTCCTCCACCGCTGTGTTCGCCTATTTTTTCAGGAATTACGTTAAAGGTCACGTTTGAAGAAGCAGTCATGTAGGAAGACGCGTCTGAAGTTGAACCCAAACTTTCCGTGTTTGAAATAGTAGCTAAATTATGGTACAGTTCAGCGCCACCTGCACTGCCACCTACTTCATAAACGGTAAGGTTGTATATGACATTAGGCGGAAGTGCAGCTGAAAGTGAGACTTGCAGTTCTCTCCAGATTGTGGAGTTGTCAATTTCAAATGCGGCTTTACTCAAATCATAGTTTGAATCCAACATCTGTAACGTCGTAAACGATAGGCGCCGAAGGTTCACTGGCGAAACCTGCCTGGGCCAGGGCAAAACAGCAAAGAAAGACGCGGCTATGAAAGCTCCCGTGATGATGATTATCACTATTAAGACTTCAATTGTACGCATCATTTTAGCCTATCACCTGATAACCTTCTAAACTCCACACCGCAATCTTCGCTTGGTACGCGATACCACCTACTGTAACTTGTCGCATGTCTGTGGCAACCCACTCCTGCTTAGTCGAGTCACCCCCGAAAACAACGGGGAAAGCCAGGGCACTAACCCCCCAAGGCATCATGACTATTCCGCCGCCAGTTTCACTCTTGTAAGTAGTTATCAAAATTCCCGGATTATCAGTAGGAATGTCAATGACCCCATAAACCCCAACATCACTAGAGTTAATTTGACCATAAGAATTGTCTAAAGGCATTTCACGCAACGAAAAATCTTCTGCCAAGTAAACAAACGTTGCGTTATATTTCAACTCAGCACTCGGAGGGATAGCGTACTCAATATCATAGCTATGTGTCATTAAAATCCTGCCTTCAGACAAGTTGTCAACAAAAGGAACCACATACGCATCTTCAGAAGAAACGCGTTCATGATAGCCCACTCCAACCAAACCGCCGAGATGAGCGTAAACAATTAACGCGTAACTTACAGTACTATCGACTGGAAAGCTCAGAGTAACTGAGCCCTGGTTGTCAGTTGTATCATTCCCATAAAAAGTTGAGTATGAAGGGAAAGCATCAGCCCCATTTAATGCAACGGTCATCAAACAATATGTGACCTGAGCGTTCACTAACGGAAACCCAGTTCCATAAACATCCAAGGATAAGCTTAATGGATTATCAGCATTTTCTTGTGTAACCGAAACCGTTACTACAGGATTGAAAGAAAGTTGAAAGCCATACTGGTTTCCAATACCAAGCAAATCCAATGCTGTAGAATAATTAAGAATGCTGTTTAGGGATACAAGCAAAAAGTTTTTAGAACCAACAGTTATATTGCTGTAATCCGAACCAACTTTCCAATAATTAACCGAAGTTCCACTTGCAGAATTCAATCGCATAAGCGAAAACGAACTAATCTTATACTGCGTAAACTCCGGGTCTTGCAAACCGAAACCTGTAGGAGAACTATCGCCTTTCCCCCAATCTATTGGAATACCAGACTCAGCAGCATGTTTTAAATTAAGTCCCATG
>CAZPND010000046.1:0-14271 GCA_964587975.1 uncultured Candidatus Bathyarchaeia archaeon
TGCGTTTGCCGCCTACCGCTGTTTGCATGGCTACGCCCTTGAATTCGCTTGTGGCTTCGCCGATTATCTGGGCGTCCTTGCCCTCCGCGGTCTGCTTCAGCCATTTCAGCACCTGCTCCGCCTTAGCGGGTACGGTGCCTACGATTATTTTTCCTTCGTTGCCCACTTCCAACGGGTCCAAACCCAGCATTTCGGAGGCGACGCGCACGTCTTCTCTGATTGGGATTTTGTCTTCGTGGATGAGTATGCCCACCTTGGATTTTTCGCTGAACTCGTTCAGTGCGTCAGCCAACCCGCCTCGCGTGGGGTCTTTTATGGCTACTATGCCACCGACTTCGCCGAGCAACCGCTGAATCAGCTTGTTCAAAGGTTTCACGTCGCTTTTAATCTCGCTACCGAAGGTTAAGCCCTGCTGCGCCGACAGCACAGCCAAGCCGTGGTCGCCCAGCGTGCCCAACACGATTACCTTGTCGCCCACGCTCAGGTTGGAGTCTAATAGCCAACGCGTCGCGAAACCGCTTTGGTGCTGCCTGACCACGTTCAGGTTGTTTTCCAGCGCCTGGGTTCTTCTGCCGATTCCCGACACGTTCATGACGCAGCCGCCTAAGCTGCCTTTCTCAACCACTTTGGTGTCTCCCGTGACTATGCTCACGCCTGCTTCAATGCAGGTTTGCCGCATGCTCGCCAGAATCCTCTCAAGGTCGGAAATCAGCAAGCCCTCCTCCAAAACCAGGCCGCACGCCAAAGCGTAAGGCTCCGCGCCCAAACACGCGATGTCGTTGACGGTGCCGGAGATGGCTATGCGCCCGATGTCCCCGCCTGGGAAGAATATGGGCTTAACCGCGTGCGAATCGCTCTTAAGCACTATGTCGCCTACGACGGCGGCGTCGTCCATGGCTTCAAGCGGAACCTCCGCGTTGCCTATGCCTCCGAAATATTTCACTATGTAATTCTTAACCAAGTCGTGCATGACGGTGCCGCCTGCGCCGTGCAGCATGGTGATTGCGTCTTTTTTCTCAGTCATTTATTTCAGTTCCTTTTTCGGTTGAGATAAGTAACCTTAATGGTGAAACATAAACACATCGCAGACGACTGCAAAAATCGTCCCTCATATTTGAAAAATAAAATTTCAATAAAAGAGAAACCAAGGGCGCAGACTCGAACGCCAAAACCAATAAGGGCCGTCACAACAAGAGTTAAGAGTTTCTCAAACATCTTATTAGCTATAAGGAGCGTGTTTAACCCTTGCAAAAAACCCGAATAGAACACCCCTACGTCGAAATCAACGCGAAGATCTGCAACGGTAGTCCAGTTATTGCTGGAACCCGCGTCAGAATAGTGGACGTAGCCATAGAATACGAGTATCTAAACCGCACGCCAGACGACATAATTAATGCTCATCCGCACTTGAAACTAGAACAAGTTCACGATGCGCTTTCTTACTATTACGAAAATAGAAACGCCATAGACAAGAAAATCAAAGAAGACAAACAATTCATCAAGAAAATAGCCGAAACCTAGAAAGGCAGATGACCAACCATCGCCCCTAGACGCATCAAAATTTATGCTGACGAAAGCGTCAATATCGCAATCATTGAAGGTCTAAAAAGAAGGGGTGTAAACGCATTCTCCGCCAAAGACCTCGACAAATTAGGTCAGACAGACGAAGAACAACTCAAAACTGCAATACAAAACAAAGCCGTAATCTTCACCCACGACACAGACTTCATAAGAATAGCCCTCCACAAAAACCACTTTGGCATAATCTACGTTCATCAACAAAAATTGGCAATCGGAGAATGCATCAAAAGACTCAAAATTATAACCGAAACAAAAACCCCGCAGGAAATGTGTAACCAAATAATCTTCCTATAGACGTTTGACTACTGTTCTCATTCTCCTTCTATGCAACTGCTTAATATAAGGGGCTATAGTCTTTCCCACGCAGCTAGCCCGCACTAGTCTAAGCACAGGTTTACTCTATATATAGAGGGAGTATAGACAAAAAAATCGCACGTCAGTTCAGCCCGCCAAACCGCCTATGCCAACCCGTTTTTTCGGAAAAACTATAAAAGACAAAACACAGCTAAAACCTGTACACCTCACGTTTCGAACAGTCCCCTGCACACGGGACCACACACTTCAGCGTAGCTCAAACTAGTTTTGATACGGAAAGCCATATAAATCGCCAATACGCTGTTGAAATGCGCAATACGAATCGGAGAAATGAAAAATGCCAAAATGGGGATACTCCATACTCGAAGAAGAACTGGATCCTGAAAAAACAGCGAAAGCCAGCGGCAGAGAAATCAGAGTATCCCACAAACACGCCCGAGAAGTCTGCCGAACAATCAAAGGCATGATGTTAAACAACGCAAAAAAATACCTCAGAGACGTAATGGACAAGAAAAAAGCGGTTCCCTTCAGAAGACATAAAAAGAAACTTGGACACCGACACGGCATAGAAAAAGCAGCCGCAGGAAGATACCCCATAAAAACAGCACACCAAGTCCTCAGAGTACTCGAAGGCGCAGAAGCCAACGCCGAAAACAAAGGCCTAGACGTAGACAAACTCCGCATCATCCACGCATCAGCCTACCCAGGACTAAAAATCAAACGATACACACCCAGAGCCCACGGAAAATCCTCACCAAAATACGAAACCACAACCCACATCGAAATCGTCCTAGACGAAAAACCCGGGCAAGGAGAAACAATCTAATGTCCATCGTAAAACGCTTCATAACAGAATCCATCAAAAAAACAGAAATCGACGAATTCCTGCAAAAAAAACTCGAACGCGCAGGCTACGGCGGTGTTGACCTTTCCAAAACCCCGCTGGGAACCCACGTTGTAATTTACGCCATGCGACCAGGCATAGTTATCGGACGTGGCGGAGAAACAATAAAAGACCTCGCCGCCACTTTAGAAGAAAACTTCAAAATTTCAAACCCCCAGATTTCCGTTTCAGAAATCGAAGTCCCCGAATTTAACGCTCACGTAGTTGCATCCCGCGTAGCGTCCGCCCTCCAAAGAGGCGTTCACTTCAGACGCGCAGGTTTTTGGGCTCTAAACCAAGTTATGGACGCAGGAGCCTTAGGCGTAGAAATCGTCATAAGCGGCAAACTGCGAACCGAAAGAGCACGATTCGAAAAGTTCCGAGCCGGCTACTTCCCACGATGCGGAGAACCCGCATTGAGATACATGAAAAAAGCCGAAGCCCACGTTCAGCTTAAACCTGGCATCATCGGCGTGCGAGTTAAGCTGATGCCTCCAGACGCCAAGTTTCCAGACAAAATCAAAATTACCACGGAACTGCCACCTGAAGAAATTGAAGAAAAACTAACCGAAAAAGAAGAAAAAGCCACTGAAGCTCCGCCCGAGCAAAAAATAAACGTGGAAAAACTGCCTGAAGAGCTAACAGAAGTAAAAGCAACTGAAGAAAAGCCAGAAAAAGCCGAGGAAGCCGCAGAAACAGAAACAGAAGCGCCACCTGAAGAGAAAAAGGAAGCTGCGGAAAAAACAGCAGAGAAAAACACTGTCGAACCGGCTGAAGAAGCAACACCGGAAAACGTCAAAGAACCAACAGACGAAGAGGAGGCAAAAGAGTAATGCCCATAATGCGACTGAAAGAAATCAAAGGCATGTCCAGTGAAGACCGCTCCAAGAAACTCTCTGAACTCAGAGCAGAGATGGCTAGGCTGAGAATCATGGTCAGAGCTGGCGGTGCAGTGGAGAACCCTGCCCGAATAAGAGAACTGCGCAAGACAATCGCCAAGATTCTCACAATAGAACATGAAGACAAACTAGGGCTGAGAAAAACAGAAGAAAAACCCAAAAAGAAAAGCAAAAAGGAGAAGAAAACCCAGTGAAAGTAACTCCAGACATAATACGCCACGAATTCATCGGAACCGAAGGAAAAATCGCCAAAAGCCCACACGCAAACTATCTTGGAATACGCGGCAGAGTAATTAACGAAACAAAAAACACCTTCACAATCATGCATAAAGGAAAAGCAAAAAACGTAATCAAAAACTCAGCAACTTTCAATTTCAAATTCTCCGACGGAACCACCGTCGAAATAGACGGCAAACTATTAACAGGAAGACCCGAAGACCGTCTCAAAAAAACCGTGAAGAGGCTATGGTAAATGTCCCTAACCTTTAAAAAACCCAAAAAAACCTGCGACGACAGAAACTGCCCCTTCCACGGAACATTATCCGTGCGAGGACGCGTTTTAGACGGCGTCGTCGCCACCTCAAAAATGGACAAAACAGTTGTTGTAGAACGCGAGTACCTTCAGTTCTCACCTAAATTCGTAAGGTATGAAAGAAGACGCGGTCACATTCCATCCCATAACCCACCGTGCATTGACGCAAAAGAAGGCGACCGAGTAAGAATCGCAGAGTGCCGTCCCATCAGCAAGACAGTAGCCTTCGTCGTCGTGGAGAAACTGGAGGCAAAGTAACGTGGCAGCTAAGGCAAAACAACGCGCGCTAATCGCAAAAGGCATGCTTTCCCACGGACAAAAAGTCTCAAGAGGACTTCAAGCAGGCTCTATGTTGAGGTGCACTGATAACACTGGAGCACGCGTGTTGCGTTTAATTCAAGCCATGGGCTACAAAGGCCGATTAAGACGGTATCCTTCAGCCACAGTAGGCGACAAAGTCACCGTTTCAGTTAGGCAAGGCTCACCTGACATGAGAAAGAAAATTTTCCAAGCCGTTATCGTGAGGCAGAGAAAGCCTTACAAACGAATTAACGGCGTTTGGGTTCAGTTCGAAGACAACGCCGCGGTTATAATAACTCCTGATGGCGAAATGAAAGGCTCCGAAATTCGCGGTCCAGTAGCAAGAGAGGCTGCGGAAAGATGGCCAAGAATAGCCAGTGCCTCGAGCATAATAGTGTAGGTGAAAGTTTATGCAAGCAACAAAACGTGTGAAAGACCCGCGAAAACAGCGAAAACGGCTCTATAACGCCCCTGCTCATCTGCGCCACAAGTTGATGGCGGCTCCCCTATCACCCGAACTTGTCAAGTCAAAAGGCGTTAAGTCCCTTCCCGTCAGGAAAGGCGACACCGTTCGCGTAGTACGTGGAGACCACACGGGTTTCGAAGGAAAAGTCAGCCGAGTAGACCTGAAAAGATACCGTATATTCCTTGAAGGCTTAACACGCGAAAAGGTTGACGGAACAAACATATTCGTTGCGGTGCATCCGTCCAAGGTCATGATAAGAAACCTTAAGCTTGACGACAAATGGCGAAAAGCAATTGTCGACCTCAAGAAAGAACAGGCGCCACCTAAGAAAGAAAAGAAAGCAGTGAAGGTGGTAGTGAAACGCCCGAAGAAAGCGAAAGAAGGGAAACCTGTAGAGGAAGAAGGTGTGGTTCAAGAGATGCCCGCGGAAAAAGCACCTAAACCTGCACCGAAAAGAGTACAGAAGAAACCTGCTGCCAAAAAGACAAAGGAAGAAACACCTGTTACAAAACCGGAAGCCGCAACCGCGGTGAAAGAGAAGCTTCCAGAAAAGAAGCCTGCAGCTAAACCCAAAACGGCGCGGAAAAAACCTGCTGCAACAAAGAAAGAAAAAGTAGTTGCGAAAAAGAAAATGGAACCCGCGGCTGAAAAAGGTTCTCTTAAAAAAGAAACGAAGCCTAAGGCAGTGAAGAAAGCACCGGCAAAACGAAAAGCTGCGGCTTCGAAAAAGGAAGGAGGAAAATAGATTTGGGCAAGAAAGGAAAAGTTGGAAGATTAAAACGTAAGCCCGCTCCAAGATTCTGGCCAATTCACAGGAAAGAAGCCGTTTGGATTGTGAGGCCTTCACCTGGAGGTCACTCTCTTGAAAAATGTTTACCCCTGGCACTTGTTCTCCGTGACATTCTTGAAGTGGCTGAGACCAGGAAAGAAGCCAAAAAAGTAATCGCACAGGGCAAAGTTTTCGTTGACGGAAAGGTCAGGCGCAAAGACGATTTCCCCGTGGGCTTGATGGATGTTGTTTCGATGCCTGAGTTGAACAAGTTTTACCGGATTCTGCCTTCACATAAAGGTCTGTTTCTTAATCCAATCAGCAAGGAAGAAGCCAGTTTCAAACTGTTCAGGGTTGAAGGAAGAACGCTGGTTAAGGATGGAAATTCGCAGATTTCCCTTCATGACGGTTCAAATATACTTGTGAAAGCGGAGGTCTCTGAAAGCCCGTCGGAAGTTTACGAAACGTTTGACACTTTGAAACTTGGGCTTCCAGAAAAAGAAGTGATGGATCAGCTGAAAACCAAGAAGGGTAACATGGCCGTTATAACGGGCGGAAAGAACGTCGGCAAACAGGGTAAAATAGTGGAGATTGAAAAGACTGAGGCGAAGAAACGTAGAAACGCTCTCGTGGTTGTTGAGGATGAGAAAGGTAATCGTTACCAAACGATTTTAGACTTCGTTTTTTCGATAGGTACAGCAAAACCTATCATATCTTTACCGGAGGAAGCTTCTGTTGTCTGAGGATGAGATGGTTAAGAAGTGGGCGGAGCAGCCGATGCTTAAACCCCGAATTGACAAGGTTGTTGTCAACCTTAACGTTGGAAAATCAGGTGAACCACTGGAGAAAGCCTCCAGAGTGTTGAAGGAACTGACTAACCAGACGCCTGTTAAGAGGAAAGCCAAGAAAACCATAAGAGATTTCGGTTTGCGAAAAGGCGAGTCAATTGCGTGTGTGGTGACGCTGCGGAAGCAGGCTGCGGTTGATTTCCTTAAGAAGGTTCTGCCCGTTGTGGATAACAAAATTTCCCGCTCATCTTTTGACAGGCGGGGCAACTTTGCTTTTGGCATTAAAGAGCATATTGAAATTGCGGGTGTGAAGTATGATCCTGACGTGGGGATTTTCGGCATGGATGTGTGTGTCTCGGTGAATCGTCCGGGGCATCGGGTTAAAATCAGGAGGAGACAGAAAACGCACATTGGTTCTAATCATTTGTTAACGCCTGATGAGTCTGTTGTTTTTGTCAGGCAGATTCTTGGAGTTGAAATCGTATAGTGTTGGAGATGGGTGTATGGCTAAACAGAAAATGAAGAAAGAGCGAAAATATGGCAAAGGTGCGCGACCTTGTGTTCGATGTGGTTCTTATGGACCGGTTATTCGACGTTACAATTTATATTTGTGTAGGCACTGTTTTAGGGAGGCGGCGCCGAAGCTTGGTTTCAAAAAATATGAATAGTGAGGAAAAACGATGGATACGTTGACAAATGGCTTGATAACGGTCATAAATAATGAGATGCGTAACAAGCGCGAGTGCATAATTAGTCCTGCCTCTAAGCTTTTGGGTCGCGTGTTAAGGATAATGCAGCTTAACGGTTACATAGGCGAGTTCGAGTTTATTGATGATGGTCGCTCTGGGAAGTTTAAGGTGCAGCTTTTAGGTAGAATAAACAAGTGTGGCGCCATTAAGCCACGCTTCTCTGTTAAGGTGGGCGAGTTTGAGAATTGGGAGAAAAAGTTTCTGCCGTCAAGAGATGTGGGGATAATGGTTGTTTCAACCTCGAAAGGTGTAATCGCTCACCGTGAAGCTGAGGAAAAGAACATGGGAGGCCGGTTGTTAGCTTTCGTTTACTAGGCGAGGTGTTTTTGATGAGGCTGCCAGAAATTTCCAAAACCATTCAAGTTCCAGATGATGTAGACGTGAAAGTTGAAGGGCGAAAGGTCACGGTTAATGGTGCTAAGGGCTCTTTAACGCGGGATTTTTCTTACGTTCCGATATCAATTGACGCTGAAGGCGATAAGAGCGTTCGGGTTTGGGCTGAGTGGCCTCGCAAGAAGGAAGCCTCTCTAGTGGGCACAATACATTCTCATATTCAAAACATGATCACTGGGGTTCAGAAGGGTTTTTCGTACAAACTTAAAATAGTGTTCTCTCACTTTCCGATTTCAGTTAAGGTTCAAGGCAAATCAGTTCTGATTGAAAACTTCACTGGTGAAAGGCGAGCGCGAAAAGTGAAGATAGTTGGTGACGTTCAGGTTAAAGTCGAAAGCGAAGACGTGGTTGTTGAAGGCATCAACTTGGAAGATGTTAGCCAAACAGCCGCGAACATCGAGCAAGCCACGAAAGTGAAGAATAAGGACCCGCGCGTTTTCTTGGACGGCATATACGTGTATGAACGAAAGGAAGGAATGGCGTAATGACAGAAAGAAAAGCATCTGTACCGCAAAAAGCGTTGAAAGCTAGAAAACGCGCTAAAAAGAAAAAGCCCGCTTTCGTCAGGCCTGAAAGCTGGCGTTTCATGAAGTTGAAGGAAAGCTGGCGTAGGCCTCGTGGTTTAGATAATAAGGTGCGGCGGAAGATCAAAGGTTGGCCGCCAGGAGTCAGCGTCGGCTATAAAGGCGCTAAGGTCACTCGAGGGCTTCACCCGTCTGGATTCAAGGAAGTTTTGGTGCATAACGTGCAGGATATTTCCCGTATTGATCCAAACACTGAGGCTGCACGAATCGCTCACAGGGTTGGCAAGAAAAAACGCGCGGAGATTATAGCTGAAGCCAAAAAACGCGAGGTTTTCATCCTGAACGTTCAAAAGGTTTCAGAGCAGGTTGAGGAAGAAGAAGTTTCACCTGAGGAAGCAGAGGAGAAGCCAGCAGAGAAAGAGACGAAACCTGCGAAGAAAGAGGAGAAACCGAAGCGCAAACCGCGTGAAGAAGCCAAGGTTTCCAAAAAGGAGTCAAAGTCACCCGCCAAGAAAGCGGAGCCTAAGAAGCCTCAAAAGAAAGCTAAGACTGAGAAAGGAGCTGAAAAACAATGACCAATCTAAGAAGTCAAAGGCGTTTGGCCGCGCAGATATTGAAGATCGGGCAGAACAGGGTGTGGATTGACCCTGAAAGAATGGACGATGTTGAGGGCGCTATAACGCGGGAAGAAGTTAAGAAGCTTATTCATGAGAAGGTAATCGTTTCTTTGCCTGAAAAAGGCGTAAGCCGGTCTCGAGCAAAGGTTATTCGTGGAAAGAAGCGGGTGGGCCGCCGTAAAGGTGCAGGCAGCCGAACAGGGTCTTCTCACGCAAAGATTTCCAAGAAAGAAGCGTGGATGAGTAAGATCCGCTCTTTAAGGAAGAAGCTTCGAGAGTTGAAGGCAAGCCGAGTTATCACGGAATCCACTTATAGAAAAGTTTACATGATTGCCGGCAGCGGAAAATTCGAGTCAGTTGCAGAGTTGGAACGTTACTTGAAAGCTAATGATCTTTGGAGGAAACGTTAATGGCGCGGGGTTCTACTTATCATGTTCCGCCTAGACGGAGACGGGAAGGAAAGACCGATTATCAGGCGCGGAAGGCTCTCGTTCTTTCTGGTACGCCACGGCTTGTTCCTCGCAGCACCGTTAAGAACGTTGTTGTTCAGATAATTGTTGCTAAGCCAGAGGGTGATGAGGTTTTGGCTTCGGCGCACAGCAGGGAGTTGAAAAAGTATGGTTGGAAGGCTCCGACAGGCAATGTCCCAGCAGCCTATCTCACGGGGCTCCTTTGCGGGTTGAAGGCTAAAGCCAAAGGCGTGACGAAAGCTGTTCTGGACATAGGGTTGGTTGCGCCTACGAAGGGTTCGAAAGTGTTTGCCGCGTTAGGCGGAGTTGTGGATGCCGGCGTAGATGTGCCTCACGATGAGAAGAAAATTGTTAAAGAGCGTTCAGAAGGGAAGCACATAGCCGTGTACGGTAAGAATTTAGGCGACGACTCTGAGGTTTACTCTGCCAAGTTCTCGAAGTATTTGGAGCAGAAGCTTGCTCCTGAGAAGCTTCCTGAGCATTTCGCGAAGGTTAAGGCGGATATCGTTGATTCGTTTAAGAAAAAAGGTGACAAGAAAGCATGAGTTACAGGAATAGAGGAAGAGGACCTGACAATACCGAGGAATGGGTTCCTAAGACACGTTTAGGCAAGATGATTCAAGAGGGCAAGGTAACATCTATCGAAGAGGTTTTCTTGAGCGGCTTGAAAATCTCTGAGCCTCAGATTGTTGACGCGTTGCTTCCAGACCTTCAAGAAGAAGTGATCAACGTAAATTTGGTTCAGAAGCAGACTGACGCAGGTGAAAAATCCAGATTTAAAGCTATTGTGGCTGTGGGCAACAGGGACGGCTACATAGGCTTAGGTTCTGGAAAGGCAAGTCAGGTCCGGAACGCCATTGAAAAAGCGTCCGCTGCGGCACGTTTGAACATTGTTCCCGTTAAGCGTGGATGTGGCAGCTGGGAGTGCGGTTGTGGCAAGCCTCACTCGGTGCCGTTTCAGGTTGAAGGAAAATGCGGTGGAGTGCGAGTGGTTATCGTTCCTGGTCCAAGAGGCTTGGGGCTGGTGGCTAGCGAAGTGGCGAAGGTTATTTTGGGCTTGGCGGGCGTGAAGGACTTGTGGGTTCGAAGCCGTGGTTCTACAAGAACGGTGCCGTCGTACGCATGCGCGATTTTTGATGGATTAAGAAAGACTTATGGCTTAGTGACTCAGGCGGACTGGGTGAGGTAATTGACTGAAAAAGCTGCCGAACGCAAGTGTTTTGCTGTGGTGAAGGTTCGAGGGACAATCAGGGCCCAACGCGAAGCCAGAGAAACCCTTGAACTGCTCCGTTTAGCCAAAACTAACAACGCCGTGCTCATAGATAATCGCCCTTCATACATTGGTATGCTGTACCGCGTGCAGAACTACGTCACATGGGGCGAAGTGTCAAAAGAAACCGTGGCGATGTTGCTGAAAGAGCGAGGGCGACTTGCTGGCGGCGAAAAAATCACGGATGAATCCGTAGAGAAATTGGGTTACAAGTCGATAGACGCGCTCGCCGACGCCATAGCAAGCTGCAAAGTGGAGTACCAGAAACTTCCGAACGTGCAGCCCATTTTCAAGTTGCGTCCTCCAAGCAAAGGGTTTAAGGGAAAAACCAAGAAGAGCTTCACTACAGGTGGCGAAGCAGGCTACCGCGGCGAAAAAATCAGCGACCTACTAAAGCGCATGACCTAAGCCAATTTTCTGTGGTTTTTGTAAAACGCAAAAAGGTAATTGCCAGCTCCATGAGTTATTTATTGTTCAGGGTCTTTGGAGTGTAAATCATAAAGTAGTTGTTACTCATCAGGGTCATTTTCAACCCTTTCTTGTCAACAATTGACTGCAAAAACCCAAGGGATGATTCGTTAATACTTTCCTTTTTGATACATAACGTGCAGCCTTCTACCTCAGGGTACATGGAGCCAACGATGTGGATATGGGGGCAACCTATGAATATGTTGTCCTCTGCCTTTCCCCCTCCTTTCGGAAACGATTTTTTAATTTCCTTGCTCAATCGGGTTATTTGTGTCATATTCAAAAAAGGCACTCGGTAAAACTCTTGTTTAATCTCCTAATAAATCTTATGTTTTTAGAATTAATATAACCCAGCACGGGAAAAGGCACTTTGCTTCCGTTTTCAAGAGTAACGGTTCAATTGAACTGATTTGCTGAGTTACTCTTCAGGCTTTGCCCTGAAAGAGAGCAACAATAAAACGACTGTTGACACGATGAATATTGCTCCAAATATTGAGATGGGAATTTTGAAAACAGGCAGATCATGAAGAACCTCGTTCGACGGAAGAGCAAGCGCATAAGATGCCAAGAAAACAGCGTAAAATATTGCTCCTGCTCCTTGAGCCAGAAACACAAGTGAGGCTAATTGTTTACTCTTCAAATGAGCCAACCTCCACGTTTCCACTGTTGCAATATTATGCTTTCGTTTCTTTATAAGAGTGCTTCCTGAAAGAAATGGAAAGCAACCTCACCGCAAATGTAATATATTCAAGGGCGGCGACACTTTAATTCTTGAACGGATGTGGATGGAAATGACGGTTGCGAATAGAGATTGGCCACTCAGGATCGGCCTTCTTTTGGTGTCCCTCTCGTGGTTTTCTTACATGCTCTACGAGTTCACTAACGGTGTGATCAATCGTGGGCCCCTCGAGAATTTCTTTGTTCTGTTAACGGATGTGCCCCAGTGCATCGGTCTCGGCTTCAGGACAGCAGCAGGATTCATCGCCGTAGTCATTGTTCTTTTCTACGTTGTCAAAAAGGACCTTTCGAAGCCCGAAGCTTTGATGGCGCTCAGGCTTATCGTGCTGTTTGAAGCTGGCTACTGGCTCCTGAGTTTCTTCATGTCTGGTGTTTTGGGAACGCTCGGGCTTGCAGATGTTTCTTTAGGCTTCAGCAACATGATCGTGATGCTGGTTGAGAACAATTTGCCCTGTTTGGTGCAGTCAATTGGTCTTACCGCTTTTTTGATAAAGTTGTTTTTTGAATTAAGCCCGAACAAACCTGCGAAAAACGCTATAAAGTGGGGTTTGATTGCAGGAACCTTTTACGTTTTTGTCTTCTGGCTTAACAACACAGGCAACTGGATAGCCGCGGTAATTGAAAAAGGAACAGATTACCTTCTCTATCCGTCTAACATGTTCAGTTTTCTCTTCACCACGGTCGGCTTGCTCCTCCTCGCGATTTATGCGGCGTATTTCTCCAAAAAATCCGTAGGAACCGAATCCTTAGAAGAGCTTAATCTGCGCACCGTAGGCGTCATCGTAACAATTGTTGGACTGTACTTCGCCGTGAACTATCTTATGTGGATTTACCTTGGAAGCGTAGGCGGCTGGGGCACATGGTACGCCTGGATAATGGGCCACAACCTGGACCTTTGGGCAATGTCCCTGCCCTTCGTCGGATTACCCTTGCTGTACCACAGAAAACCTGCAACACAATAACAAAACTGACGCCACATCAACCAGAAAAAACGCGTCAATTGAAAAGTGTGTCTTCAAAGAAAATGGAGTTAGGTTCTATTCTGTTTTGTCGGTCATTTTCGAATGCCTGCTTTTCTTGAAGTACACCAGTAAGCCAGCGGCAACGACCACAGCGATGGAAACAGCAGCAACAAGCACAATGGGAGAAACTGGTTCAGCCTCTTCTATTGCAAAGCAGACCGTTTGGGAAACCCCCGCGTTACCTGCTTCGTTTGTTGCATAAATGGTGAGGTTATGCGGACCCAATAATAGTCCAGTGATGGTTGTGTTACCTGAAACTTCAGTGACGCCTTCATTATCAAGACTGTAAAACATCCGAGACAGCGGCTCGTTTGATGAAAACTCCAGCGGAATGCTTGCGCTATGGTATGTTTGGTTTTCTGGTGAGACCAACTTGATTTCCGGGGATGAGGTGCCATTCGACGGGGCGGGCGTGCCAAACCCGAAAGGCACGTACTGCTCATTTGTTGGCAGGGAAGAACCCATGACATAAGGAGAGCCGGCAATCGCGTACAACAAATCGTTAACCACTGTGACAGCCAGCCACCCCCGAGCAGTCGGCATCTGAGCGCCATAGTCCAAGAGTCATTTTCGGGATCATACACTTGAGTGAAGTTTAAAGCAACCATTTCGGGTCCTCCACCGATTACGTAAATTCGCTTGGGCGCCAACGTGCCAGTTGTCGCTCCGGCAGCAGCGTACCGCACGCTTTCTGGAAGGGAAGCCCCCATACTCCAGCTGTCAGTTGTAGGATCATAAATCTGAGTATAATCTACGAGAGTGCCCTGATACAACCCCTCAAATCCGCTTATCACGTAGATTTTGCCGTCAACAACAGCGCGCTAGAGTTCCGTCTATTCTCCTAGGATTCTTCTGAACGCTGGGAACATTTCAGCCGCTCTTTCACGCATCAACAGCTCGTAGTACTGGTAGATGATGCCAACCGAAAGCAAGATACCTGTTCCCGTGCCGAAAACGCCTAGGAAATCCGCAATCCCAGCAATCAACCCCACGATTAATCCGCCGAGAACCGTCACCACAGGAATATACCGCTTAAGAACCGCCTGTATAGGCCTTCCCGAACGCCGATAACCCGGAATCTGCATCCCCGAATCCATAAGCTGCTGAGCCACCTTATCCGGACCAAGACCACCAACCTCAAGCCAAATAAGCGAAAACACCGCACAGAAAACCACAAGAATCCCCAAGTAAACCGAAGCCCGAATCGGCTCAGCCGCCACACTCGTAATGTTATTCGGCGGAGTAACAAAATACGCCAAACCCCCAATAGGCTGATTATTCGTCGCATTATACTGGCCAATCAGGTCAAGCAAGAAGTTTTGCCCTGGAGCTGGACGACCCTGAGTACTCCAAATAAGCTGAGAAAAGAAGTACACGTTAGCAAAAAGCGCAGACGCAAAGATAACCGGAAGATTAGACACGTACAAAAGCTTAATCGGATAACGACTGCGGAAACCCTTGTAACCCGCATAAGTCATCGGCAACTC
>CAZPND010000047.1:0-14140 GCA_964587975.1 uncultured Candidatus Bathyarchaeia archaeon
GAATCAGGACTAAACTCTTCTTCGCTTACGCCTAAAAGCTCTCTCAGCGACTTTAACTCTTCACGCAGCTCTTTCACGTCAACCTCAAGCGCATTAGCCCGTGCTTCAGCAACCTTCTTGAGTTCTTCAATATCCATCAGCAAACTCGCTCGCTCCGTTTCCAGCCTATTTATTTTTTCCCGCAAACCCCGCAACGTTCGCTTAAGCCCTTCACGTATCTCCTTAAGTCTTTCAACCAAAACCTTAACGTTATTCAACTCCGCAGACCTTGCTTGCGAGTCCACTCTAGACCTAAACTTAGACTTGCAATTCGGGCACTCAAAAATCCCAACTCGAAATTCAGGCACGTATCCTGTCGCACTGCTCTTAGCAGGAGACACCGTCCAGCACTTTGCCGCAATGGCTACTTCTGTCCCGCAATTCGGACACTCAGCCAAGGGGTAAACACCGCACATCCAGGTTCATACAGGATCAACTGTATATTATCTCGCCGTGAAGCTATAACATTTTGCAATACACGCCTAAAGCAAGGCGCAAAAAAATTAAAGAAAAAGAAAGGTGCTATCAAATGCTTATCTGGAACATCAGCCTTTCAACGAGCTCTTTGTAACGGTTTCGAATAGTAACCTCAGTCACCTGCGCAATCTCTGCAATCTCCCTCTGAGTTTTCCTTTCACCCGTCAAAACAGACGCCACATAACTCGCAGCCGCAGCAATGCCGGTTGGACCACGACCCGAAGTAAGCTTAAGCTCCTTCGCCGCTGCCAGAATCTTATGCGCAATTTCCTCCACTTTACCCTGCATAGTCAGCTGATTGGAAAACTTTGTTATGTACTGACCAGGTCTAAGCGGCGGAATCGAATAGTTAAGTTCCTTAATGAGGAAACGGTAGCTGCGTCCAACCTCTTTTTTGTTCACGGTTGACGCTTGAGCTATCTCATCCAGCGTTCTTGGCAGCGCACACTGCCTGCACGCCAGGTAAATCGCTGCTGACGTCACACCTTGGATTGATCGTCCACGAATTAACCGTTCCTTCACCGCTTTCCGGTAGATGACGGAAGCTGTTTCAAGGATGTTTTTTGGAAGATTCAGGTTGTTGGAGATTTTTGTGATTTCAGATAAGGCAAACGCCAAGTTGCGTTCTGTTGCGTCTGAAACTCTTATGCGCCGCTGCCATTTTCTCAGCCGGTACACTTGCGCTTTCTGTCCAGGTGAAAGGCTCTTGCCATACACGTCGCGGTCATGCCAGTCAATCGTTGTGGATAAGCCTTTGTCGTGAATTGTGTATGTTAAAGGAGCACCGACTCTGGTTCGTTTTGTTCTTTGCTCGTCGTCGAAAGCTCTCCATTCTGGTCCTCTGTCAGCTATTTTTGCTGCCACCACGAAGCCGCAGTCCATGCAAACTATTTCGGCGCATTCGTAATCGCGCATCAGCCTGTTGCTTCCGCATTCAGGACATAATTGGACCTTGACGGATCCAGCTTGTTGCGTCGGTTTTGAAGGATCTGCTTCTTCATGCAGCTTATTTTCTCTGCTCATATTCTTTTTTGCTCCGTTATTTTTTCGAGAGAAGCAGATAAAGCTGCTTGTTGGCTAGCGTTTCAGGTTCTTTGATGGCTGGTTTTACAATGGCATAAGGCGAAGACACTGGACCAATAACGTCGAAGACTTTTCCGACGGTTTTTAATTTTTCATCAACAACAGCAACACCAATCTTCGGGGGATTACCCACCTTGACAACAACGTTCTGAGATGGAGTCATATGAAGCACTTTGCCCAATCTCTGCAAACACATTCCCCTCTCGAAAAACAACAACGTCAACGTGATAGCGTATTTAAAGCTTTCTACGTGCAACGATATATGAAAGTTTGAACACGTGTCTGCGGTTGCCTGCATACTGACGGAAAAGTGCGCTGGTTGGCGTAATCTCTGTTGCTTGGCGAAGCTTATACCCCCTCTATAGATAGATTAAACTGGAGTTTGAACGTGGTTTTTCGGTGGCTGGCTTGTTGGGCGTGAAAAGTTAAAAAAGGATGGTTGGTGGCTGGTTTAGTTTATCGCTATTTTTTTTTCCTTTGAGGATTTTTTTAATTGGGATTTTGATGCTTAATAAGCCGTTGTCGAGTTTTGCTTTGGCTTTTTCCGCGTTTACCGAATGCGTTAGAACGTAGCAGCCGAGGAGTTCAATATCTGCTCTTTCGCGTCTTACGCAGAAGCTTTGAGCTGAAATTTCAAGTTCCGCGTCTTCCTTCTTCACTCCCGGCAGTTCTACTTGAATATAGTAGTTTTTGTCATCATGGTCCATGTACATAACGGGCGCAAAAGTTGGCTTTACTGGCTTGGCTTCTTTTTTAACAACCTTTTTCTTAGGCACTTCAAAATCTCCTTAAAACTCCGTAGTTTTCATTCACGTTGTTTCCTAAAAATGTTTTTAGTTTTCTGTTGAAAACACGAAAAACCAGCAAGCGAGCAAATGGATACTTGCATTTTCAGAATGGCAAATTTCATATACGAGTCACCGAATCTACAACGGGGTAAAGCGCATGAGCGAATCATACTTCAACAAGAAATTAGAACCGATAAAAGTTAAAGAAAAAAGCATTTCACAACTATTGGCTGAAATGAGCCGAACCGCATATCAGGGAAGGAAACTGGGCGAAGCTGTAGATGTCTGGGAAAACATGGTTAAGGCAAAAGACCTAACCATAGTCATGGGCTTGGCGGGTTCCATGAGCACCGCTGGCCAATGGACTATAGTCAACTGGCTTATGGAGAACCGGTTTATTGATGTGCTAGTTTCAACGGGCGCTAACGTGTCCGAGGACATTGTTGACGCGATGGGTTTCGGTTACTGGCAGGGCAGCCACATGGTAGATGACGAGGCGCTGTTAAAAGCGGACGTGAACCGGTACTACGACGTCTTCGGCAAAGAAACCGACTACCGCAAAATGGAAGAACTCGTCACAAACTTCGTCATGACCCTGAAAACCGATTATCCCTACTCATCTGCAGAATTCTTCTATCTTCTAGGCAAATACCTGAGCAACAAAAAAATCCCAAGCATATCCGCCATAGCCTACGAAAACGGCGTGCCCATCTTCAGCCCAGCGATGGTGGACAGCGCATACGGAGAAACCTTTCTTATGGCTAAAAACCAAGGGCACAACGTAATCCTCGACAGCGTAAAAGAATTCGACCAGTTCGTCACCATAGGCACCAAAACCAAAGACATAGGTGTAATCTACATCGGCGGCGGAGTGCCCAAAGACCTGACTCAGCTCATTGCCATATCAGTTTCACCTCAAACCAACGACCAAGGCGTGCCAGGCAGAAACGGTCACCTCCGCAAAGGTTTGCAGGAATACTATTACCCGCACAAATACTCCATACAGATAACCGCCGACACACCCCAATGGGGCGGATTATCAGGCTGCACGCTGGAAGAAGCAATTAGCTGGGGCAAAATCAACAGCGAAAGCGGCACGCGAGCGGTGTGCTACTGCGACGCCACGATTGCTTTGCCGCTTGTGACGCACGCGCTTAACGAACGGGTGAAAACAAAGCGAGAGACGCCAGACTTTTCGTGGCTGTTTAAGGGCGTAGCTTAAGCTTTACCGAGCCTACTTAGCAGCGAGCTGAACATAACAGGCAACAAGATGGTAGCGTCTCCCTCAACCATCACACGCTTAGCTTTCTCACTTATTTTTCCCCAAGACACCGCTTCACGTGGTCTTGCGCCGCTGAGGCTGCCGTCCCATTCGTCCGCCGTGCTCACGTACACCACGTAATCCAAGCCGTCTTTGAACTGGTTCCACCATATTGTATGGTGCTTCGAAATGCCTCCGCCGACAATTAACGCGCCTGTCTTTTTCGCTGTGAAAATCAGGTCGTTTATTTCTCCTTCATCTTTAAGCAAATTGACCCTGAAGTCGTGGTCTTGGCTGAACATCCACGTTTGGTAGCCTACAGCGCCGTCCGTAATGCCGGGCACGTAAACGGGTATGTCGTTTTTGGCTGCCCAGTACAGGATTGAGCTTTCGTTGCAGCAGCGTAAGCCTATCTCGCGGCAAAGTTGGCTGCTTGAAACTTCTCGTGTTCCCTCTTTCCAAAGGCTCTCCAGCATGGCTTGCATCTTCTGCTCTATTATTATGCCGTAGCTGTCGTTTGGAACCAGCACGTTTCCCAAGCGGTTTATGCCTTTCTTGTGCAGTTTAGCGTCGTTCATGAAGAAGGAGCCTTTGTAGTAATTTTTCCAGCATCGTGCTATGTCGTGGTCCAGTGTGCCACAGGCGGTAATGACAACATCCACGAGCTTCCGCTTTACCAATTCTTTGAACACGCCGCGGGTGCCTGTTGCCACGGTGTTTGCTGTGAACGAGAGAAAATTAACGCAGTCTTTCGCTTTGAACATGCGCTCTAGGATGTTTATGCCCACGGAAACTTTTCCAGCGGTGAAACCCCATGCTTCATCCATCTGCTTGACAAGCTCATCCACCGACATTTCTTCGTGGAACTCATAATCTTTGACAACGTCTTTCAACATAACTGCATTCTCCACCTACCCTGAATTGTGAAGACGGAATAAATATGTGTCGAAACGAACTGAAGAAACCGTAGCTACTCTGATAAGTAGGCGATGACTTTATCTTACAAGTCCTTGGCGCATCGGTCTTTGTAGCCCGCGTAAATGCGTGGTTATCAGAAGTCTCAAGCCGTCAAGATAGGTGAGGAGAATCTGCCAAGAGAAGTAACAGAAAAGTTTGTGCGTGAATAATTTAAGAGAGGTTTTCGCGGCAAGTTAATAAGGAAGAGCGGTGAATATTTTAAAAACAGTACGGTAGTATTACTAAGAGTGTTTACAATTAGGTGAAGGGAGCTAAAAATTGAAAGAAATAGAGCGAAAATTAATATCTGAACTTTTGAAAAATTCTAGAAGAAGCGACAGGGAACTAGCTAAGGCAATAGGAACTTCACAACCAACCACAACAAGGCTTAGAACTAAGCTGGAAAAAGAAGGTTACATCAGAGAATACACGATAATTCCGAACTTCAGCAAAATCGGCTACACCATAATGGCTATGAACTTCATTAAACTGGACCCGAAAATAACCGAACGCGAAATTGAAGAGTTCCGAAGCAGTCATCCAGATACCATGGGCAAAGACCCATTTGGAGTTGTTCTAATCCATCGTGGAATCGGCTTAGGATACGACTCAGTGATAGTTTCCTTCCATCAGAATTACGCCGCTTACGACGCTTTCAGGAAAAACACAAAAAAGAGCATGGGTCCAAGCATAACCGAAATGAACACTTTCTTAATCAACATTGAAGAAAACAACACTTTGCCACCCACGTTTTCGTTTCTCGCTCGGCACGTCTTGAAGTCAAATGATAAAACTGAAAAATAAGGCGGATGCTCTAAAGAAATCCTGTTTCCCTTAACTTCAAAGCGAGCGCTATGTTGCCTTTAAATCGGAGTTTTCCTGTTAAGAAGGCTTTTTCTCCGCTCATTTTACCGTTAATCAAGTCGATATAATCCGTTTCCGCCATCTCAAGTGAAAGGGTTGGCGAAGGATGCGTTCCCTCTTTGATATCCAGTTTCTGGTTTTTTATTGTAACTGCCCAGTTGCCGCCGTTGAGGCCTGTGATTTTTACCTGAACGGTAACGTCTATGTCTGCTGCTTTGTCTGGTTTGAATCTGCTGGGTAAAACTTTTTCGAAGAAATCTCGGGGTGTTTTAGCTTCTGTCATTGCCGTATCTTCCTGTTGTTTTCTGCTATTCTACGGTGTTCTGTTTTTTGAACTTTTCCTTTAGCTTAGTTAAACTCAACGCGTCTTTGCCAGCTATCGTGATAGCTGAAAGCTGTATCTTGGCGGCTTCTTCCACCATTTCGTTTAGGCCGCAAGCTGCTTCAATATTTGTGCCGACGGTTACGATGCCGTGGTTTTCAAGTATGATGGCGTCGTAGTTTGCAATGCCTTTTTGGACGGCGCTCGCAAGCGCTTTCGAACCAGGCATTTTAAAGGGGACAACGGGTACTCCGTTTGGAAGTAGCATAAAAATCTCGATTTGCAGTGGCAGAATTGCTGTTTTGGCGATCCCGAATGCCGTGGCTGTGGGTGGATGAGTGTGTACAACCGCTTGCACATCCCTTCGCACTGTGTAGATTGCTGCGTGCATGGGAGTCTCCAAAGAAACGTTTAATTTTCCTTTGATTTTGCGTCCTTGAAGGTCTACGAGAACCAGTTCGTCAGGTTTAAGATTTTCCATGTGTGCCCCAGAAGGTTTTATCAGGAACGTGTCTGTGCCGGGGATTCTGGCGCTGATGTTTCCGCTGGTTCCTCTCACCAACCCGTTTTTATGCAGTTTTTTGGCTGCTTTTACTATTTGCTCGCTGATATCTTCAATGGCGTTTATGCACATTTCTTGTTTACACCTTTCATAGGATATGAGCCGATGAATATGTTTCTTTTTGGGCGGGTATGTTTAAGTTGGCGGGCTGGCGTATTTTTTGTTTCTCTTTTATGCTTGGAAAAGGCTATAGCCCCTTATTTAAAGGGTAAATAGAGTATACAGCTGTTGCTTTCAGAGGCGTGAAACAAGGGTTGGTTGAGGTGCAGGTTTCTTGAGTTGAGGCTGTTTTAGCCTAAACCTTATAACGGATTTTGTGTTCTTTGCGTGGCGGAGAGCGTGCGAGACGTGAAGTTTGGTGCATACGTGTATGAGCCAGAGAAAGCATCGGGTTTCGACTTCCACCTGTTACGCGTCAAAATAGAAACGGGCGCAAGGATTCCGCCAGTGCAGGACATGTACAGTAACATTGCCGTTTTCGCGGATAACGCGGCTGCCCGCAGTCATCCTGACTGGATTTCGCAGTCGCCTCTTGGTCCAGCGCGGATGGGAAACAGCAACTTTAACATTTACTGGAGCGTTGTCTGCGCCACGCAGCCTGAGCATCGGGCTGAAAAGTTGGATTACATTGAGGATGTTGACCGCCACTCGCTGGGCGTGTGGCTGAACAGTCAGTACTTCGCAGATCACGGTCACTGTACTTGCCCGCGCTGCAAAGAATTATGGCGTAAGAGCGGCCTCGGTTGGCTGGAATGGCGCCGGAAAGAAGTCACGGACTACATAGCCCAAATCAGGGAGCGCGTGAAAAAAGAGCTTGTTATGTGCATACAGCCTGACCCTGTGACCGCCTGTGAGCGTTACGGCGTTGACTTTGATGACCTTGCCAAGTACGCTGACGCCTTTAACGTGGTTATGTTCAACAAGAACTATGCGACGCCTTGGTACTGGGAGATGCTGGCACGCGGATTCAAGAAGTTACTCAAGAAGCCAGTGTACATCAGCCTGTACGTTTATGGTCCAGGCGACACCGCGAAAGATGTGCCGTCAGCCTCCGAACTCTTGACGGTTAGCGTTCGCTGCGCGCGAGCAGGCATAGATGGGATTCTCTACTTGGCTAGTGGGTCAAGCCAAATCAGAGACTTTCAGAAAGCGGCAGTTGACAAGGTGGAGCTCCGTGAACGTTTAAAAAGCTACGGTGACCAACCTGTTCAAGAAGTTTTGGGTCTTGTTAAAAGCTGGGAAAAAATCGTGGGATAATGCTTCCGCTTATTGCAATGTCTCTTTTTGGGGTCCGACCTGTCTACGGCTAGCCGAAACTTGCCTTCATCAATGCGCTTATCTTGCTGCATTCTTCGGCTAAATTCGGAGCAGGCACCACTGCTTCACAGGACACGCAATTGTTATCTTGCCATGTTACAACGTAGTGGTTAGCATTCAACTTCTTGAGGCAAGCCAGACTTTTCTCCAAGACATCCAAATCCACTATCTCAAGGCTGGGACACAGGTAAATCATTACTTCAACAAAAAAGGAAGGAGACTTGGGCGGAGTGAGTCTCACGCCCACGCCAATTCGGTAGTTCAGGTGTCTTTCCAGCTTTCGATACGCTTCTTGGTGCTCGGAGGTTTCCGCTTCTTCCAGCAGTGCTGTGGCGTCTACTGGTGTGTTTTCCTTCATTTCTTCGACCTCATGTTTTGGGGGTGGTTTGCGGTTAGATTTTAAAGTATTTACCGTACAGTATCACACCTACAGCGAGGATAGCTACGCAAGATACTGATACCACCGCGAAGTCCAGTAGTACAAGGGGGCTGGTGAAGGCTGCGCCTCTGAGGACCAGTGAGGTTAAGGCGTCTGTGACGTAGTAGCTGGGTACGAATTTTCCTGCGACTTGTGCTGCTGACGATAGGGATGCGCCGACGAAGGTGCCGAGGAACAGCTGCGGTAGCACGAAGAGGAATGAGATGCCTGTGGCTGCGCCTGGAGACTTTGCTATGGTGGCGGTGATTAAGCCGAAGCCGACGTTGGACAGCGAGAACATCAGTACCAGCACGAAAGCGAACGCGTATGCGGGTATTCCCACGTTTGGTTTGAATCCCATGAGGTAGACCATGACGAATACGAGTGCTGCTTGAATCAGTGCTATGACCATGTAGGATAGGACTTGGCTTGTCATGAACTCCGTTGGTGTTGTTGGTGTGATGCGTATGCGTTTCATCATGCCGTTTTCGCGGTCAGTGGCGAACGACTGGGCAACCATCATTATGAGGAATATCGACGCGAAAGTGAACATGCCTGGCGCAATAAAGTCAAGCGCTGAGGGCGTCTGTACTTCAACAAGCGAAGCGGTTTCTAAGCTGAACGGGCTTGACGGCGCCTGCTGGTTTTGCCCAGCGAGTGTTGCCAGGACTTGCTGGATTATGGGCGGTACGGCTTGGGTCGCAACCAGTGAGCCTTTGTCCAAGTACAGCGTGATGGTGGCGTTTGTCCACGCGTTCGGTTCGGTTGGCGCTGCCTGATACGAAGCGAAGCTTTGGCTAAATTCGCTTGGAATCACCACAACAGCTTGGATGGTGCCTTGTGAGAGGGCGTTCTGCGCGGTATGGTTGTCAGCGTAGGTCTGCACGTTCAGTATCTGCGTGTCCGACATGGCAGTTAGAAGTGTCTGTGACGCGTTTACTGAGGCGCTTTGGTCCATGCTGACCACGCCTACTTGGTAGACGGGTTCTCCGCCGCCGACGCCGCCGAAGGAAGCGCCGAAAGCGAAAACGAACACAATTGGGAAAAGGAAAATCATGAACAGCACTGCGGGTTCGCGGACGGTTTTCTTAAGTTCTTTTTTGGTTAGAGCTACGACTCTTTGAAGCTTCATTTACACTTCCTCCCGTATCTTTCTGCCAGTGAGCGCGATGAAGACCTCTTCCAAGTTCTTGACTTTGCTCTTCGAAATCAAGTCCCGAGGCGTGCCAAGCGCGATTAGCTTGCCATGGTCGATTATGCCGACGCGGTCGCAGAGTTCTTCCGCCTCCTCCATGTAATGCGTAGTCAAAATGATGGTTTTGTCATCCTTCTTCAGCTCTTTTATAAAATCCCAGACGGCGTGACGCGACTGCGGGTCCATAGCTACCGTTGGCTCATCCAAGAACGCAATCTGCGGGTCGTGAATTAACGCGAGAATCAGGCTTAATCTGCGTTTCATGCCACCACTGTACTTCTCAGCCTTCCTTTTGGCGTCCCCTGCGAGCCCCATCTTTTCGAGCAACATGGCGCGCCGAGTTTTAAGTGTGTTCTTGTCCATGACGTGAAGGTTCCCGAAGATGTCTATGTTTTCTGTGCCCTTTAGGTAAGGGTATATTGCGGTTTCTTGAGGGCAAACGCCTAAGAGAGTCTTAACTTTCGCTGTTTCCTTTTGAACGTCAAAACCGCCGACTTTGGCAGTGCCGTTTGTGGGTTTTGCCAAGCCGCAAAGTATGTTTATGGTTGTGGTTTTGCCCGCGCCGTTTGGTCCCAGCAATCCGAAGAGTTCTCCTTTCTGGACTTGTAGGCTGATGCCGTCTACGGCTGTTACGTCTTCAAATTTTTTGACGAGGTTTTCAACCTGTATAGCTGATTCATTCATCCTTGCTCACTTCTTTTTCGTTTCTGGTTTGTTAGTGCCGACAGCAGAATTTAGGTTCATGTTAACGCCTCGTTTTAAGAAAGAGCCAAACGAACCGCCAAGAAGGGCGTTTTTTGTGCGCCGTGGTTTAAGAAAGAGACATGCCCGCTTTCTCTTCAAGCAGTTGGTCTCGCCAAGTTTCGAATATGTAGCCCGTGTACAGCACATTTGGCGCGACAGACTGTAAATTAACTTCTTTTTCCAAGCTTTCACGTATCTTCTGAAGTTCTTTCATGGTGCTTGTCCAGAACATCAGGATGAACGTGTTGGGAAGGTTGCTGAAGCCCCAGTAGAAAACCATGTTCGGCGCGTACTTTTGAAAAAGTCTGCCCAGTGTGTTCTTGTCAGCTTCGGGGTTGAGGTGGACGTGAATGAGACTAATTATGTCGTTTGAAGCGTCGGGGTACCATTTCATCGACAGCTCAACGAGCCTGTCCCGCATCATCCGTGCAAGCCGCCGCCGAACGGTTTTGGCTGAAACACCCAGCTCATCCGCCACTTCTGAAGTGGCTTTGCGAGAATTGTCTTTCAGAGAAAATTTTATCTGGTAATCCAAGGGGTATAGGATTCTGTTTTTTAGTTCTGGTAAGAAACCGAGAGGCAGCGGCTGAGTGGATATGCCCACTGTTGGCTCAGGCATTTCCGCCGTTTCCTTCAAGAAGTTTACGAGGGCTTCAAGTTCACCAATGTTCTGCAGATAAGCGCCAATGTACAGGAGGTTTCCACCGCCCACAGAAAGCCAATAAATCAAGCCGTTTGATTCCAGTTTCTCAGGCAACCCTTGCACCGAGTTAAGCTTAGACCTCCCGAACAACAAAATGTGAAGTGCACCAAGCTGGAAGATGCTAAGCTTGGCGGTGAACTTGCGGATGACGCCTGATTCAACCAAGTCCTGAATGCGCTTGTGAACGGCTGTAACCGATAGGTTCAACGTGTCGGCTAGTTCGCTATAGGAAAGACGAGAATTTCCCAGCAACATCTGGCACAGAATAATATCGGTCTTGTCCATGTTTCTCTTAGACTAAACTAAACTGTCCAGTCAAGTTTTAAAGATTTGCAAAAGACTATCCTGCATAGCCCTGCGTCCACGCAGTTTTTAACATGCCATTAACAGTGAAAAACGCCAATACGGACCTACCCCTCTATAGTTTCTGCAACGAATCTCTATTAGGATCCAAATATGTTGTGGTGGCTTTGCGGTTGCGTTGATGCCGTGATTACTTTTTTAAAGTCTCCTGAGTTGGTTTAGGGTTCCGAGGTAGGTGCCGTCTAGAAGGTAAATCTCGGAGTTGGGTAAGTCAACTGCTTCTGAGCGGAGAACAGGCCCAATCATCGTTGGGGTTTGCCCGTTTCTTCGGGGTTTTGTTTCGTTTATGGGTCTGCCGCCTAGGAAGTCGTTGAAGGATGGCATGATGAACATTTCGTCGGTGCGTGGCTTGAAGCTGTAGTGTTTTTTCACCGTTTCCTCGGGCGTGCCCTCGATTTTTATTCGCTGCTTCTGCAACAACAATCTGGAAAGCGATGCAGTATCGCATCGGGCTTTTACCCATACTTGGCGTGTTATCCTGAAGCCTGCGGGGTCACGGAAAACTACGACGGGGTGAAGGTGCCCCATAAACAGCGTTTTACATTTCAAAAGCGTGGGGGACGGCCATTTGTGACCGTGAAAGAGGCCAACGTTGCCTATTGTGGCGCCTGTTGCGGGGAGGAGTTTTATGTTTTCGGGCAGTAAGGGTTCAAGGTTTGCGTCGTGGTTGCCGCGCACTATGGCAATGTCCGTCACGTAGTTGTTAAGGGCGCTGAAGAATTCAGGTATGTCGTGCCATTCGCCGGGCGCGGTTGCTACCACACTGTATTTGACGTCGCCTAGAATCAGGAGTTTGTCCGGCTTGTACTGGGATAGCAAAGTTACCAGTTTCTGCAGAAGTTTTGGTGTTTGGCTTGGCACGTGAATGCCTTTGTCCCGAAGAGCCATCTCCCAGCCTAAGTGTGGGTCGGCGATGACGAGGGCTTTTGTTTTTTCAGTTTTTATGAGCGCCGCTGGGTTGGGCAGCAGTAGTTTCAACATTACGGTTTTACCAGACTGAGGATGGCTTTGTGAATTTGTGTGTTTCCTGAGGCTATGAATTTTACCTTTTGTTTGGGGTCTAGCTTAGAGTCCAAGGCGTCGCCTGCCGGGGTGGTTACTGTTCCGCCTGCTTCTTTGACGATGAGGGATGCGGCGGCCATGTCGGTTGTTCGGAGTTTTCCGCGGATATCGATGAACGCCTCTGTGGTGCCGTCTGCCACGTAGCAGAGTTCAAGGGCGTTGGCGCCGAAATGGCGAATATGCTTAGTTTTCTGGATCAGCGCCGCTAGTTTGGGCGTGATTTCTTTTACCTTATAGCTGTTCAGGTCTAAACCTATCATTGCTTCGTCCAAGGTTTCAAGCTTTGAAGAAGATATTTTTTCGCCGTCGCGGTAGGCGCCTTTGCCTTCTAGTGCGGTGTACGTGGTATCTCGGGGGAGATCTGTTACTAGTGCGGCGTAGACGGTGGAGAGGGCTGGTTTGGTGGAGATGGCTATTGAAGTGGCGTAGAAGGGGATTCGGCGGACAAGGTTGTTGGTGCCGTCTATCGGGTCCACGGTCACGTAACACTGGGCAGGGGTTTTGCCGAACTCTTTCACGCCGGACTCTTCGCTTATGAGCGTGAACGAGACGTCATGCTGTTGTAGAACTTCTACGATGGCTTTTTCGGCAGCCAAGTCAACAGGCTTTATGGGGTCGCCGCCAGCGCCTATGCCCAAGTTGGGTTGGGGTTCACCCAGAGTTTTGAGGTGGGGGCGAATGCGCACTTTTACGTTTTCTTTGCAGTAAACGAGAATTTTTAACCAATCCGTTTTGGACTGCATGTACAAGCCTTCTTACGGTGTTATACGTGTTCGAGTTGATAAAGACTTTACTTAATCTTGGAAAATGGTGATGCCGTGTTTTTGGATTGGTTTTTGTTCTGTGTCGGAGTTGAGCGTGGATTCAGATGGGTGAGATGAAGTGATGTTTTTAAGGGGTAAAATTGAAACGTAATCTTAAATCGTGTGACAGAAGATATTTATAACAAACTGCGTTCTGCTACTACATCAAAGGTGAAAACTAAATAATGTCCAGACTGCTAAAGAACCGCTTCGCGTTAAGCACAGTCGTTACCACCCTCATAATTCTAGTAGTTTCAGTACTGTTAGCAACAGTCGTTGTATACTTTGCCACCAACGTGGTCAGCACAAGAGTTCAGGAAGAAAGCTTGTCATTAACAAAGCAACATATCTGGGTGGAAATGGACGGGACTTGTGTAGCAGCCATAATGATAACAAACATTGGCGGTAGAGACGTTGTCTTGGGCAAAATCGCTGTCAGAGGACAAGCAGTAGACATGTCAACTCAAGTATGGTACGCCGTTGCTGCTTCTGGCGATGACCTCACCGCAGATTTAACCTATGCAGCAGGCGATACAATAGATGCGACCTATACCTTCGGAGGACTAGCTGGCGCGCCTGCACAACCAACCGGTAACAATTTAGTGTTGCCTTCAGGCGAAACCGTAGTCATATACATCACCAACCCAGGCAGTGTTTCAGTTAACGATATAGGTGTAACTCTAGCCATTACGGTGTTCACCTCACAAGCAATATACTACAAAGAGACCAACGTAGAAGCCTCACTGTAAAATCAAACACCATGATAACATGGACACCCTTTCTTTTATAAAATACAACCCTCAATAGAGGGAGTCGAAAGAGCCTCAAAACATTTTTTTCCTTTACGTTGCGCGCGAAGTTACTTCCATTATTTTATGTGTAGCTCTGTTCTACGCACAAATCTAATTATCCAAATTTTGACTACTTGAGTTTTCAAGGAGATAAAAAATGAAGAATATGCTGAAGAATCGTTTGGCTCTAAGCACCGTCGTTACAACGCTGATAATTCTAGTGGTTTCAGTGCTCTTAGCAGGAGTCGTTACCTACTTTGCCATCAACGTTACTAGCACCAGAGTTCAGGAAGAAAACTTGTCATTGTCGAAGACACATATTTGGGTAGCAATGGATGGAACAGCAGTGGGTGCAATAATGGTTACAAACACTGGCGGTAGAGACGTCGTC
>CAZPND010000048.1:0-14005 GCA_964587975.1 uncultured Candidatus Bathyarchaeia archaeon
TTCCGCCCTCATGCCTACTGATGGAAGGATATGGTGATCTCAAGACCGATTCTTACATCATGTTTTCTCCTTCGAACTACAAGACAGAGAACGAACGGAATGGTTTTGAGGCATTCGTTACTTTCTTTCATCCAGCATCGAAATACTCTGGACCCGGCACCGACGGATTCTTTGCTAGAGATTATGTTGCAACGGTATATTCCCCTTCTGAAAACGAAAATGGAAAATAGGCGGGTTCTTAAATATTGGTGCTGGCGGAGTAGGATCTAATTACATGAACACTAAGAAAATCGCCGTAACTATTGCCTTTGCAACACTCACCATCGTTCTAAATACAATTAGAATTCCCGCGCTTTATTGGCCGGGATACTACTATAGGGTTTATGAAATACCCATGGTTGTAGCCTTTATGCTGTTTGGACCTAAGATTGGAATTTCAGTTACTGTTCTGAACCTTTTAGGTCAAATGGTTTTCTTTCCAGTTCCTGCAGGTTTTGCGGGTTACCCTTTTGGGGTGATAGCAGTTCTAACCATGATGCTTGGAGTCTACTTGGCAAATATGCTTGTTAAACGGCGCCTTCGATTAAAGATCGTTATTTCTGGAAATAAAATAATCGTCTATTTAACAGCTCTTGGGATCGCATTTAGGGCTGCAGTTATGCCGTTGTTGGATTACAGTTTACTCTATCATTTTCTACTGCCAATCGCACTAGGCCGCACCTTTACTGAGGCATATCTAATTGCGTTGGTGCCTGGAATGTTTGTATTCAACATAACTGTAGCTCTCTATACGATCCCAATTAGTTACTTAATAGCACGAAAAGTAGCGGGAAGCCTCAAAATGAACACGGCGCAACTGGAAATACAAGATTTTACATTTTAGTATGCACGTTCTGAAATCAATCCAAGTTTTTTAGCGCGCGCGTTTTTGATCGTAGCTGAATAAAAGAACCATTTGCTCACGTCACCCAACTAAAATGATCATGTGTGACCATATCCACGCTTCTTTTTGGTAAAGAATTGAAGCCCACGGAGATGGATTTTGGTCAATATTTTGGTTTGATTTTGGTCAACACGTTCCAAACATCCAAATGCACAACCAAATGAACCGATATCCACGCTTCCGTGCTGAAAAGAAGCTTTCTGCTTAGGGCTACGTGCGTTTCCGAATCATCTTTTCATTGTGGCAACCAAAACCAAAATATCCAAACCAAATATTTGGTTGTTACATGGGAACCTGATGGATATCCCAATCAGGTAATATCCAAAATCCATCGATATTTCGCAACAAGAAGCGATATTCTCGGAATTTCGTGCAGAAAACCCGAGAAACGCATATATAAAATCATTTAAACAGCAAAAAAGGCGTGCACAAAATTCTAAACAGCTGAGGTTCTTGCTTACAACTACGCCGTACAGTCCGTTTTAACAATCATTTCATCTTTTTTATTACAAGGAAATCGGGTCTTTTCCAAGCGTTATGGTTCAAACATTGTGTTTGAAAAAATGGGTGAAGAAAGGAATAAACTCTAAGATAGGGTATTGAGGGAAACACGTTTGCGCAACGGTTTAATCGAGTTAACGGAGCCGAGATTTACTCGATAACCTGGATTGCACCTTCAGGACATTGGGCTTCGCATGCTCTACAGACAAGGCATTCGTCAACGTTCAGTGGAACGGATTTGCCGTCTTTGATTTCGTAGACACCTACTGGACAAGTGTTTGCGCATGTTTCGCATCCGGTGCATTTTGCATTATCAACTATTATTTTTACCATGTTTACTACCTCACGTAATTTTGACTCAAACCCCGTCAGTTAGATAAAAGTGTTTAGGTTAGTTAACGGAGTTCTTCACGGAGACGCAAGAGAGTTCCGTTGATTGTCGCCTCAGCCTTCTCTTTCCGCCGCTTGTAGTCCGCAAGCGCCTTCTTGTATGCCTCCAGCGGAAGCTCTCCTCTTCGGTGGCGAATCTCACTGTTCCTTATGCCCGTTTCAACCTCAACTAACTCAGCCTCTGCGACATCAAGTTGCCGAACAAGATCCGAGTAAACACCGCCTGCACTACGGAAAACTCTCTTCAACTCAACTATGTTTCTGGAAATTGTGTCCAAGCGAGTCTCCAAAGTTCTCCTCTGCACCTTGTACCTGCGCCTCGGAATCCTGCCTTTTTGCGCTCTTTCCTCAAGCAACTCCAACTCTGAAGATAATCTGGTTTTCTCGTTGTACGCTTCCGTGAAATCTATAACGTGGTCCGGGCTGAGACCAATGGTTGCTTTTGGAGCTGCAATCCGCATTGGAGCAGCAGTTTTAGGTCTTCTCCAGATAGCCACGACCACTGCGCCAACCACCGCTAAAGTCCACACCCACATGGTGGGACGGAAAGACAACCAAAGAGGATTATAATCATATGCGATGTGCAGCACATCTTCGGAAAGCGCGTAATCAACTTTGCTGACGCCTTCCCGCCTAGCCGTCAAAGTTTCCTGAAAAACTTCTCTAATTAAACTTGAAGAAGGATTGATGGAATCAAGCTGCGGCGCTGTAAACCTCGCGCCTTCAGGGATAGTGAAGGTAACGGATGCGGTGTCAACGTAATAGTTAAAGTCTGGGAATAGATTGATGTCTAAAGTCGGAGCGTGTTCCGAAGGAACGCTTGGTAAAGTGTATTCAGCCGCTAAATGGGTCGATTGACCCAGTGTGAGAGCTGATATAAACGTGACGTTGACCAAGCGCGTGTCACCTACGCTAGTTAACGTCTCGGTCGTTAGAATTCTGCCGAATTCATCTCGGGTAACAATGTCTGCAGCGTCAGCAGGCAAGCTTATTTTTACAGAATCAAGGCTAATCGGCGAGTTGTTGGTAATACGGTAAGTATCGGAAGCTGCAATGTCCCCTGCAGGGCTTATCGTGAATTGACGATTCAACTCTTTCATGCTGATTATTCGAAGACTGCCCGAACTTAGGCTAAACTCGGCAAGTGCTGGAGAATACGTAAACGCAGGCAGATTCTCCTTGACGAAGTTTGTTGTGCTAACGTTTCCATCGACCTTGGCAACGTTTATGATTGGAGGCTCCTCAGGAAGCGTAATTGTGACACTGCAGGTGCCAACGTCTTTAAGGAGGCTAGGGTATGCTGGAAAGTCGAGGGTGAACACGCCTGATGTTACGTCTCGGCTGAGAAGACTGTTTGAAAGAATAAAGGCAACGGTGAAAACTTGCGGCGCGCCCTGCGGAAAGCTTATTTTCGCAAAGTAAAATCCGCTTCGGTCGGCTAACTGGACTCCAAGGCTTACCTGAAACAGGTTATCCGTATCGTACGCTATGCCTTTAAGCACGGATGAACCGTATTTATACGGAAAGCCTATCAGAAAGTCACCTGTTAATTGCCCGCTTACATGTATGGTGTCACGCATGATAACGTGCCCCGAATACATGACTTCTACTTGATGATCAACACTTTGTATGTTATAACTGGCCTCTTGAGCCAAAACTGTTTGAGTGTTGACAGAAAGGAACAGGAGAATCACTAGTGAAAAAGCGGTAAGAACAATGAACGTTGCTGCCTTCTTCACTTAAACTCACCCAGTTTAGGTTCCTCTATGTTATTGGTAGCTTATTTATTTACTTTTTTAGAATAGAACTTGCATTCCCACGCATTTAAGTTCGGATGATCTCTAATGGGTGCCGAAGGATCATGGCGGCGTTGTGTTTTTTACTGTGTGTGCGCCAAAAAATGAAAACCTTGCCACACGTAGGTTAAATTCGTGTATCCTTCTGTTTGGGCCCGCGTTAGGAATGAAAACGCGCGGGCAGTGTGAATGTGATTAGAATCGCAAATCATAAATGTAGGTTGCGGTCAACCTCAAGGTGCGGGATGCGTTTCATGGTTAAGCGTGGGCTTTACGTTGGAAGATTTCAGCCTTTTCATTTGGGACACCTTGAAGCCATAAAAGATGTTTTAAAAGAAATCGATGAACTGGTGATAGTCATCGGTAGCGCTCAGTACAGCCACAACATCCACAACCCTTTCACTGCGGGCGAACGACTGGTTATGATTCGCAGTGCGTTGCAAGAAGCAGAAGTTGACTATTCACGGCTGTGGATTGTTCCTGTGCCCGATGTTCACTTGCATATGCTGTGGGTGTCAGCTCTTGAAGGCTACACGCCCCGCTTCAACATCGTCTACTCCAACGAACCTTTAACGCGCAGGCTCTTCACGGAAGCAGGATACCAGGTTAAGAGTATACGGTTTTATCAGAGAAAACTTTACACGTCAACTATTGTCCGCGGGAAAATGCTTAAAGGAGAAAACTGGACGACGCTTGTTCCAAAAAGGGTTGCGGATTTTATAAATGAGATTGATGGGGTTAACAGGCTTCGGGACCTATCGAGAACCGACGAAATCTAACTTGGCATTGTCAGGGGTCTTTTGCGGTCGGAGTTACTGCACGACAACGTTTTCTGAGGTTCGATTGTAAAGACGCCACGCCAAAATGTAGGCTGCGACCACAACGGCTATTCCAGGAATGACCGCAAGGGAGAAAGCGAGCAGGGCAATCAAGTTATTCGCTAAGTGAAGCGAAACAGCAACAAGGTAAAACCTCAATGGTTTCTTCTTAGCTATCCCATAAGCTGTTATGCCCGCGCTGGAGGCATGAAAAATCACGGCTGGTATTCTGGAAACGAAAGACACGTCTAAAGTGAAAACGTAAAGAACAAACTCGGTTACGCCGAATCCCAATCCAGCTAGAATCGCCAAGGTCACAATGGACCTTTCAGTTTCTCCATGACGATAAAACAGTGGAAAAACTTTGGCGAACTCCTCTATAAACGGCGCAAAAATAACGACTGAGCATATTTGGTCGTAGAACAACGGCAAAGTCACGCAAAACGCGTCTGTAAATCCAGAGAAAAACAAGGTAAAAGGCACACTCACAAGTATCCCTGACATGAAAAAGAAGAGTTTTTCCTTAATGTCGGGTTTATGAACAGGAATTACCACGTTTTGCTCGTTTTCCACCCAAAAGACCTTCCGCAAGTATATCTCACTTTCTTACTTATCAGCGTTGCCACAGACCTTCGCGCAAGGTTAACCTAAAAGACTAAAATCCCGCCTTTATCGGATCGCTCGGTTTCATTATTTCCCTGAGAAACACCGTGGCGTACGAGCCTTTCAACAGCATGAAACTCAAGTCAGCTTGATGCGCTCTCGGACTGGCGGTGGATGCTGAAACGTTATGCAGTTTAAAGCCGTTGACTGGAGTAACAACCGCCCGCAATCCCCCGCCTCTACTCATGTCGCGTATGGCATCGACTCTGAAGTTTCCTGTTTGGATGCCTTCTTCCTCGAGAATGTGCTTCTCTATTTGCCCCATAACTCCCTGAGAAAGCCTCTGTTTGGTTCCGATAAGCGGCAGCGCAACCCGCATTCTGCCCGCGCCAACCAACGCGTTAACATCCGTAACGTTTTCTGAGTCTGCAAATTTAGCCGTATGGAACATGGGCAAGCCCGAACGCTCCACGTTCACCACATAATCTCCAAATTCAGCCCTGCCCAAAGAAAACCCGTTTTTAAACCTCTCACTTAAGAAACGATTAAACAGGAAAGACTGATACGCCTGAACAAAAAGCTCCTGAAGCTTAACCGGCAACCGCCTAAAAGCGCCAACGAAATCCGCAGGGTTCTCAGCCAAATGCCTAAGCATCAATCTTTCAAAACGAAGCTGCTTGGGAAAGTTTCGCAGCGCCAGCTTGAAATCCAGAGTTGACCGCAGTTCTATACGAGCCTGTCTCGAAGAAGGATGCTCGTGGACGCTCGGTTTCGCCAGGAAAAGCATAACCGCCCCTTCAAAGTCTCCTCTGATGATGGCTTTCCCCACCAGATGCGTTACGGGGCGTGTTGTTCCGAAACGTTGGTGCCCAAAAAAGTTCGGCATCCCACCCATAGCGTCAAGTGCTCTTGCGGTTTCGGTTACGCGTTTTTCAACGGTTGATTCTGAACATTTGATGGCTTTGATTTTTATGGTGAAATCGTTGCCTAAAAGATAGTACGGCGACAGTTTCTCACGGAAATATCCTAAGGGACGGATTGCCATGTCCTTAATGCTGACCTTTGCGGCGTCTTCCATGGAGCAGTTTTCAATTGTGATGTGCTGCGCGGTAACAGCCTTCGCATCTTTTATGCCTGCGATTTGAATCTGTTTTTGACTTATGTCTAACTGTTTCGCGATGTTTTTGAGGGCTATGAACGTGTCCCAGTTGCGCTTTACCAAAATGCACAACAAATACTGCCGTTTGGTGGGGGAAGCCCCTAAAACTTGCTTTGCTTCAGCTTTTTCGATTGTGGCTTTGGAACCGTCAACAAGAACTTCTTCAACCTCAAAGTCATCCGTAGCTTCTCGGATAACTCCCCTGACGCCCTCGGTTTCAGTGGCGTAAACCTCGATGCCGAGCTGTTCATCAATTTTCGGAACAGGCAAGTTCCATGCGCCTTTTTTACAGTAAGGGAAGGCCGCCTGTTAGCCTGTCAACCATCTCTGCGGGAGCGGGGCCAATTCCCAAACACGTAACCGTGTCGGGCGGAATCTCCGTGAGTCCCCTATCAACAATCAGCGCGTTGGGCAAACCTAACTTTTTAGCTGCCCCCTCAAGCTCTAACAGCTCATCTTCATCCTTCACCTTAACAGCTATCTTACGTTGCCCTTCAAAGAGCCACGCATCCCACCAACCCCTATGGCGCTTGTGAGCTTCTTCCGCGGCTGAGACAGCTGCGTGCCCAGCCTGAGCAGCAATTTTCCCTTTGCTAAGTTTCAAATCACTGCGAAACACGATAACTTGTTTATACTCGAATTCGCCCATGTGTGCTTTCCCGCCTTTCCATAACAGTGTTCGCTTGAGATTTTAAGGGTTTGCTGACAGGTAAAGCTTCAGGAAGTACGCCAAAGCAGCAAACATGGCTGGCTTAGTTACGATTTTAAGCAGCATCTGCCCCTGAAAATCTATCTCATCCACGTTTCCCAAAGTTTTATCTAAACCTATTCGGGCGCAGAACCACAAAACCTCATCCAGCTTCTCGTCGGAAAGAGAATCAAGAAACCGCCTAATCCTGAGCATAACTCTGAAATCGAACCCCAGCGTTTCCCCGCAGCGTTTCTGGTAAGTTTGCAGGAAGTTTGCGGACACATCGTTTCTTCGCGCTGCTTCATTGGCAACTTCCGCCGCGATTCCAGCGCAAGTCAACCCGAACACCACGCCGCCGCCCGTGGTTGGCTTCACCTGCGAAGCAGCATCGCCCACTGTTAGAAAACCGTTTGCATAAGTTTTAGCGATTGGACCGCCCAGGGTTATGGGGTGAAAAGCTATTTGCGTGATTTGCGCTTTGGCAAGCTGTCTCGAAGCCACTGGATGCTTCCGCATGAGCCTCCGCAAAAACTCTTTCGGGTTGCCCGCGTTCGTTGCAAGACCAACCTTTGCCGTTCCATCCAGCCTCGGCATGAGCCACGCGTAAAAGCCAGGCGCATACGCTTTTCCCAGAAACACTTCAACCGCGTCCCGTTGCACATCCGTGACGTGGTCAACTTCCGCCTCCACTGCGTAAACAAACCTTTCGCCATTAAGCCCTGCTAAGCCTGTTTGCCGCAGAAGCCTTGACGAAATTCCCTCAGCGTCAACCACGATTTTCGCCGGAACCACTTCCTCCGCCTTGTCGCCTTGCTTAACCTTCACGCCCTTAACGACGCCATTCTCCAAGAGTATGGATTGAACACGCGAGTTTAGACTGAAGCGTGCTCCTGCGGTTTCGGCTTCCTCTGCGATGTGCCTGTCAAAGGCTTCACGGTTAACAGAACAGGTGACGGGCTTGGCGAGGTGAACGGAGAACTTGAAGGCTGAAGGCGAATAAAAGTTAGCCTGAGAATACGTGTTCTCCACGATTCCCCTGGGAAGCGGGTACAAACCCAAGTTTCGCAGGCTTCGAATGCTTAGATGTCCTGCACAATGTGACGGGCTGCCAATGGCTTTGTGTTCCTCAAAAACGGCAACTTTGGCACCTAACTTAGCCAATTTCAAAGCCGCGAAGGAACCGACCGCGCCGCCTCCAACCACTATGATGTCTAGGGCGTTTTTCATTGGCTGCATGCTTAGCTGTATTAACGTTAAGCCTATTGAGGCTATTGGACCAGTTCGACGCGTCTTTTTCCGCGGGACATAGAAGTGGTGCGGATTTTGCCGCTGACTTCCAGCCGCATCAGAATGTCGTTGAAGTCTTTGTAGCCTAAATCCTCAAACTCCTCTTTCAACTGATTGAAGAGGTCATCGTCAACCATGTCGCCTTTCTTGTTCAAGATTTCCAATACAACAAAAAAGGCGGGACGGGTTTTCCAAGTTTTAACTGCGGGCATTAACGTTGCTCCTTAAGCAACAGGCGTTGCCGGTTTCTGTACCTGCCGAATCTGATGCATAAAGCTCTTGTACCATTTCTCCATGTCCGGAGTAACAGACGGCCCCACTTCTTTCATGGCATCCTGAAAATCTTTCATGGTGACTTCTCTTGAGTTTACATCTCTTCTCAGCGTATGCATAGCTGCTTCTCTGCAAAGAGATTCTATGTCCGCTCCTGAATAATACTTAGTTACACTGGCCATCTGGTTCAAATCAACGTCTTTGGCTACAGGCATATCTTTCGTGTAGATTTTGAATATTTGAAGACGGCTCTTCTCATCTGGTTCCGGCACGTAAATCAAACGGTCAAATCGTCCCGGTCTCAGAACTGCAGAGTCCACCATGTCTGGCCTGTTGGTGGCGGCTATTACAACTATATCCTGCAGCGTGACGATGCCGTCCATTTCGGTGAGCAGCTGGCTTATGACGCGCTCTGAGACGCCGCTGTCTGACATTCCCATTCCTCGTCTTGGCGTTAACGAGTCCATTTCGTCAAAGAATATCACTGCGGGCGCTGCCATTCGCGCTTTCCTGAAGACTTCTCTTATGGCTTTTTCAGATTCACCGACCCATTTGGAAAACACTTCAGGTCCCTTAATCGATATGAAGTTAGCTTCGCTCTCTGTGGCCACTGCACGCGCGAGCATGGTTTTGCCGCATCCTGGCGGACCATAAAGCAGTATTCCTTTTGGCGGTTTTATTCCAAGTTTGGTGAAGACTTCTGGGGTTTTAAGCGGCCATTCAACTGCTTCCTTCAAGTGCTCTTTCACTTCATCTAGTCCGCCCACGTCTTCCCAGTTGACAGTGAACACTTCTATATAGACTTCACGCATGGCTGTAGGCGTGACTTCCTTGTAAGCGTTGAAAAAGTCATCCATTTTCACTTCCATTTTCTCAAGCACGGCTGGCGGTATGCGTTCCTCTTCCAAGTTGATTTGGGGCAGGTATCTGCGAAGCGCTTTCATGGCGGTTTCTCTGCCTAACGCCGCAAGGTCCGCGCCCGTGTATCCATGTGACAGCTCCGCGAGTTTCTTGAGGTCAACGTCTTCGGCTAAGGGCATGCCTCTCGTGTGAATTTGAAGCACTTCGTATCTTCCCTGTTTGTCGGGCACGCCGATTTCGATTTCCCTGTCAAACCTTCCTGGTCTCCGTAACGCGGGGTCCAATGCACCTGGCCTGTTGGTGGCGCCTATAACTATCACGTTTCCGCGTCCCGACAAGCCATCCATCAGGGCTAGGAGCTGTGCGACCACGCGCCTTTCAACTTCGCCGGTGACTTCCTCGCGTTTAGGCGCTATCGCATCCAGTTCGTCAATGAATATTATGCTTGGCGAATTCTGTTGAGCTTGCTGGAATATCTCTCGCAGCCTGGCTTCGGACTCGCCGTAGAATTTGCTCATGATTTCAGGGCCATTTATTGAGTAGAAGTTGGCTTCGGACTCGTTGGCGACTGCGCGGGCTAAGAGGGTTTTGCCGCATCCTGGCGGGCCATGAAGCAGGACGCCTTTTGGGGGGTCTATTCCGAGCCTTTGGAAAAGCTCTGGGTGCCTCAAGGGAAGCTCTACCATTTCGCGGACGCGTTGAATCTCCTCGTGCAAGCCGCCGATGTCTTCGTATGTGGTTCTCGGCAGTCCCTTTGTCTCGGGCGCCGGCTCGTTGAGAATTGTAAGGCGGGTTTCCGCCGTGACTTTTATGATACCATGCGGCCGGGTCTTAGTAACCGTGAAAGGTATGGCGTGCCCCAGCATCATAACCAGCGTTGTGTCGCCTTCAACAAGTGTTCTCTCCATAAGGCGGTTCTTGACGAAGTTTGTGAAATCGTCGTCCACGTTTAACCGCATGTCAACTGGCGCAAGCGTTATGCCGAGCGCAGTTTTGACTTTCGCGGGTCTTACCACAACATACTCGTTAATGGCCACGCCGGAGTTTTTTCGGGTGAAGCCGTCGATGCGTATTATGTCTCGATTTTGGTCTTCGCTGTAGGCTGGCCAAGCTATGGCCGAGGTTGTTCTCTTGTTAACTATTTCTATTACATCGCCTGCGCTTATGCCTAGTTTCTGCATTGTTCTCTGGTCTATGCGGGCGATGCCTCTTCCAACATCTCTTTGGCGTGCGTCTCCCACGCGTAATTGAATTTCGCTCATTCAGAATCCTCCTGTAATATGAAAGTGAAGCGTGTTGAAACAGAGGTTTATTCCTATATAAACTTTAAAGCGTCACGAAAAAAACTGATATTTTCAGCTTAGCGTTTAGGCTAAAGGGTTTTCGCCCGTCTGCTCTGCCGAGAGCCCCCCTCCCATATATAAAGACTGGAACTCGATACTTAGTCAAGATTTCTTGACTAACAAAAAGAAATTTTAGTCAAGGTTTCTTTACAAAAATACTTTTCTAATAAGAACAACTAAGTAACAAACGTATGACGCTTAAAGGAGCGAAACGTGCAATGACTCTTTCGCCCAAGCCACAAGCCTTCAAAAAAGCAGCTTTCGTTTTGATTCTAGTTATACTTGTGGCTTCATGCATAAGCATAATTCATCCCGCCAAAGCGTATTTTACGACGATTACCGTTCCAGACGATTACCCAACCCTAAGCTCTGCTATCGGAAACGCCACGGACGGCGACGTCATCTTCGTTAAGAAAGGAATTTACGAAGAAGAGACGCTCGAGATAAACAGGGCGCTCTCTATCGAAGGTCAAGACGCCGAGAACACCGTGATCAGCCTTCATCCACCGTTAGTCACAACAACTGTTTTCACTCAAGTCTTTACAAGCTATGCCAATCCAATTAACATTAAAGCGGATGACGTTAAGCTTTCAGGTTTCACTATTAACAGCGAAGGCGGAGAAATCTCTGCTACTGGAAATAGAACATTGATTACGGGGAACGTAATCAACGCTGTTGTACACTTGCGCGGTTCGTATCAAACTGTTTCTGAGAACAATTTAACTGCGGACGTGACATGCAGCGTTGGCACTCATGGCAACGTCTACAAAAATAACGTTGTAAATGGCACCCTCGGATGCGATTCTGGCTCTTACAACCGCTTTTTCGCAAACACCGTTATAGGAGGCGGAATAAGCTCTGACGGCACAAGCATTCATAACTTGATTTATGGCAACACTGTAAAAGACGGCAGTGGCATCTGGGTGTGTTATGGCGACGTTGTTGCCCGAAACACAGTAACCGGCAGCGAACAGGGAATTTCCGTCGGTTGGGGCTTTAACAGCGTCATCTGCGGAAACACTATTACGAGTAACCGTGGAGCGGGTCTTACAAAACTTGAAGGCACCAACAACACTTTTTACGAGAATTATGTGGCGAACAACTCTGTTGGTGCTTTAGTTGGAACGAAGGTTCTTTCGCATTCAGGTAATAACACCTTTCACCACAATAACTTCATAAACAATATCCAGCAGACCCAAATCCTCAATCTCGACCATACAGATTATTTGGACAACGATAAAGAAGGGAACTTCTGGAGCAACTATACAGGACCTGATGCCAATCACAACGGTTTAGGGGATACGCCCTACGTGATTTTTGGGGAAAGCCACACACAGAATTATCCTTATACAATATATGATGACAGTTACGAAGACCGTTATCCGCTAATGAATCCATTCAACTGCTCAGGCGTCACCATTGAGTTACCCGGATGGGCAGGCACCCAATTTCCGAGACCGCAGACATATCTTGACACAATTCCTCCCCTAATTTCGATTCTATCTCTTGAAAACACTTCCTATCCCTTAGGAAACCTGTCGTTAACGTTCGCCGCGAGTGAGCCAACTTCATGGATTGGTTACAGCCTTGACGGACAAGAAAACGTAACAGTTGCGGGGAACACCGTTTTGGAAGGGCTATTTGTGGGTTCACACTACTTGACAGTTTACGCGAATGATACCGCTGGATTCACTGGAGCTTCTGAAACAATCTACTTCCGCATCGAAGCCTCTTTCCCAACAACGTTGGTTGCGGCTGTTGTGATTGTCGTGTGTGTTTTCGGCTTCGGGTTTATTGTAGACTTCTTGAAAGCTAAGAGCAACCGCCAGAGAACTGGAGAAAAAGTAAGGTGAGAAACCTGTGAACAGACGGACCCAAATGTTGGTCGTTGTGCTTGCTGCCGCGTTGTCAGTCATTGGTAACATCATTTTAAGCGGGTTAGCCAACGGCTTGCACAACATAATCGTCTACGCGACGGACACGTTCGGAAACAAAGGCGCCACGGAAACAATCAACTTCACTGTAGAAGCGCCACTCCCAATAACATGGTTTATCGTTGCCATAGTCCTATCAATAGCGGGCGGTGTCCTCTTTGCTGTTTACTGGTTCACGAAAAGACGTAGGATAAAAGGCCGCAGCCGTCAAGAAAGCTAGCAGAGCCCGCCTTGTTTGAAATAGTAGTTCTCTTCCTTCTTGGAGCCGAAGCTTCTCACGCCTTCCCTCTTCAACTGCTCTCTAAGCTCCGTAGCGTATTCCTTTGTTAATTCGCCCTTTTTCTCCAAATACTCAATTATCGCCTCTGCCTGCTCTTCTGTACCGCAACGACGTATGAAATCAACAACTGTTGGATCATAATTTCGAAACTTCTCTGCCACCGCTTTTTCCGCCTCGTTCCCATCGGTTCTAACTGCGCCTATCTCGACTTTACCGTCTTCGCCTTCAAGTTCGTCTGACAGATTCGGAAACATCTTCTTAAACGACTTTTTATCGATCTCCACGGTTGCGACCTTCGAGCATAGCTAATCAGTATAAAATATAAAAACGCACATTTAAGTGGTTTTTTCCCTGATTCGCCGATTTTCCATGTTAGACAGGCAAAAATTTTTCCGCTGGGTTCTCGTTAAGCAAGTGTTCTAGCTCTTTAACGTTAAGCCCACTAATTTCATCTCCGAAAATCTCGCATTTTCTCTTGCTTCCTGCTTCTTCTGAGTTTCGAACGACGAGTTCAGCTGTTTGCTTGCCTGCGGTCTCAACGTATATGTGAAAGGAAGATTTAGGGGTTCCCATTTTGGTTTCGGTGGTTCTCTCGGTTTTAGAAATTTTGAAGCCGTTTTTCTTGAGGGCATCCACGATTTCGTCTGTCGTGTCATGGTACAGGGCTATGTCGATGTCGCTTCCTTGGCGGATGTTTCCACGCCATACGCTTCCGATTAAGATGGGGCAGTAATCTTTGAAGATTTTCATTATCTTCAAGGCTTCTTTCCTCATCCTGATTAGCCGTTCTTTTCTGGCTGGTCCTTCAAGCATGTCAGCGATTTTGTCGAGTTCCAGGGCAACTTCCAGGTTTGAGGGCAGAAAGTTGGACCCTAAAGTTTTTGCGGCCTTTACCTTGGCTTGTTTGTACTCTTTTGCAGCTCCAAAATACAGGAGGGTTGCCGCTTCCTTCGCGATTTTACATCTTACATTAGAATCAGCGTTCAATTTTTCACCAGACAACTGTCAGGTCAGCGTTTAGACACTTCTTCGTACAGCTGAACCGTTTTTTCAGCTATCTTATTCCATGTGAACTCGCTTAAAACCCTTTTCCGACCGTTCTTTCCAAGCCATTTCCGTCTTTCCG
>CAZPND010000049.1:0-13979 GCA_964587975.1 uncultured Candidatus Bathyarchaeia archaeon
CATCGCCTACAGAGACGCCGTCTATTTGCCCATTCCATAAGCAAAGTTTGATTGTTCCAGTCTCATCCCCTATCAACACTTTAGCAACAACGGCGTTGTTCCCATATCGTGTAACCACAGACCTTGACGGGGCAACTTCCAAAATTTTAGCCTTTAGATTAACATGGCTCATTCCAGCCCGCACATCACTTATTGAACGCGCAGAAGCCAATCTGTTCTTCCGTGAGAGATACCTACGGATCTTATCAGTTCCCATGAAATTCCTAAGATGATTATTTTCATTCAAGAGAAAGTCTCTATCCATTGGGAATTGCGCGATAACCTCAGAACCCCTCATGATTAAAAAAATCAACTTCTCTTTTATACTGCCTCGACACTGGACGGATATGTTGTCACAATTTGATTTGCGGTCTTGCGCGGTACGTAGGGCGTGTAAGAATTTTTCAGGGTTAACTTCATACTTTACTGAAAGAAAAGCAAGATATTCGCCAATCGACGGTTTTTGCCTTATGTGTCTTCACCTTTTGCTCCTACAGTTTTAGGTAGCCTTTGTTTCTGAGCCACTCCGCCTGATTCCGCCTGTACCGCCAGAAAATGTCGCCGCGCTCATCCGCCTGAAAATCCCACGGAGAAACCAGCACGATGTCGCCCTCACGTATCCACACACGACGCTTCAGCTTGCCACGAACCCTGCACAACCTTTCCTTCCCATCCTGACACTTCACCATAATCCGCTCAGCACCCAACATCTTAACAGCCGTACCCAACACGTCGCTACCACTAGGCAACACCATTTTTTCAAGGTTCCCTTCATTTGTGATTTTTCTTTTACCCATCTTCCAACACCAAATTACGAGCCACACTTGCCCGCGCCAGTCATTTGTCAATTAGAATAATCTGGAGAAAAAGGAAAGCGCGAGCACCCGTCCTGTGCGTATCGCCGATCTGACTCTTCCTCTAAAGAATTCTAACAGTTATAATAGGGTACGCGCCCAACTATATTAGGCTAACCACAAAGAAAACAGTTTCTTACATCATTTTAGTTTGTTTTCGAACTCTATTTACCAGATGCTGCTAGATTTCTAGAATGCTTAGGTAATATGCATTTATTAGTGCGGCGTCACACTTCTATTTGAAGAGTTTCTCTTATCCTTTGGGCTGAACCTATCGAGTAACTGGACCTTTTCAAATTAAGCAATCAAGGGGAAATAGAATTGTGTATGGTGGGAGCAGGTTTATTGAAAAACTGTAGAAGATTCAGGTCACCCGTGCGGAACGCTTGCACGTTAAGAAATAAGTCCAAGATTTACATAGATATTAAGAGGAAGGGGGAGACAAAAACATAGTCAACGTAGGTGACCACGCGAAATGCCCAGAATGCAACAGGATAGGCCGCGTCGTGTGGATTTCGAAAGATGGGGAGACAGCAGGAATTCAATGCCCCGCAAGCCATCACCTAACGAGCCGCCCCAATTCAAGACTAGGTGCAGCCAAACGCACCCAATCTAAAACCAGCAGAAACGTGGTTTTTATAACGGAAATCGAATGAGAATCACGCTTGTTTAAAACAGTAGATGCTTATGTTAGAAAAAAGCTTCCCGCTCTCCAACAAAATGAGAATAAGCGTTGACCATGAGAAACTTGGGGTTTTCTCTCAGAGCCATGTTAAGTTTTACCTGAAATACTCTTCTTTCGTATTCAGAGCCTTGAAAAAACCTTCATTCCAAAATTTCCTTCACTGGATGTTGAAAAAGGAAAAAATAGAAGAAGATGCAGTCAGAACCGTACATGTTAAGGTGCTCCCATTTAGAAGGAAGAATGGAAAATGCCTTGCTGGAACATGCAACACGTCCAGAGGAAGAATTCGGATTTACCCAAAAACAATGAAGTTTTGCCAAACATTCAAGCAAAAATTTGGACGGAACACTTTATTGGTCTATGCTGGGAACAGGGCAAGGGCGGCACTAATACACGAGCTACTGCACTTGAAATATGCAGAAGACGAAAAAACGGTCCGAGAACTCTCCGAAGACTACTTTTTAACCTGCACGCAAAAACAACCGAATCAAAGTTCAAAGGCATTCTTCATATACACGATGATTTTTCATGCAAAAATCAGCGGAGAGAAAACGCTTCCAAGCGGCTCAAACGAGCCAAGTAAAAGGTTAAAGCTAAATGAAGCATGTTTAAGAGCAAGTGGCGTCTTAAGTAAGCCTTGTTAAAGGTGAAAGTTTTGTCTCAACAAGTTTATGGAAAAATAATGAACTATCACATAGGCATCAGAACACAATCTTCACGCGAATGCTTAATTCAATTTGCCAACGTGGATTCTGCCGCTCAGGCAGGACACCTCCTAGGTCAGAAAGTGGTTTGGAAGGGCGAAAACAAGAAGTTTATTGGCCAAATTGTAGGTTTTCATGGAAAGAACGGGGTTGTTAAAGTTAGATTCAAGAAGGGAGTGCCGGGTCAGGCGTTGGGAACAACCGTTGAATTAGTCGCTAGTTAGATTGTAACGGCAGTTAATTTCAAGACTCACGCTAAACCGAAGGCAGCTCGTTTTCATAATGGACAGTTCTGTTATTCTTGGCTACGGTACCTTTTCATGCATTCTGGACAGATTTTTTGTTTGAATGCTCTTTCTTTTTGGGTGCGAAAGAATTTTTTGCAGACAACACATTTAATTTGAATAACAGGGTTAGGTTCAAGCAGGTTCAGCCGTCTTTTTATCTCTGCTTTGATTTCAGAATCATCCTCCGTCTTCAAAGCTTCTTTCAATAGTCTTCGGGCAGTCTCTAGGCTTTTGGGTCCGAAAAACTTCGTGAAAATACTCGGCATCTTTCCATCAGAATCTATTCTCATGGGCAACATGCTGACAAAGTTTGAGGGATAATCTTCTGATTTGTGCAAGTCTACAACAGCGAACCGCAAATGGTTCCACGCAACATGGTCGTTAGTGTAATCTCTCTTGAATATTCTCAGCTTAAAATCCACATCAACCATCGCCTGAGACAAGGAATACAGGCGAAGTTAATCAACATATCTATTCAGCTTGCCGATTTCTTCTTCTATAATGATTAAAATTTGGGTTTTTCTTTCCCATTTTACTTGATAGGTGCCGGCAAACCATATTCTGAACTTCATGAGACGGTTTTGATGTTGAAACAGGCAAGCTTTGGCGGAAAGTTATGCATTGGTTTATTAGTGTCGAGTTAGTGTTTGATGGAGCTTGCAAGAAGTGTTTTTTGCAAAGTCAATTTAAGGAGTTGAGATACTGAATGTTCAAGTACAAAGAAAAATACAAAATATCATGCTCTGAATGCGGTCAAGAATGGCAAATTTCAGCCAAACACGATGCAAGCAAACCAATATATTGCCAAGAATGTTACTGGAAAAGAAGACAACTTGGGGAATTTTAGAACACTTTAGACCAGGAAGTTCACTTGTTTTTCCCTATCTTTTTGTTGCATTCTTTCACAGGGGCATAGCCAAAACGAGAATGGCTTGAAGTTAGCTCCCATCGTCCATCTTGAGGAATACGTGGTTAGCGTAAACGGGGGATCAGGCATCTGACTATTTGGTTTCGGTTTGTCTTTTGAGGTAGGCGACTGTAAACCTTCTGCCATCTGGAAGACTGACGTCTTGGACGCCGACAAGTTCCCAGCCTTCTTTGCCAAAGCTGTTCAGGTCTTTTTGGACATCTTCCATTACGGGCTTGCTGCCTCCTTCAAAATGGTTGGAGTGAATTCGCGTCTTTATCGGAATCACCTTGTATTCCCAAGTAATCAATTCAAACATCACCTTTTTTCCGTTTGACCTATCTTAGCAGCTCGCCATAATCGTCATCTTCATAGACGAATTCTCTCAGCAGGACTTTTCCATCTTTGGCGACCACCTTGTAATCTGCTTCACAAACAGGACAGGTTACCACGTCGCCGTCCTTAAGCGCGTCAATTTTAAAGGTGTTTCCGCATTCAGAACATTTTAAAATCATAATTTTCACCGCGATATATCCTATATAGGGTGTCGCCATCACTTATACTATTGCTATTTTTACATAGCACAAGCAAAACAAACATCTACACAGAAAACTTTTGGACCCGCCCCCATTTGCATGTGGAAACGGGCACTCCATCATCAGCCTGAATTAAGGTCTAAGCAGTTTTTGATTCTTCCACCGCCTTAGTTATCTCAGCTAAAACATCCGAGAAATCAGCTTTACTCGGCTTCAAACCTCTCTTAGACACGCTTACGATAGTGACATAACCCTTCTCGGCAAGCTCCTTCTCCAACACGTTCAAAGTTCCACCTTTTCTAATGGCATAAGTGCAGAACAGAATCGCCTTCTTACCCGCACATTCTGGCAGGCGCTTAACAAACGAGTGCACCTCGGGGGTCGGTCTAAGACCCATAACAGGCGTGCCTATCGCCAACAAATCAAAGTCATCGGCAACCGAGGGGTCAGGCGCAGCGGCTATGTCAAAAACCGGTGCCTCCAGCACCTCTGCTATGGCTTCTGCCAAACGTTTGGTGTTCCCGGTGCGTGAGATGTATAGAACGCAAGCCTTCATGATATCATATTGCAACGGTTTATCTTATAATTCTTGCTTCACACCCATTACGCCGACAATGCGAGAGCCAGCAGATACACGACCATAAGCATGTTAAAGACAAAAAGCGACCCCACATTCAACGCGCTAAACCGGTTCACCTCATTTTTCCTTAAAACGCCTGCAAACCCAAGAAGCCCCGCCGCTAAGGGCACCAAGGAAAAAAGAAACACAACCCCAAAATCCACAACCCCCGAAGTGATAAACCAGCCATAGACAAGGAACGCTACAGCAGCTGAGATCGACAACGCAAAAACAAGGGAAAAAACGCTCCGCGCATCTTTTCGAACAACAAGATTTTGTTTTCCGCCCTTCCTGTCAACTTCAGCGTCAGGAGCCTCAAGACTAAGGCTGAGCATTAGCCCGTACATCACGAAAGGAACCGCGAAGCAGAAAAACAGAGGATCAAACTGGCCTCTCACCGCCAAGTAACCTAACCCGGGAATCGCGAAGCCTGTGACGCAAGCCACAGCAAGCTCGCCGAAGCCTCTTGAAGTCAAACGCAGCGGAGGCGCTGAATAAAACCATCCTACAAGGTCTGCACTTAGGATGACGAGGAAAAATTCGACGGGCGCACTAAGAAAAAGAACAAGCCCGACCGCCAGAATATTCGAGAAGGCAAGCAGCCCAAGCGAGATACGACGTGATAATGAACGAAGATCTGGGTTGCCTACGAGGATGCCGCTGCCTGCAAAAAACTTTTTCTGCTCAATGTACTTGTCCACTTCATAGTCGAAGTAATCGTTGCTGTAATGCGTTGAGAGATCGCCTAATAGCACAACAAAGTACCCTAAAACGAATCGTGCAGGGTCAGGGCTGCCGCCGCCAGCAACAGCCAAGAGCCCCCCGAGCGAGAACGCCAGAGCTCCGCCCACCACGATGTGAGCACGTATTATTTTCAGAATTTTCGGAATGCTCATTACCGGTTTCTCAGCTATTTTAGTTTCTATTGAGAACAGTTTAATAATTAAACTAATCCTAGTAAGAGTGGAAGATGGGGCGTTTGGATGAAAAAGAGCGTCAAAGCTTTCATTGACTTAACAAGGTTACATTTCTTTTTTGTCTGGCCGATCCTTTTCTGCGCAGGACTCTTCCTTGCTTTCCAATTTAACGATGGTTTTTCCTGGCTACTCATACTGCAAGTGGTGTTAATCGGCTTCCTCGGGTTTGAAGCTGGTCTCGTCTTAAACGACATTGTGGACACAGACATAGATAAGAAAGATGTAGAGTTTGACAAGCTGACAAAGTACTGGCGGGTCTTCGGGACAAGACCCATCCCCCAAGGTTTAATCTCCCAGCAAAAAGCGTCACTGCTCTTTGCTCTGCTCGTAGCCGTTACCACACTCATCATTTTCACCCTGCCGTTTCCGCAGTCAATTTACGTGTTCAGCATCATGATAACCTGTTACTGCCTAGAAGCATTTTACCAAATCAAAAAACGGAAACAGAATTTCCCTGCCGCCCAACTGATCGGACGGATAGACTTCACGCTTTTTCCACTAGCGGGTTACCTCTGCCTCGGCAGCCCAGGCATCAATACCCTGCTTTTCGCCTTTTTCTTCTATCCATTAGCCCAAGCACACCTGGGAGTCAACGACATCAGCGACGTGGCTAATGACCAAGTTAAGGAAATGAACACGATCCCCGTTCTGTACGGGCTGAAAGGAACAGCCTACTGGATACTTCTTTTCAGCATCATCCATTTTGCAGCCGCAATTCTCTTTCTGAACGTGCTTGGAACCATGGCAATCGCAGGTTTTGCAGTGGCGTTTCTGCTGATATCCGCCGGAAACTTCATAATACTGAAGGGAAAAAACGCTGATGCCGGGATGAAGGCGCTGCCCCTTTTTCACTTAGCTATGCTGATCTACGCCATAACCATCATAATAGCATATGTGATATAAGACCAGTTTACTTGATTCTGTAATTCAGAAAATAAAAAAAGAGGGTGAGGTCATTTTTTGCGTTTTGATTTCGCGTATATGCCCACTGCAAGAGCGACCGCGACAACTGCTACGATTCCAGCGTAGACGAACGCGGTTTGTATGCCGTTGGTTGTTGGTTCTGGTTCTGGAGAGGCTTCTGTTGACTCTGAAATTTCAGCGACCGTCCATGTGGAGAAGTGGTCAGTATTGCACATCAAGTAACCGTTTTGGTCCATGTAGCTTTCGACGGATTCCCATTGGGCGCGGGTTCGGTTCCAGTACATCCACGTGAGCTTTGACGCGTTAACTTCCCTGTTGAGTTCTTGGCTGAGTTCCGTCTGGTTGATGTGTAGCCTCAGCTGAGCTTTGAGCTGTAGCGTTGCGTTGGGTTCTATGCCGAAGTAGCAGTTGAGGGTTCGCTCCATGACCGTTGCGCCTTCAAGTGGTGAGCCGCTTAAGTTCATGGTTAGCGTCATGGTTCGGTTCGGGTCGATTGAAAGCCCGAATAGTTGAGGCTTAACTGTTGGGTCTACGGTAACCACCAAGTCGCAGTTTCGGGTGCAGTTCATTAGCATGGTCATGTTTCTGTATTGGAACAGAGCGGGTTCTCCTGCTTGAACTTGTTCCATTTGAGCCACAGGCGTCACGTCAGTCTTATTGTACTGCAGAGCGCTGTCGGGAACGCCTGGAACTTCGATTTTGCCGGCGTCGGAGCCTTGTCCAGCCCCATCAGAAGCCAAGCAAAGGGGCGCAAAGTACATCACCATCAGCAATGTAATAACGGAAGCCGCGATTTTTGTTCGATTTTTCTTGAAGTTTGTTTTTACCATCTTAAATCACCTGACACAATATACGCTAGTGCGTAACTTAAGGGACACCGCGAGAAAAGCATTCCAAAAACAGGAACGCCCGTTTCACCACGCCAAGCTATTTGCACACCATCATGTCCTGAACTCCAGATGCACAAAAATTATAATTCTGGACAGCACTAATTCGGCAATGAATGACATGAACCGCTCCAACCTAAGAATCCTCCTTGCAGCCATATCCATCTTTACGCTAGCCGCGTTTTCCACTGCAACCGCCGCAGCCGAATCCCTGTTCGAAGTTGAATCCATCAACCTCAACGTGTACCGAGACGGCTTAGTTCACGTCACGCAAACTTTAATTGTGGACGAGTTGGCTCCTGAAGTAACTCTGCCGCTTATGTCTCCATCCATCGAGAACCTGATAGTGCTTGACGAAAACCAGATGGCAGTAGACTACCAAATCGTCGGAGGTAATCTAACCATTTACACTTTGGGCGCTGAACGCGTGCTGGTCGAATACGACACACTCTCGCTTACAAAGAAGGAAGCCGAAGTATGGACCTTGATCGCGGATAACCCATACAACTTGACGGTTTTTCTGCCGCAAAATTCAACAGTAATCTACCTCAGCGAGATGCCAACCGCGATAGACACAAGCGGAACCGGAATAACTCTGTCTTTGCGTCCAGGCGCCTGGGAGATAAGCTACACTGTGCCCTTGGTTCCGCAAGACGAATTAGGTGGCGATGAAACCCCTACAGCCCCAATCCCAATTGAATACTTGATCGCAGCCGTAGTTGCAGTAGCTGCAGTTGTTCTTTCCGCGTTATTCATCGTAAAGCGAAGGAAAGGACCCGACGTTGATAAAATAGTGAAAGCTAACCCTCAGCTTAGAAAGGAAGACAAGGACGTTCTACTTTTCCTTGCGGAAAAAGACGGCAAAGCCTTTGAGGCTGAGATAAGAGAACGATTTCCAGACATGGCGCGAACAAGCCTGTGGAGGCTGGTTAGAAGGCTTGAGAGGCTGGAAATTGTTGAAGTGAAAAGAATCGGTCTTGAGAATCAAGTGCAGCTTAAAAAATAAAAAAGAGAGGCTAAGTTTTGCTTTGTTTATGGGCCGTTGCCGCCGCTGCCTGGACCCATACCGCCTGAACCGTTCCCGCTGTCTCCGCCAGCCGAACCGTTACCGCCTTGATGATGCTGCATCTCCTGGTTAAGTGCTTGATCCATCTGTTGAACCATGTTGCCAATCGCTTCCAAATCTTGCAACGCGTTCTGGAAGTTGCCTGTGCTGCCTTGGGCTGTTTGAATCATGTTCTGCAGAGTTTCCATGAACTGGTTTTCGCTTTGGTATCCGAGGGATTCCAGAACAGGGGTGAAGTTGATTCCCGACTGGTTTCCAGCTCTGAATCTTTCCCTGATTCTTTCCTGAACTCTCTCGCAGTAGCCTTGGACCCGCCAAGTGTTGGATTCTTCAGCTTGTTCTTTCAAGTACTGGTAAACTTGGGATATGAGCTGTTTTGCCTCCTGTAGGGTAGCTCTTACTTCGGCGTATTTGCTTTCCAAAAGCAAAGCGCGGGCCGCATCTACGTCTAGCAGAGCCTCGGCGTCGTCAAGCAACTGCTTAATGTTGTCGGGCGCATCTTCAGGCAGTATATCTCTCAGCTGATCGATTCTTTGCAGTTCACGTGCCACAGCGTCTAAAAGTCCTTGATTATCAACCAAATGTCCTTTCTGAAGACCCGCTGCTTCAAGTATGACATGTATGGAGCTGTACACTTCTCTGAAAACGCCTAGAGCCTCGGTTGCGTAATCAACCGCTGCGTCATAATCCGATGTTTCAAGCGAATCATAAGCCGCAGTCAAGTTTGCCACGCCTTCACCGTAAAGCGTCACGTTACCTTCCAACTCGTCAAGAAGGCCAACAGCATCAATCTTTTGCAGAGCCGTCTCATTTGCATACACAAGGTCTATTAGATTTTTCACTTGTTGTTCTGCTTTGTCAGCAACTTCAACCAGTTCTTCCGCGGGAGCCTCTTGAACTTGGGCTTTCCCATAGAGTATCGCTGAAGCTGGCGCCGCCGTCATTATGACAGATACTAACATGGCCAAAGCAACAAGCTGCCTTTTTTTCATCATGCCAAATCACAACTTAGATAATGTTGCCCTCTTAAGTTAAGGGACACTGCGGAATGAGCGTTTCAAAACTTGAAACATTGCCCTAACGTCAACCGCTGGCAAAGAAAGGCTTCACTCTTCATCGAAACCCACAAAATCCTTAATTGACGCCACAATTCTCAGCAATTCCTTTCTGCTCAACGGCGGGCCATACGGTATCCGAAGCACCTCCCAGCCTTTAGCTTCCAGCAACTCGCAGATTTCCTCGTCCCGCTCCTGCTGCTTATCACCTGAATGCGCCTGCAAACCGTCCAGATACACCGCTTTTCGCTTGTTAAGCCAGCAAAAATCAGGAACCGTAAGCTTCAGCACTATGGGTTTTTGTGTAACCATGCCGCCTGTTAAGCCAGCTGCACTTAACGCTTTAAACACTTCTATCTCGGCTTTGCTGACTTTCGGATGCATATTTTGTTTATAACTCAACCTCAAAGCTCCCTCGTTTGCCCTTTGTATGAGTATAGTCTCTTCTTAATAACTTAAATTCTCTTGCACCCGTTTTCGCAGGCGGAAAAACAGCCAAACACGCATAACTCGGTTAAAGGTTCCGATTAGCCGTTACGTATTTATGCTATCCTTCGATTAATCCGTTGGGGCGTTCACATGAAAGTTGTGGCTTTTAATGGAAGCGGCAGAAAAGACGGAAACACGGCTGTGCTGATACGTCGTGTTCTCAGTGTTCTCGAAGCAGAAGGCATAGAGACTGAGCTGATTCAGCTTGCAGGAGAGCAGATACGCGGCTGCAACGCCTGCAGAACCTGCTTCTCGACAAGGAACAACCGTTGCGTAATCGAAGACGACAACGTGAACGCGTACATACAGAAAATGGTTGAGGCAGACGGCGTAATCCTGGGTTCGCCAGTTTATTTTTCGATGATGTCGCCTGAGCTTAAGGCGCTCATTGACAGGGCAGGATATGTTGCTCTAGCAAATGATTACGTTTTCAAGAGGAAGGTAGGCGCGGCGGTGGTGGCGGTCAGAAGGGCGGGTGCAATTCCCACTTTTGACGCCATAAACCACTTTTTCCTGATAAGTCAGATGATTATTCCAGCCTCGTCTTACTGGAATGTTGGGTTGGGGCGGAAGAAAGGCGATGTCGCGAACGATGAGGAAGGCATGCAAACCATGGAGACTTTGGGGAAAAATATGGCGTGGCTTATTAAAAAGCTGAAAACTTGACGGCTAAGCGGCGTCTTTTTCGTTCACGTAGAAGATTTTTTGAGTGGGGTAAGCCATTTCGATTTTCTCTTTGTCAAACTCTTCCATGATTTCGTAATTTATCTTCTGCTGGATGTCCATGTATGTGTTGTAGTCGGCTGTGGTTATGTAATACACTATTTCAAAGTCAAGGCTGAAATCTCCGAACTGTTGAAAATGAATCCTATCCAGCTCGGCTTGTTCTGTGTTGTTTATGATTTTTCCTATTATTTTTGGTATTTTTCTAAGTTTCTCGATAGGCGTGTCATAAGTCACCTTAACGGCGAACACGATTCTTCTTCTCTCAAGCTTCTTGAAGTTCCTCACAGACGAGGAAATCAGATTCTTGTTTGAAATTATCAGTTCTTCTCCTTGCAATAGCTGAATCCGGGTTGATATTATGCCTATCTTAGTAACGGTTCCTGCATAGTCTCCGACAACTATAAAATCGCCGATTTCAAATGGGTGGTCAAAATATATGGAGAAAGCGGTGAGTGCATCGCTTAAGATGTTTTGTATAGCCAATGCTATGGCTATGCCTCCTACACCGAGACCTACGACGACGCCTGAGAGGTTTTGGCCAAAAACTCCGAGAATTATGACCAAAGCAAAAACGTAAATTATAATCTGTAAAACTTTCTTGAGAATGAATATTATGTGGTTGCTTACGTTTTTTTCGCGTTTTGCTCTTTGTTCAGCGTACCAGCTTATTAGAACATTAGTTATGCGAGTTATTATGAAAGCTACGACTAAAATTTCGCCAACTGTGAATGCTGTGGCGAGGTCTCCAGAGTAAGCTTTGAGCGAAGCAATACCCGTTAAGCCGTAATATAAGCCAAACAAGATTGCTAGAAGAAATATTGGCGCCCGTACATTGCGGAGTATCTCATCATCCAGATTTGTCTCAGTTTTTGCAGCCCATCTGCATAAGTACCTCTTGAAAAGTGAGTGCCCTATCCAAGCAATAACAATTGCCAGTGTGAATATCAATGCGAAAGCAATTATTTCACTAACAATTTGACTTAAGCCCAAATATTGCTGCAGTAAATTGGACAAGGCTAACGTTAGGCTGAACATGGCGTTTCACTTAAATTGTTGCAACTCTAAATTCTGGTTCCTTATTAATCTAGCCCATCATCAGCACGAAAATCATCCAGCCATCCCGCTTTCCCATCCACTCGGCGTTTAAACATAACGCCCAAGTTTTCCCTGTTTTTGGCTTCATGATACTTAAAGTATACCTCATCATCAAGTATGCCCAGTATCTCCACTTTACCGGTTTTGTGCGACATAACGTATTTGAAGCGTTTACTGTGCCCATTACAGTTTGCCTTTGCCTGCTCCACTATTTTGACTCCTTTGCATATTGGAACTTGGAAGTGAGTTTTTACTCTTTTAACGGGGCGGCACTGAAAAACATAGTAAGGCGCCACGCCGATGCTAACCAGCCTATTCATTAAAGTCGCGAGCGTGTCAGGGTCGTCATTAACTCCTCGAAGCAGAACCGTCTGATTGCTCAGTAAAACGCCTGCTTTCAAGAGATTGTTTACTGCGGTCACAGATTGCGGGGTTATTTCTCGCGGATGATTAAACTGCGTCACGACGTAAAGTCGCCTGTCAATCTGCGAATACTTCTTGAAAAGAGCCAAAAGCTCTGGGTCACTGAACCTGCTTGGGAGAGTAACTGGAGTTCGGCTGCCGAATCTAATGAATCGAAGATGATCGATTTTTGACAATGCCTCCAAGAATGTCTCGATAACTTCGTTAGAAAGCACAAGCGGATCCCCGCCGCTGATTAACACGTTATTTATTTCCTCGTGTTTCGCAATATAATCCGCAGCGTCTTCGAAACGACTCACAATCTCCGCCGTTGGCAATCCAACAAGGCGTTTTCTAAAACAATGTCTACAGTAGGTTGCGCACCTGTTTGTAGCCAATATTAACGCGGTTTCAGCGTACTTATGCTGAAGACCCGGCATTTTCGTGTTCTCAGCTTCACCGCTCGTGTCATAAACGCCCTCAATATTTAATTCATCCAAGGACGGCACGGCTATTTTCCTTATCGGGTCATGCGGGTCGTTCCAGTCTATCAAAGACAAGTAATATGGACTGACGCGCATGGGGTGTGCTTGAACCACTTGCGTCAATTGTTCCTTTTCATCAGGTGATAAATCTGCATAATAAGGCAGCTGCATTACAGAGCAGATACTGTCCTCTAATTTCTTATGTTCTGTCATGTGTTTTGAAACATCCTCTTATTATTCTTGCGCCAGTTGGAAACGACTAAAATGCAGTTAGGTACATTTTTTACTGGCTTGTGTATATCAGCGGCTTATCATTTAAAAGAGTTGTGGGCTAAATGCTTAAAAACACGAGTTTTAACTAAAAAATACGTGTTCAAAGAAAAATTTAAAAACATTGCGGCATATTACTTCCCTGATCTTTCGACCTATTATTTACGAGTTGATTGCAAGAATTTTGATTAAGGGGGAAATCTCAAGGGTCTTGCCACACTCGTTGTTCTCGCAAAGAAGTCATCTGGTAACTGCTTCAGGTGTATACGCAGGTTTCGGAAGAAAAAAATCGAACAAAAAAGGGGAATGTAATACAGTATATGATTAACAATCACGATAGGGTAGTAACCCGTGGATTAAGAGATGTCGCCGCTGCTGAAACCAAAATCAGCTTCGTGGACCCCATGGGCACCCTCTACTATTTGGGCTATAACATAGATGATCTGGTGGAGCACGTGTGCTATGAAGAAGTAGTTTACCTCCTGCTTCACAGTAAACTTCCCACCAAGAACGAGTTAGACGAGTTCAGGGCGCAACTCATCGCTGAAATGACCCTGCCCGACGCGGTTATTGAATGCATAAAGGCTGCCCCCAAAAACAGCCATCCGATGGAAGTCTTACGCACTGCAACCTCGCACCTAAGCATGTACGACCCAGACCCCGATTACAAATCGGAGCAAGCGAACAAAAAAAGAGCCATACGATTAGTGGCCAAGGTGCCCACCATCGTCGCTACCCTCTACAGACTACGCACTAACCAGCAACTTGTCTCGCCAAATCCAAACTTTGGTTTCCCTGAAAACTTTCTCTACCTCTTCCGAGGAGTTCCCGCGGATAGAGAAGAAAAAGACGCCATCGACCGTTTCATGATGTTACATGCCGATCACGGATTCAACGCGTCCACCTTTGCCGCTCGAGTAACCGCAAGCACCAATTCCGACATGTACTCGGCTGTGACCTGCGCGATTGGAA
>CAZPND010000050.1:0-13558 GCA_964587975.1 uncultured Candidatus Bathyarchaeia archaeon
TCACAGAGAACAATAAAATAGTCGCTGGCGGCGGAGCAGTAGAAATCGAAGTTGCCAAGGAACTGCGCAGATACGCTACCAAAGTCGGTGGCAGAGAACAACTCGCTATAGAAGCCTTCGCTGACGCAATGGAAATAATACCCAGAGCACTCACGGAAAACGGTGGATTCGATCCGATTGACGTTTTGGTGGAGCTTAGATCAGCGCACGACAAGGAAACTGGCAAATACAAAGGTCTAAACGTATTCACGGGTAAAGTCGAGAATAGTATAGACAACGGAGTCATCGAGCCCATTGTAGTTAAAATACAAGCGATAAAATCCGCAGCCGAATCCGCATCGATGATACTGCGCATTGACGACGTCATAACATCCAAAGCGCCGAAAGGCGGTCCAAGTGGTCCAGGCGGCGGAATGCCTGGCGGAATGGGCGAAGAGTAAAAGTCTTCCTTTTCTTCATCTTTTTCTTGTTTTAGTTAACACGTTTTCTGAGGTCAGAGCCTGTTAGGCATAGGGGAAGTTTGACACCGATAACAAGAGAGAACTGAATTATTTCAAAAAATGGGGGTTTACTTCTGAGTAGTTATCAACATTGTCTAGTACTCTGGTGGCATACCGCCGTAGCCGCTCCCTGGCATTCCGCCAGGAGGCATAGGCGGAGCTTTCATCTTTCCTGAAGCGATCACATCATCGACCCTCAGTATCATAGTGGCAGCTTCGTTGGCAGACTTGATTGTCTGCTTCTTAACAGCCAAGGGCTCGTAGACTTCCAGTTCGCTCATGTCTTTGATTTTGCCTTCGAAGACGTCGACGCCTGCCCATTTTTCGCCCTTCTCATGACGGGTCCTAAGCTCTAACAAAAGATCAACAGGATCCAGACCTGCATTTTCACCCAACGTCAACGGCACAATCTCCATAGCTTCACCGAAGCTCCGGACCGCAAGTTGCTCTCTGCCCGGCAGAGTTTCAGCATAACCCCTTAGTGCTCTTGCAACTTCCATCTCTGGGGCTCCCCCTCCCGCAACAATCTTGGGCGCCTGAACAACATCACGGACTACGCATAAAGCATCGTGAATTGATCGTTCAGCTTCGTCAAGGAAGCGTTTATCCGAACCTCTTATAAGAATAGATACCGAGCGCGGGTTCTTGCAACCTTCGATGAAAGTCATTTTGTCATCCCCGATCTTCCTCTCCTCAACAATTTCCGCAAAGCCGAGGTCGCTTTTTGAGAGCCCTTCTAGATTAGTAACAGGCTTTCCGCCGGTTGCCATACCTAGTTTCTTCATATCCGACTCCTTAACTCGTTGAACCGCTAAGACTCTTTTCCTAGCTAAGAAGTGTTGCACCATGTCGTCTATGCCTTTCTGGCAAAACACGACATTAGCACCTGACGTGACTATCTTTTCAACCATTGCCTTTAGCATGTCCTCCTCTTCCCGCAAGAAAGAATCCATCTGTTCAGGAAGTTCAATGTTGATTTTGGTATCGAACTCGGTTTTCTTGATTTCAAGTGCACTTTCTAACAATGCTATCTTTGCTTTCTCGACCCATTTGGGCATGCCTGAATGCACAACTTCCTTGTCAAGAACCAACCCTTCAATCAGCCTAGTTTCAGACATGGATTCACCGGGTTTCTTCTCCACCATAATATCGTCCAAGTCCGCCAGGTAGCTCTCTCCGACTTTTTGAGCCACACTTAAAACGGCTCCGACAGCTATATCTGCAAGCTGCTCTTTGTTCGCAGACACCAGCTTGCTGGCCATGGAGGTTGCAGCAACCTTCTTCAAGAATGCCTTGTCTTCAGGCTTAACTGGAATCGCAATGCTTTCAAGGGTTTCAAGAGCTTTATCAGCCGCTTTATTGTATCCTTCAACGATCACTGTTGGATGAACACCCTTGTTTATCAATTCCTCAGCCTTTCCCAAGAGTTCTCCCGCCAAAATGACTGAAGTGGTGGTTCCGTCCCCTACTTCCGCGTCTTGGGTCTTAGCTACCTCAACCATCATCTTAGCAGCTGGATGCTCAATATCCATCTTATCCAGGATAGTTCGTCCATCACTGGTGATGATTACATCTCCAGAACTGTCCACCATCATCTTATCCATACCTTTGGGACCTAACGAACTTTTTACGGCTTCAGCAATGGTTCTTGCCGCCATAATGTTATTTCGTTGGGCATCCCTGCCCCCGGATCTTCCCGATCCTTCCCTCATAACTAAAATGGGTATACTACCTGTTTGCCCAGACATACCACACTCCTCCGTAATTCACTATCATTAGTTCATTCAGTTAAGGTTTTCTGAGTTTCAGCTCTTAGTCTGATCGTGCATCACGCTGAACCTTCTTCAAGAAATCACAACTCCTTCGCCTATTACGAATGCAAGTTGGATGGCCCCCCTGACTGTTTATGAATGACTGCGGAACGTATCCCGAAACAGAAAAAAAGGATTTGGTTGTGGGAGACATCTCCACCGATAGGCGAGTGTACCTCACCTCAGCCACTTTTACGCGAATTAACAAAAAGAAAAAGGGGAAAGAGACGCGGGGTGGTATGAAGTACCTTTTTTATGCGTTTCTTTCTAGAATTGAGGGATTTTCAACATAAGAGTAAGAAAACAATCTAGATTACCTTCCTGAACAATGGATGGCCTTCAAAGTCGCAAACATAAAGATTCCAAGGTTAGCTATGGCTTAACCGATGAAATCATCTCTGTTCGGGGATTATCAGAAGAAGAAAGAGAGGTTCAAAGAAATAGTTTTTTCAAGATATAGAAGTATGTCAAGTTTTTACGCTTCTATTTTTTCCTCATAAAAGACCCATGTCCGCCCGCCTTTGTAATGTTAGTAACCACGCTTTCGCATACCTTTTCGAAAAGCTCTTCCGCACGTTTCCAATTATCAGCCGAAACTTCTACGCTGTATTTTGGAGCAGCTATTACGTAGAATTCTATTTTGGCGTCTTTGGCTCTATGTGATTTCCCGGCGCCAATAAATGCGTCTTGGATACATTTAACACCGTTGGGCTTACTGCAACGAACTTCAAGCACGCCCCTGACTTTTACCATCTTGATCTTTATGCGTTCTTCTGCAACTTGGGCAATGACTTTAGCGAGATCTTCAGGTATGTCGAGTTCAGTTAGGACCTCTAAGCCTTCTTTCACTACTTCTTCGAACCCTTCGTATAAACCGTATTTTTCTTCGAGAATTACTCCAGCTTTCTGGTAGACTTCATGTATGGGTAAACCAACTTTTTCTGCTACTATTTTCAGGAGTGCCTCTCCTTTGCGGTCTTTTTTCCAGCTTTTATTTTTTTCAATTCTTTCGCGTTTTGTAACGCGTCTAAGCGACAAGTTTATTTGGCCTTTTTCAACGTTTACGCGGATAACTTTTAGCACCATTTTTTGGTTTTCTTTTACATAGTCGCGTATTCGTCTTATCCGGGCGTTAGCAATTTCGGAGATGTGAAGTAAACCTTGTTTGTTGTATTCTTCAAGGTTAGCATAGGCTCCGTAATCCGTCACTTTTTCTATCGTAGCTATTACAAGGTCGCCATATTCAGGCCACTCAGGTTTATGTTCAGACATTTTTAGGTCCTGCTCAAGATAAATAGTATATCTCAAAACGAAAAGATAATCCACAAATCTATGGGATACCTCGTCTAGCTTTAGCTTTATCGCTTATTTGTTTTAGGTAAGTACCAAAGCATTCATATTCCCCTCTTCTCGCTTTAACTTCATTGCTTATCGGCCTAAGGGTTATTTCAGAGCCTTCGTATGTGCCTATGTATGCTTTTGCAAGATCGCTTATGCTGTTTAATTCTTTGTGCATAATTCGCTCCCCTTCAACAGCTTAGGTAATAATGTATAAACCTTTGCTAACGTATGTTATAAAATTTCCTTAATCTTCTTTAGTTTACAAATCAAAGCACAAATTGGCAAATAAATTTCTTAGTAAAAATAGCTCTACTTAACGGCGAAATTTTCTCAAGATATGACAGCATATCTTAAGTCACGGCTCGACTGCCTTCGCTGCCTCGTTCCAGCGAAACGATACGAGAAAGGCAAAAAGAAGGATAATTGGTCGCTCGCTCCTTCAAAATCTGTTTTATGTTTATTGAGGAACAGCGAAAAAGAGAGTCTACCACGTTAATGCTTAATTCACGAATTGAAGTATGATATATTACGACTCTGAAATAACGCCTTTTATCACCAGCGAAGAATTGAATGGTAATCGAGGAAGGGAAGCTGAAGTGATGCAAGGAGAAGGCAGCAGATTACCCCAAAATCTGCAAGAAAGAGAATTTATCCACAAATCACCCACGTTCTATTCAGACTTAGGATCTGAGCATTTTCTAGATAGTTTGACGGTAAGCGTAATAATTCCAGCTTACAACGAAGAAAAAAACGTGGAAAACGTCATATCCGGAACCATCACCGTTATGGAGCAGCTAAACCTTCCCTACGAAATAATACTCGTTGACGATGGCTCAACAGATAAAACAGGATTGATAGCTTCACTGTTCAAAGTCACGGTGCTAACAAACAAGAAAAATCTCGGCAAAGGCTATTCACTGAAAAAAGCACTGCAATACGCCCACGGCGACGTAATAGTAACCATCGATTCTGATGGAGAACACAAACCCAAAGAAATAGCGCCACTCCTACAAGAAGTGCTTAACGGCATCGACGTGGCGGCAGGCTCAAGATTCATGAATAATCAATCATCCGTTACAACAAAACTCAATCAAATTGGAAACCACTTATTCAACTTGGTGATAATGTCGCTAACAGGCAAACATGTAACGGACAGCCAAACAGGTTTCAGGGTTATTAAACGTGATGTTCTGAATAAACTCAATTTGCAATCAGACGGTTACGAAATTGAAACAGAGATAACTGTCAAGAGCCTGAAAAACGGTTCACACTAAAGGAACTGCCCATAACTGTTGAAAGAAGAAAATTTGGAGCCTCAAAACTCAAACTTATCTCTGACGGCAAAAGAATCTTAAAAACCATTTTAACAACGTCCTTTACGCGCTAAGCCAGCTAGTAATCGCCAAAGAACAGGGCAATAAAAGTTATATCTGAGTGGAACCCTAGAAAATACGGTGCCAAGTTCTCCATTTAAAGCGGAAAAACCTAGGAGAGAATAGAAAATGGCAAAAATACTTTTAACCGCTGACCGAACACTTATGAGCAACTATCATGACAACGAGTTCTTAGGCTTTGGAACGTGCGCTCCTCCAAACTTCATCCCTGAGTGGTTTTATAGTTTCCTCTTTTTCCCTCCCTTGAAAGTAGAAGGAGGCATCCCTGCAGCGGCACCGTATGGCTTGAGAAAAACTGAAGCTCAACTTTTGAAGGAAGGCTTAGATGTTACCGTAATCAGTCCAGATCACCTAGAAGAACACATTAACGAAGCTAAAGTTTTAGGAATTCACGCAATGGACCCTTTCGGCTTAGGTCCCGCCTCAAGCACTCTTGCAGCGATTTTCAAGAAAGAACCGTACCTGGCAAAGTACTTCCAGCTTCTAATGAGCAATCCCGAGATCCAAAAAGCGAAAAAACGGGGATTAAAAATCATAGTTGGAGGTCCCGGCGCATGGCAGTTTCGTTACAGGCAAAAGTTTGTTGAAGACCACAGGATAGACTGCATCGTTGACGGCGAAGGTGAAAATGTTGTCGGAAAGCTTTTCAAAGCTGCCCTTGAGGGCGATGAGCTACCGCCGTATTATGAAGTTGGTGTTAAAGAGACACCCAGTTTAGAGGAAATTCCCGATATTGTTCATCCTTCGATTAACGGGTTGGTGGAGATTGGACGGGGCTGTTGCAGAGGCTGCGAGTTCTGTAACGTGACGTTGAGGCCTTTGAGGTGGTATCCACTTGAGAAAATTAAACGGGAAATCAGCTTGAACCTTAAGTCTGAGAAAGTTGAGGGTTGCTGTCTCCACGCTGAAGATGTCATGCTGTACGGTTCCAAGAACACCATACCACAAGATGATAAATTGTTAAGGCTTCATGAGTTCGTGACGAAAAATTGCGATGGCATAAGCTGGAGCCACTGTTCCCTAGCAGCGGTAGCGTCGAAACCTAAGCTTTTCTCACAGCTATCCGCGATGATCTTATCGAAGCAGACATGGTGGGGCGCAGAAATTGGAATAGAAACGGGTTCCGCTGAGCTTGCACAGAAGATTATGCCTGCGAAGGCGCATCCGTTTAAGGCTGAAAATTGGACTGATGTTGTGCAGGATGGCATAGGCTTGATGCATGATAACATGATGGTTCCCGCCTGCACCTTGATTGTGGGGCTTCCTGAGGAGAAAGAGGCGGATCTTTTGAAGACGATGGAGTTGATGGACGACCTTAAAGGTTTTCGCAGTCTCATCGTGCCGTTGTTTTTTGTTCCGTTGGGCAGGCTGAAAAGTGACGATTGGTTCAAAAGAACGGAGATGAGTGACTTGCATAAGCAGTTGCTATTCCAATGTGTTGAACATGACTTTCACTGGGTGAATGACCTGCTTGAAATATCGTTCAGGGGCAAATGGTATGGTCGTTTCCTGAGGGAGTTCTATAAGGGTTTTGCTGGGATTGCTAAGCGTAAAGTGCGACAAATAGCGTAGCGGCTTCATTGTCTAATGGCTATGCTTAAATACTTTTGTTGAACTGAAAGTGGATAGGTTTGCTGTGCCGCCGTGGCTCAGCCCGGTAGAGCGGCTGGCTGTTAACCAGTCGGTCATAGGTTCGAATCCTATCGGCGGCGCCACCCTAACTACGCATTTATGTTTCGCTTTGTTTGTGCTATACGTTTCTTAGCGGTTGCGTCTTCATTTTTTCCTCTTTTTCAGCATGACGAGAATTATTATGATTATAACGGCTGTGGCGACTATGCCTATTCCATATAACACTTCTACTGAGAAGAAGTCTATGGGTGTTGGAGTCGGCGTAGGTGTAGGCGTTGGTGTTGGGGTGGGGGTTGGTGTTGGAGATGGCGTAGGAGTCGGTGTCGAGGAAGGTGTGGGTGTTGGTTCCGTCGTTGGAGCAGGTGAGGCGGTTGTTTCAGGTGTTATGAGAACACAGTTGTAATCATAAGACATTGCTTCAAGTTGTCCTGGTGACTCAATGGAATACGGGGTTGTGCCCTGTTCTCTAAGGGTTATATTAAAAACGTAATAGAATTTCCCAGGTATAAGGTCACTTCTTTGTGGCATGTCGAAGTTGATAGTTATGTTTGCATCATCGTTTGCTGCTATCTGCAACGGGCTGTCGCCGTAGTCTTTCCCATAATATGGGCTGACGAAAAATATTCCGCCTGTTGTCATGAAATACAGTTTGAACCCCATCTCCTTTATGTCAAATGCCTGACCCGTAGTTTCAATATGGATCGCAACGGTTCCCGGGGAGCCTAAATCATAGTATATTCTGTCAAAGTTTACAGTGACATAAGGAAGCTGAGCCGAAACTGATGAAGCAAAAGTGCAGATAATCAGGCAGCTCAAAAGGAGAGATGCAAGTAACTTTTTCATTTGTTTTTCCTCGCTTTTCCTATTTTTTTCATTTAGCTGAGCCATTCACCAATTAGTTTTGCTAATTGATTTTCATGTTTATGGTTAAATGACTACGGTTCAAGTGGAATATTAGTTTTGTCGAAATAAACCCTGCTGCACCCAGAGCCACACATCAATAAGCTGAGGATTAACTAGGGTCGTTGTTAAGTCTGCTGCGCGAAACCAGAATGGCGGTAAAATCTGGTGCTAATGAAAACGGGATATTGATAATGGGTGCCGCATTTCGCGTATTTGGTAAGCGCATTAGCTTGGTGCGGGGGCTATCATGGGCGTGTATGACGCGGCGGGATAGGCTACATAAAGCAAAAACTCAGCTTCAACAAAGATGCGGTGAAATCCTCCGTAAACGAAAATAAGGAGTATGCGTTAAGGGTGTTACCAAATCGCCAGTTAGTCCATGAAAGTGGCCGAGGTGAGGTAGCTTGGTAGCCTAGAGGCCTGTGGAGCCTTTTGCCTGGGTTCAAATCCCAGCTTCGGCCCTCCCACATCGTTTCAGTAGTATTTCTCTATGCCGCCGAACCCGAACTGCTTATTCTTCTCCGTCATCTCAATGAAGTACTTAAGCCTCTTGCGGAATTCGGCGGGTCGGTTTCTTGCGCCTTGGATGAAATCTACGCGGATTCTTTTGTATTCAGGTGAAAAGTTGTGGAAGTTTGCCCATGAAGTTATAATGCCTAAGCAAAATGTTACTTCAAACGCTTCTAATAAAGTGAAAAATAAGTTTTTGGCAAAAGCCAATTTTTTGGGTTTACCTGATTTTATTGGCTTAGCTTGTTTAGGAATTTGTGGTGTTAATGGTGGAAATTTCGTCTTTGGTGTGCGTTTTTTATGAGTTTTGCTATAATCAAAATAGAAGTAACTTGAAACAACCCCGCTAAATATCACAGTAAATATTCCTTCTATCCAGAATCTATATTCTTCTGGTGACAAAAACCACAGTGCTGCACATATCGCACCCCAAGCCATTCCTGCGTTCATAATGGCAGTGAAGGTTTCGTGCTTTGCCATTTTTTCCATTGTTTCAATATTTGAAGGGTTAAATATATAACAACTGCGAAAACCATAACAAAAAATGGGGTGGAGGTCAATTTACAGTCTGCCCTCTTTTTGTTCGCTCTCTATCTTACTATCTTGATGAAGTGCAACGTTTTCTAGCGACTGCTCTTTTCGCATGCGTGTGTTTTCGCCTATACGGTATCGGTTTTCACCTCCCTCATGTACTCTGGAAAAAATCGAAAAAGCCGTGAAAAAACCGCGAAAACCCAGAGCTTCCGCTTCATCCCTCAAAATTTTACAAAACATTCAGGGAACCCCCAATCCCTCGGAGACTTGACGGAATCGTAAATTCCTTTTTAAGAAGGTCGCCAAGCGTTGCTTGCACCGATGGCAGCACCATGCCGAGGCGGACGAGTTCCCGCAGCCTTTCTATGTTTGCTTGCGAGTACTTGCTTTTTGGGTTTCGCGGACTGAAACGCTGCGCATAAGAGTTATCGTCAATCCGTTTGACTCTGCTGTCAATCCAGCCGAAGCAAAGCGCCTCTTCAACGGCGTCGTTGTAAGCTATGCGGGGTTTGCCGCTTGCCTTTTTCGGGAATATCAGCCAAACTCCTTTTTCCTTGTCGTAGTTCTCGGTCAGCCATGCACGCCAGGAGCTTCTGTCCGCTGTGTTAAGCGTCTTTCCCGTTATGGGCAGGTTGTTTCACTTCTTGAGCGCAACGTAAATGTCCGCCTCTACCATCTGCGACTGGTTGTTGTAGAAGTGATGTGTAAAGTAAATGTTCCCGTCGTTATCCATCGATGATTCGCCGGCGAACTGTGAGAGGATAAGCTCTGGCTCCTGCCATTCGCCGTTGACTTTTAGCGACCTGTAGATGGATGGCGAACCCAAGTAAGTCCGCGTGAACCACAATTCGTTGCCGTCCTGCGTCAGGAACGGCCAGCCCTCATTGCCCTCGGTGTTGACCACAGCAACATTTTGGGGCGTTTGCCATTCACCGTTAACTTTCTGCGAAGCCCAGATGTCGAATTCGCCTTTGCCGCCTGCCCTGTCTGAGTGGAAGTAGAGGGTGTTGCCGTCAGCGGTGATGTGCATCTCGCCCATGCGGTAATGCTTCATTAGTTTGTCGCCGACGTACTGCCAGTTCGTCCATTTCCCGTCTTTGAACTGGGCGGTGAAGTAGTTGACGCCTGTGTAGCCTTCTCGGGCGGACGCAAACCACATGGTGTCTCCCTGCACGAACTCGGCTCCGTCCAACGCCAGCTTCCCAGCGTTCTGCAGCACCACGCGCTCCGCGGGGGTCCATTCGCCGTTCTGCTTCTTTGACACGTACATGCCCGTCACGCCGTCGAGCACTTGCTGCTCGGCGGGGATGCTTACGTCTGGCGTGAAGAAGAAGTATAGCGTGTCGCCGTCGGGCATTACGAAGGCTGAGTCTTCGCCGCCTGCCGTGTTAACCGCGCTGGATAAGGGCACTGGTTGCATCCACTCGTCCGAGTGCAGGATGGGCGGGTAGAAGTCGGCTTCAGGCGTCATTTTTACGGCGTCTGCGGGTATGGCGCTGTCTCTTGTGGGGAGTTCGGGTGTTTCCTGTGGCTGGTTGAAGTTGAAGTGTACGAAAACTGCCACGACAACCACTATGAGGATGGCTATCAAAGCGTAGAGTTTGGCGGAGGCTTTAGCGGTTTTCATTTCACCGTTAGGGTTCGCCCGTGCGCCTTTAATATTTTGTTGATTGCCGATTTAGATTCCTAAGCACTTTGGAAAGACAGCAACCCTTAATTGTCCAAGTCTGTGTAGTATCTTATCCCACTGGCAAATCCATGCCGACGGACCCAACGGAAGCGGCAAGACCTACAAAGCTTGCGGGCTGTGATGGAGGGTTTACCCAAACATGGGACACGGTGGGCGCGGGCACAATATCCCATGCTGAGAGAGCTTGGCTGAGAAGAGCGCACCGCTCCGCTGTGAGGTTAAGTGTTAGGTTACATGGGAAACAACCGCCCGCGACAAGGGCTGATGCATATTCATTTTTGCTTGGTGTCGGCTAAAGGATTATATGGTTGCTGGCGTAAGCATGCTGTATGTCGGCTCCGAATTGTCCATGTCCAGAAAGAGATTGTGAGCGCCATAGCGATTGTGAGAAATGCGTGAGGCACCACAAGGAAAAGGGCGAACTGCCTTACTGCGCAAGGTAGCCATTCAGATTTCCAGTTGCTTCTGAAAAGCGGGTGTTGCCGCGGATTAGGTTTTTAAGTTTAGCGTTTACATTAAAGGCTAGGAACCACGACCAGGCTGGGAAATGCAACTTGGATTTAGAGAAAAAGATTGAATTAATCTGCAGACCGCCAACAGAGGAAGTGTTAACGCCTGATGATTTGCGTCAGCTCTTGGAAACAGAGGAGCATCCTGTAGCCTATAACGGCTGGGAACCATCGGGTCTGGTGCACTTGGGAACGGGCGTGATCTGCGCTTACAAGATGAAGGACTTTGCCGAGGCGGGCTTGCACTTCAAAGCCTTCTTGGCCACATGGCACGGTTGGCTCAACAACAAACTGGGCGGAGACTTAACGCTTATCAGGAAGGCGGCTGAGCTTTTCCGCCATTCATGGATTGCGCTTGGCGTGCCCGCGGACAAGGTGGAATTCATTTACTCCGATAAGCTCTACGATGATATAGACTACTGGGCGAAAACCGTGACCATCGCGAAAAACCTCACCATCGCCAGGACAAGGCGGACCTTAGAAATCGCGGGAAGAAAAGAAACCGATGCGCGCTACGTCTCGGATTTTCTGTACACGCCCATGCAGGTGGCGGACATTTTCCATTTAGGCGTGAAAATCTGCCAGTTAGGCATGGACCAGCGGAAAGCCAACGTGGTCGCGCGGGAGATAGGGGAGAAAATCGGGTACTGGAAACCCATCTGCGTTCACCACCACCTGCTACAGGGGCTGGAGAAGCCGAGTGTGTGGCCGATTCCCGAGGGGCAGGAGAAGGAGGCAGTGGCTTCGGCAAAAATGTCCAAAAGCAAGCCGGAAACCTGCATTTTCATTTATGACACGCCTGCAGAGATTAAGCAGAAGATGACGCGGGCTTTCTGCCCCGAAAGAACCATTGCGTTCAACCCCGTCATAGACATTTGCAAGCACATCATCTTCAGAGAAAAAACCGCGTTCACCATAGAACGTCCAGCCAAATTCGGCGGCACCATAGAATTCCAAAGCTTCAACGAACTGGAAACGGCTTATGCGGAGGGCAAGCTTCACCCGCAAGACCTTAAAAACGGCGTGGCTGCTGAACTCGCCGAGATACTGGAGCCCGTGAGACGTTACTTCGCAAGCAACAGCGAAGCCCAAGAAAGCTTGGAGATTGTGCGGAAAGCGAAGATAACAAGGTAAACCGAGTTTGTCGACGAGGCTGAAAGAGAAAGAGGAAAAAATTCTTGAACTCCTTGAGTCTTTAGCGGAAGCGTCAGCGAAAGGAACGCCCATCATAGTGGAGGGGAAAAAGGACGTTGAAGCTCTTCGCGCTTCGGGTGTAGCTGGCACGATGCTGACGGTTAAGACCGGCGGAAAATCCTTTCTGGACGCAGTTTCGGAAATAGAGAAGCTGAGCGTGCCTGAAGTAATTCTTCTCTTGGATTTTGACAGACGCGGAAAAGAAGGAACAAAACACCTAAAGCATAGTCTTGAAAGAGGGAAAATAAAACCCGACGTCAAGTTCTGGCGCAAGCTTTCAGCTTTGGTGGGAAAAGAGGTCCAGTGCATAGAAGGCTTGACGGCGTACATGGTTACGCTGAGAAGCAAGATTGGCGTGGAGTCCCAGCAGAGTAAGCCGTGAACGCGACACGTTTCAGGGCAATGTGACTGTGCCTGCTACGCGCAGTTTGCCAACTTCCAGATACGCCAAAACAGCTTGGTCACCCGGGTAATGCACCAGACCCTTCTCCAAAGTCAACGTCAAAGTTGGTTTGCGCCAGTCGCCCTCATCTGTGACGGATTCAACCTTGCAGTTGAGGAACTGCATCCAATGCCCCAAGTGCAGGACCATGCCCGCCTTAAGCGGGGTGGACCAGTACTTGACCAGAAAAGCTTGGGTCTCAAGCGTTTTGGATGTTTTAACTGAAGGGTCATTTGTGAGCACTGTGCCGCGGTCAACGTCTTGAACTTCAACGTTTTTCAACGCTAACCCCACCCTGTCGCTTTCAGACGCCGAGTCAAATTCGTCATCATGCTTCTGTATTGACCTGACCTGAGTGGTCATGGTTCCAGGCAGAATATTCAGGATGTCATGTTTCTTGATTGCGCCCTTAGCCACCAAGCCCAGAACTACCGTTCCCACGCCTTTCACGCTGAACGCGTGGTCCACCGGAACGGTTCCAGCAACACTTGACGCGTCAGAAACCGTTTTTTGCGCCGCCTCAGCCAAGCAACGTTCCTTAAGCAAAGCTGGGTTGTCTTCGATGAACTCGAATTTTTCCAGGCTGGTGCCTTTGATTAACGGAGTAATTTTCTCTTGCGGTATGTAGTTTATAAGGATGAAGTAGCCGCCTGTTACGCCTGCGGATTGAAGCATAACAAGGCATTCGCCCAATGTTGAGTTCAGCTCGTCCACGACAACCACTGCCTTCTCAGCCATTGCTACCGCATAAAAAAGCGGCGCCAGCCTTTCTGGGTAACGTGTGGGTTCGATGAATGTTACGGTGTCTTCGCCTTTTTTCAGGTTGTACAGGGTGATGTCTGAGGCTGTGCCCTTTTTGCCGAGGCTGCCTGCGTATTCTGCTGCGCCGAGAACGGCGACCGTGAGGTTTCCCATAGGCTGATAACCCGCGAATTACCGCTTTGAACGCTTGCCTGCTTGATAAGCTTTGCGCCGTTCACGTCCAAAACATAAATGTGCCCATTGTATTTTGCCGCCCCTTCATATTTTCCGTCTATTTGGAGCCTAATAGAGATTCGTTGCAGAAACTATAGAGGGGTAGGTCCGTATTGGCGTTTT
>CAZPND010000051.1:0-13328 GCA_964587975.1 uncultured Candidatus Bathyarchaeia archaeon
TAATCGGATAACGACTGCGGAAACCCTTGTAACCCGCATAAGTCATCGGCAACTCGATTCTCACGCCTTCCAGGTAAATAATAATCAAGAACGTGCCAATCGTGGCGAAGAACCCAATCAAAGACGGATACGAACCCACACCAACAATCCACTGCGTCAACGTCAAACCCCCACCGCGCAAAAGATTATCCAGCGAACCCACAAACAAACCCGCACCCGGATTAAACGCCTGCCACAAAATATTCTGAGCCACACCCGCCATAATGAACAGGCTGATACCACTGCCTAATCCCCACCCTTTCTGCACAAGCTCATCCAGCAGCATCACAATTACCCCAGCGCCAATAAGCTGCAGGAAAATCACCAGCGTTGTGGGTCCAGCAATGGCACCGTACATCCCGCTGATTATGTACGCTGAAGCCTGGATTCCAGTAAGCAGTATGGAAAAGAACTTGCTCGCCACCGTGAACAAACCCCTATCCTGCGGATCAGACATGTCAGCCTGTATGATGGCAGAACCAACCAGCAACTGCAGAATCAAGCCTGCAGTGACTATGGGACCGATGCCAAGCTCCATAAGGGTGCCACGGTTTGAGGCGAAAATCACCCGTAACTGGCCGAATTGATCCTGTATGTCGCTGGAGATTCCGTAAAGCGGGATCTCAGACATAACCAAGTAGACGATGAGAACTATGGCGGTCCAGAAGATTTTCTCGTTAAACCCCACTTTGCGTTCAGGAACCTTAATTTCAGGCAGAACTCTTGCCAAGGGTTTAAAGATGCTTAGGAATCTTCCGGCCATTGACTAAGTTTACTCTCCGTGTTCCTCAGACGCGGTTAGGATTTTTCCGCCGGCTTTTTCAACTTTTTCTGCTGCGGTTTTTGAGCATGCAGCCACGGTTATGGTTAAGGGTTTGGCAATTTTGCCTGTTCCCAGAAGTTTCGTGTAGCCCATGCTTGTCAGGTCTATGTGCGCCGTGCCGTTTTCGACGGGTAACTGGCTAAGCTGCGTGATGTTGATGGTGTTTTCTCGGCGTTTGAGGCTTTGCCGTGAAGTGAAGCCTTTTTTGCCGAAGTAGTCGGGTTCGTGAGTTACCACGTAGCTCCACAAGTGTTTATGTCGTCCGACTTTTCGTTGTCCTTTTGATCCTGCGTCTCGGTGTTGTCCTATTCTGCCGTAGCCGTGTGTTCGGCTGCCGCGCATTTTTCGGGTTTTTCTTTCTTTATGGGGCATTTTCTTTCCAGCTTTTTTTGTTTAGTGTTCTTTCTTTTGGTGCTTTTTTGAGTTTGATTTCGAGGACGCCGTTTTTGTAGGTGGTGTGTACGGCGTTTGGAACCACTTCTTTGGGTAGATTTAAGCTTTTGTAGTATCTGCGGTCTTTGGCTTTTGCTGATAGTGTTAGTTTCTGGTCTTTCACATTTATTTTTAGTGTTTCCTTATTAAAGCCTGCGATTTCGGCGACGATGGTTATCCAGTTTTTTTCTTGGAATATGTCTATGAGGGGTTTTGGGTTTTTCCATTTTCTTTTTGCGAAGTCTTTTGAAGAGCGGTAGTAAGGGGGGTAAATGTTTCTGGCTGCTCGCAAAGCGGCAACGTGGAGGATTTTTGAGTGGTCCTTTGCGTTTGTTAGGTCTAGCCACCGTAAATGTTTGGGGCTTCTTCTCCACTTAGTGCTCAACTTTGCGTCTCCTAGATACAATGGCATTTCCAACGTAACTTTAAAATGTATCGCAAAGCCGCACGGGTTTTTTCTGAAAGCTTAGTTGTGGCTCTGACGTGCATTTTTTGTCTATACCCCCTTATTTAAAGCAGGTGCGTGCGCCGTTTTCCGCATGCTATTGGGCGGTTTCCGCGCCAATACGGACCTACCCCCTCTATAGTTTTCTGCATCGATCTGCTATTAGGATCCAAATAGGCTCCAAATATGACGGGTTGCCAATGAATCGGGCATAAAGAATAGCCCTGGAGTGGATTAAGCCTACTCTCTTGCATTCGCCCCTTCAACAAACAGGAGAAAAACGGGTCCTTAAGAACCCTCACGAAATTTACCAATTCACCAATTTACCAAGAAATTTACAAAAGTTTGTTACTCGTAGGCTTTTGCTCTTCGCCCCACATAGTGGATCAGGATTGTTTTTTCGTCCCACAGCACTTCATATACTATTCGGGTAGCACCCCACTCTGATTCTGTACGTATTGTCGCAGCCTTTGAGTTTGCAGACATCCGCTTTCTTGAATGGGATAGGGTCGTTTTTCAAAATGAGTATGACGGATTTTATTTTCTGTTTCTGTTTGCGGTCTGTTTTTGCGAGGGTTTTGAGGGCTTTTCTCTTAATTTTAACGGTGAACATCGGCTTTAGCCCAGCGTCTTCATCAGTTCTTCTTCGCTGGCGATTTCGTCTTTTTCCCTTATGGCTTTCTTTTCCTCTTCGGTCGGTTCTTCCGTGGGTACGAGCTTGTCCACTAACTCCTTGTAGAGGAGCTTGATTTCTTTCAATTCCTCTCGGATGTCTTCCAAAACTCTGGTGCTCACGATTTGACCCCTCGTAATTGTCTATTAGAACCCGCGTTTATATCTCTTATGAAACCATCTTGAAAAATCCCTTGAAAAGGTGGAAAAAAGCCGGCAAGAACCCTAACGAAATTCACCAACAAACTTGCTAATTTACAAATATCGAGTTTTTTCTTCCAAGTCTTTGCCTTATCCGATAAGTTTTTGTTTAGACTTAAACTATTAGGTTACAGTTGGAGGGGAATTATGCCAGAGTGTGACCAGTGCGGGAGGGAAGAGACGCTTCCTTTTAGATGTACATACTGCGGTGGTAATTATTGTGTTGAACATAGACTTCCAGAGAACCATAACTGCTCTTATCGTCCTAAGGTTCCTCCACCGTACCTAACTACATATGGCAATGAACAACCGTTGGAAAAGCCATCTGTAGAGCGTAAGCAATTCTCTCTGAAGAAGTTAGTCGCATTATCTGCAATTGTCATAATAGTTGGTGCTATTCTCTGGTCTGCATACCCCGCTCTCGTTCAATTTAATCAAAGTCCGTCAGCAACTCCTTCTCCTTCCATGGTGCCTCCAGTGCCGAGTACGACTCCATCGCATACTACGTCGCCGTCGCCAGATACAACTCCATCAGAGGTAAGCCATGAAGAATTGGTGGATTACGCCTTGTCGCTAATCAATTCTGACAGGCAATCTTATGGATTGCAGACTGTTACGCTTAGCAGCGTTGATTCTGGGCAGCGTCACGCTGAAAACATGCTTAAGGGGGGGGTTCCTTAGTCATTGGGACACGAACGGTTACAAGCCATATATGCGATACACGTTGGCGAATGGAAAAGGGGCAGTATCCGAGAATGCTGCCTGGTCATATGACAGCGGAGGACTTGACCCAGCTAATGCTATTGAGCAGCTGGAGCATGACATGATGTATGATGATGCTTCCTCGGATTGGGGTCATAGAGACAACATACTTAACGCATTCCACAACAAGGTAAACATAGGAATAGCCTACGACCGCAATAACATGTATTTCGTTGAAGACTTTGAGGATGACTACATATCATGGTCGACACTATCGCTCTCTAGCCAAGTTATTATGCAGGGAACCATTTTGAAATCAGGAGAATTAATTTCGCAGGTAGCGATTTACTTTGATAAAAGTCTGGAAATTACGTTATAGTGGATGAAGAAAGAAAAAAAACTTGTTGACAAACTCTTTGATTTAATAATTGAACATGATTCACAACTTCAAGGAGCGCAAAACCTAAGGAAATGAAATATGGTGGCAATAATTGTTCTTTAGAAAAGGCAAGCCAAGTATTGATGGAAAAGATGGCAAGAAAGAGGCGACAGGTGTTGAACGAATGATTGTTTTTAAATTAAATGATGGCACATGGAAACGGCTTATGAAAGATTTTAACATAACTAAAGACTGAAAGAGATTTAATTGAATCAGCCCGAAAAATGTACCAAGAACGATATGCTGGTGCATATGACTTTTATCGATTTAAGTTACGAGATGGTGGAATCTTGGAAGTAACATCAAAATTTAGTTATGAAAATATCTGGAAAATGTGGATAGAACGCGGTGGCAAAATAGGCATAGATGGGTATGTGGCTTGGGGATTCAAATTTAAGAAAGATGACGAAGAATGGAACAAACAGGTAATGATTATGTCTATATTGAAGGGATTCAACGATAATAAAACTCTCGGTTCAGGAGATTTAGAGTTGGATAAAAATCTCGTCCATGACTTCATTCTCACTTCTTTGGCTCGGTTGCAGGCAGAAGAGAAAAACCGAAAAAAGAAGATGGATTCTCTATCAGCTATTAAAAGACAAATTAAGCGGTATGACTTGCCCAAGATAGAAGCAGACAAATTTAAGAAAGTCATTGATTCAATGTGACAGCAAATATCGTATCTTGATGATATAGACCATTAAGCCACACTGCTTGTTTACAGGCCGTGAATCATGTTTCGTGTCGTAGTTGGCGGAAAGGGTTTGACTTGCATAGTTTTTAAACGTGAGTCTACACACATTACTGTGCAATCACGGAAGGTAATGCAGGTTTGAATGGTAAGCCGCTTGTTTCAATAGTCAGCGTGGGCTTGTCGAAGTTCGGAAAGCACGAAGGCTTGTACGCACGGGAGCTTTTCGCCGAAGCCGTCAAAGAAGCGTTCGACCGCTGCCCACTGCTGGAGCCTAAACGCGACATCAAAGCCATGTTTGTGGGTCACATGGGCGAAGCGTACGAGCATCAGGGTCACACGGGCGCGGCAGCCGCGGACTGGGCAGGACTCCTCAACATACCCGCCACACGGACGGAAGCGGCGTGCGCAAGCTCAGGCGCCGCACTGCGCTCAGGCATCTACGCCGTGCTCTCAGGCTTAGCCGACGTAGTCATGGTCGGCGGCGTCGAAAAAATGACGCATCGAACCACCGCGGAAGTCACCGAATACCTTGCTATGGCTTCGGACTACCCGTTCGAGCAGTGGCACGGCATCACCTTCCCAGGCTTATACGCGCTCATGGCAACGGCGCACATGCACCGTTACGGCACTACGGAGGCGCAGATGGCGGAGGTGGCGGTGAAAAACCATCACCACGGAACGCTGAACCCGAAGGCGCACATGCAGAAGGAGATAACCGTGGAAACCGCCCTCAACAGCCGCCCCGTCGCCACGCCCCTGAAGCTTTATGACTGTTCGCTCATCACGGACGGCGCAAGCTGCCTCATCCTCACCACGCCTGAGCTGGCAAGCAGGTTCACGGACCAGCCCGTCCACATCACAGGCACAGGACAAGCCAGCGACACCATAGGCCTATACGAACGAGAAAGCCTCACCTCGCTGAAGGCAGCAAAACTCGCCGCGCGAACAGCCTACGACATGGCACATGTCACGCCCGAAGACTTAGACGTGGCTGAGGTGCATGACTGCTTCACCATCGCCGAGATAATGGCTTATGAGGATTTGGGCTTCTGCCCGACAGGCAAAGGCGGCACGCTCATAGAAAGCGGCGAAACACGCCTCGGCGGACGCTTGCCAATCAACACAAGCGGCGGACTCAAAGCCAAAGGGCACCCGGTGGGCGCAACAGGCACCGCCCAAGCGTATGAGATTTATTTGCAACTGACGGGTCAGGCAGACAGGCGCCAAGTCCAAAACGCCCAAGTGGGCTTAACGCACAACGTCGGCGGCTCAGGCGCAACCGCCACCGTACACATCTACAGGAGCAACCGCTAAATGACCGAAGCGCCCTTCACCATCGACCAGTTCTACAAGTTCCTTGCGCAGGGCAAACTCATGGCAGGCAAATGCACGCACTGCGGAAAAATCCACCTGCCCCCCCGACCCCTCTGCGACAACTGCTTCCACCAAGAATTCACGTGGCTGGAGATAGCCGGCACAGGCAAACTAGTCACCTACACCGTCATCCATGTCGCACCCGAACAGTTCCAGCGGCTGGCGCCCTACGCCGTCGGCATCGTCGAACTAGAAAACGGCTTAAAACTCCCCGGCATGATAACAGGCGCCACGCAGCTGCACATCGGCATGACGTTAACCATAGACTTCACCACATGCACCAACGCGCAGCCATGGCCGCAGTGGCCCCGATACTGCTTCAAACCCGCATAAAAAAAGCGTATTGTGACTACAAACGGAAACAACATACGTTTAATAGTTTTTTCAACCATCCCAACCAGCAGGGAGAAGACTTATGAAATGCCCAGTATGCTCACACAGGCTAAGCTTTGATTTAAAACGCAGGTCCGCTTCGTGTCTGGACTGCGGCTGGAAAAAAACCTTCACAAGTCCAACATAAAACCCAAAAAATTTTCTCCAACACGAACCTAACGCCACGAGCCACATTGCCCTAATTTTAACAGGCTCCGCTAACAACGAACACTCCGCAGCGTACGAAAGAAACTAGGCGTACCAGTCAGGGTAACGGGAACGGCGACACCAATGAATGGTGTTAATCTTTCCACAACTCTTGCACTCATAATCCATCTTCACGCTCTGCTCACACTCTTTCTCGATTCTGGAAGCAGTAGTATGCAAGTCATCCGGAGGATGCACCTCAAAATGCGAACCACAATTGACACAACCGAACCTTTTCAACTTAACCTTGCCACTCATCTTGCCTCACCCTAATACAGTCTCAAAGCAACTAATAATCTTACAGGTCCCACAAAACCCCGAAAACGCATCAAACACAAAAAAACTGCTAACTCTTTTTATAAAGATAAATCGTATGCGAAGGATAACCCAAACTCGGATTCTCACAGAAATTCTCCACCTGCACAGGCTTCCACCCCACAATCTCATAATCATGAGAAACCACTCGCACACCCTTCTTAAGCTCACTATCCAGCTTCCCCCGAATCTTCTCATTCGCACTCGTCGTCAAATACAAAAACACCACATCAGCAGAACCCAAATTCACCCCAAACATATCCCCATTCACAATCGTCACCCGATCCCCCAAACCATTCTCATGAATCGTACCCAACGCCTTCTTCGCCAAATCCTCCCGCAACTCCACACCCACAGCCCTAGCGCCAAAAGCCTTCGCCGCCATAATCACCGTCCTGCCATCACCCGACCCCAAATCAAAAAACACCTCCCCCGCCCGCAAATCAGCCAACTTAAGCATATGCTGAATCACCAAAACAGGACTCGGAACAAACGGCGCAATAAACACCACGCAACCCTCCGCTAAGCCACGTACGCGTCCTTCTTCGGCATCGGCCGCTTAGCCTCACCGCACTTCACACAACTCTGGGCACACAAATCCAAATACTTCTCCTCATCACCCGAACCCACCGCCTCAGCCGCCCTCTGACACAACTCACTAGGCTCCAAACAACCTTCATCCCTGCAAAGATTCGAAATGTACAAGCAGACATCCTGCACGTCCTTAGGCTCCAAAACCGCCCGGTTCGTACGCACCAAAAGACACAACTCCCGAGCCATCACACACGTCTTAACATACTGAATCCGCTTAAGAACCTCATCCCGAAGCTTTCCACGGCTAATCTCCACGGTTCAAGTCTCCTAAATAGCGCGACTCCACACTGAAGCACAATACGGCAACTTCACCTTAAAAAGGTGTTGATACACCCCATAGACACTCCCACCAAGCGCCAACTACCTGAAACGCCTACTCAAAGCCTTACGCTCCGCCTCAAGCACCAACTCATAAAACCTGTCATCCAACCGCGGCTCCTTCTCAAGAACACCCGCCACATCCAAAGCCCGAACTTTCCTGGCGCTTAAAGCCACAGCCGCAGCCTTCCCATACTTCTCCACCAACCGCGCCGTCTGCAACGCATCCGCCCGCAGCCGCTCCTCAGCCTTCGCCAGCTTCTCCCCCTTCTTCTCCACCAAAGGCAACGCCATCTCCTCATCAACCTTCAAAACCCCAAGAGCCAGCGACCCACAACGCGGACACCGCGGGTGATCAGGCAAGTCCTTCACCTGAATCATATCCAAGTAGTCCCAGCAGTTCGTACACACGAAAGTGTCCGTCTCGTTCAGCAACCTGGCCTTGGCGGACTCCACAAGCACTGCACGCATCCGCTTCGGAGGAATAAGATCCGTTTTCATGCTCACCCTTTCGATGCCCACACGAGCCACAGGAGTCGCGTTACCCTCCGTCTGCAACACCTGCAGCTTGACCTCGCCGTCCCGAAGCTTGCCTAACACCTGTACCAGCCCGTCAACGTCCAGGTCCTTCGTGAAAACCTCCTTCAACCCCTCCTCGTAAATAGGCGTATCCTCAAAACTTGTAATCAACTTCTGAAGGCTCACGCTGCTGAAGTCCGCCCACTTCTTCAAAGCCCCAAAACGGCGAGCCACATGAATTATGCGCCGCTTGAAAAGCCCAGTTTTAATGGTTGACCTTGTAAGCGTGTCCTTCACCGTTTGCTCGGGCATGGCTTGTAACTCGTCAAAAACTTCAAGGATGCGCGCCGAGTTTGCCGTGCCGATTGTCTGCACGAATATGCGGTAGGGGTCATGCTGTACCACTATGCCGTGTCCGAGTTTATCTGAGAGAATTTCCCCCAGCAGCTGAGCCAAAGCCCTGTTCGTGAGAGAGCCGAAGTTGGAGTGGATTATGACGAAGTCCTCCCAGTCCTCAAGCACCACGCGTTTGTCGGTGGGAACAGCCAAGCCCGCGTTCACCTGCTCCACCGTCTCCGCCACCGCACGCATCATCGTCTCCTTCTCAGCTGGGTACCGCTCACCGAGCAGCACGCTGGTTTCCTCCGCTGACAGCCCACTTCTGATTTTTTCTTCCACAAACCCTCTTATCCAAGCCACTTCCTGCGCTATCTGAAAAGGCACAGGAATTTCCTCGCCTATCCAGCTGGGGATGGCGCCGGTGGGGTCATCCACGGGTCTGACGTAGACTTTGTCTTCGGTGATGTGTACTATCTGCCAGGGGCTGCCTCGGATGATGAATTTGGTGCCGGCTTTTCCGTACTCCGCCATGAACGCTTCATCTAAGACGCCGATTGAGGTGTCGCTTGAGTTGTCCACAACCAGGAACTGTTTTTCCACGGGAATCATGGACAGGTTGTCGAAGTAGTATTCGAAGAGGGCTTTGGTTCGCGAAGGTTTCAGGACAACTTGGTCTTCGAAGGAAACCCAGGCTAAACGTGGAAACCGGCTGTGCATGTACTTGAGCACTTTCTCCACGTCTTCCAAGGTCAGGTCCTTGTAAGGGTAGGCGTTTCTTGCGATTTCCAGAATTTCGGTGAAGGCTAACCGCCTGTTCTTAAGCAGCAACCCTGCTATTTGGTGGGTTAGGGCGTCGTAGGGTTTAGGCGGAACCACCACGGGTTCCAGCTCCTCGGTTAGGGCTCTTCTTGCGATAACCAATGCTTCTAACGTGTCGTCGGAGTCCATGCCGATAATTACGCCTTTCGCCACGCGGCCTACTCTGTGGCCTGCTCTTCCGACGCGTTGGATGAGCCTTGTGACTTGTCGGGGGCTCATGTACTGTATGACCAGGTCGATGCGGCCTACGTCTATGCCGAGTTCGAGGCTGCTGGTGGCGATTAAACCTTTGAGGTAGCCTCTTTTGAGGCCTGTTTCAGCCGCTATTCTCGATGGTTTGGCGAGGGAGCCGTGGTGGATGGATACTGGGAAGTCTATGTTCCACACTTTCAGTCGGCTTGCCAGCACTTCGGAGACGGAGCGGGTGTTGGTGAATAGAAGCACGGATTTGTGTTTGCTCATGTAATCGCGGATTATTTTTAATCGGGCTGCCACTTCTGGATGCGTGTAAAGCTTCCCTGCAAGGCTTACGTCTTCCTCGGTTGGTTGGGGATAAAGCACTTGTAACCGCACCATCTTGGCGACGGGCACGCGGACAATCTCTACGGGTCGGTTGTTGCCTACGAGAAACTGGGCTACCTTCTCGGGTGTGCCTATGGTGGCGGATAACCCTATCATTTGAAAGTCTTTGTTGATGAGGTTGCGCACGCGTTCTAACGCCAGGGACAGTTGGCTTCCGCGTTTGCTGTCCGCCAGTTCATGCACTTCATCGATTATCACCCACCGCAGGCTCTGCAGATGCTGCCGCAGTATCCAACCAGATAATACGGCTTGCAACGTCTCAGGCGTGGTTATCAAAATGTCTGGGGGGCTTCGCGACTGCCGCGTTCTTTCTTTTGTTTCGGTGTCGCCATGCCTGACCGCCAGCCCAATGTCCAAGTTGTTGCACCACCACTCAAGCCGCTCCATAAGGTCGCGGTTCAAAGCCCTCAGGGGCGTGATGTACAATACTTTTATGCCGGGTGTTTTCGGCGCTTGGAGCAGCATGCTGAGCACGGGGAGGAACGCGGCTTCGGTTTTGCCTGTTGCCGTAGGCGAGATAAGTAACACGTTTTTGCCTTCGATGATTTTGGGGATTGTTTTTTCTTGGGGTTCAGTGGGTTCAGGGAATCCTTTCTGTTCAATGAGCCTTCGAACTGGCTTCACAAGCATATCAAAAACGCTTTCAGAAGATTCCTGCAAATCTGGTTAGACCTCAAGCGGCGAGAACATTAGCGGAGAATCAACGGTAAAAACGTTTTGGAACGCTTAACTAATTCGAACATATGCGCCGAAACGCTACGCGTCACACCGTGGAAAACTTCCGGACGGCAACTTACACGACCTTGAACTCCAACCTATATAAAAGGGAGGGGTAGTCGTTTCAGAGCATAATAATCCGTTTCACATCAAGATATATCTTGAAACATTTGGAACGCTTGCGTCTCAAAATTTTCGAGTTGAAAGAGGAAAAAACGGTGTAGCGCTTGCTGCTTTCGTCTAGCTTATGTCTCAATAGCGGTTTTTTGCGTTGTCTTAACGGTTTTCCATGCTTTTGACATAAAAATGTTTAATCTTGATGTTGAAACAGAAATTTTCTATTCGAAAACAATGGAAAATTATATATCTATCATCATAAGAAACCATGCAACGTAACATCATGGAGGAATGTAAATGGCTAAATGTCCAAAATGTGGAGCCGAAGTAGCAAAGCCAACAAAGACATGGAAAATGGCAGGTCGCCCAGACAAGCAAGGAAAAAGAATGCAACTGGAAATCGGGCTATACAAATGCCCAAAATGCGGCGCCAGCTTCCGCGAAGTGCTAAGTAAAAAGAAAATCTAAACCTGCACTGCACAACAACACGCAAACATTCATCAACGCTTTAGTGTTGACGATTACCCTTTAACCTCCTCATTTTTCCTTTTTTAAAGCGTTAAGTTTTATAACATAGAACGCCTATTGAACAAGAATATTTCAACATCCAACCGAGGCACACCATTGACAGTTAATCTCAAGAAACTCTGGCAGAACGAGTACATCCAAACCGCCGTCGTCATCGGCGTAATCGCCCTAGTAGTATTCGGCTTCTGGTTCGGCTCACAAGCAGTGCTGAACACGCCATACCCCGCGTTGGCAGTGGTAAGCGGCAGCATGTGCATCCCACAAAACGACATGTGCGACGGCTGGACGCATCCTTTCTCCCGCACCCTGCACATAGGAGACCTGATTATTGTTCAAGGCGTTGATCCAGCAGACCTTAACGCCAACTACCCAAACAGCGACATAATCGTTTTCCACAAACCTGAAGACCCAAGTGAGCTTATTGTACACCGGATAGTGGCTGAAGAGGAAAGAAACGGCACGTTATACTTCTACACTAAAGGAGACGGAAACAGCCGCGTAAAGTGGCCCGAAATTCCTCCGCCATCCGACTATGACCCGTGGAACAACCGCCAAGGCGTTCCCGAGGACCTTGTGGTTGGCAAAGTAGTCATGCGTATTCCCTGGGTTGGGCACATCGCCCTTTTCATGAATCCACGACAGAATCCTTGGGGTCTGCCCATCGTCATAGCGCTCATAATATTAATCGTAATTCTTGAGTTTGTTGTTCCCTTGATGAGGGAGAAAAAGCCCGCTGAACAGCAGGAAAAAGCACGACAGCAACCATAGATGTATTTATAAAAATAGAACACTTGTGGCGATTTCTCCCGCATAATCTTCCTTTTTTCTTTTTTTGGCGATATTAATTCTTTTTAAGTTATTGCGTACAATCATATTAATATCCCATCTTTCAATGCTGAAGTGCTCCCGTGTGTGATGGGGAAATGGGTTGGTAACACGCTTTATTAGACTATTTGACAAATGGCACGATTAAGAGTTTGCTGGGGCTCCGCAGAAGCGACTCAAGGAGAAAAGATTCAATTTGCCTAACAGACTGCTAACTGTTAGCTCTATTTCAGCAGAGCCCACTCAGCCCAAGGCTTTTCTCCTTTCTGTGTGTTACCCCAAAAAAAGAGGGGGAAGATTGTTTGGTTTTTGCTGTGCACTTATCGTTTTCTGAGCATCAGCACAATTATTAATGTGGCTACCGCGATTGCGACGATTATGCCGATTGTTGCGGGCACTAAGTACAGATCAGCTGTAGATGGTGGCGGAGGAGTCGGTGTTGGAGTAGCCTGCGGCGCTTCTTCCACGTTTATGTATGTGTAAGCGAATGATCCTCCGTATGCTTCGGACCCTTTGAATGTGGCGATGATAGTGTACATGCCTGGAACTTCCGGCGTGAACGGTAGAGCGAATTGACCTGTAATGTCGCTTGTGGTGTTGCCTATCTCGTAGAAGTTGCCGTTAGGATCATAAGTCTCCAGTATTACTTCAACTCCGGTAGCGTTCGCGGGCATCGGTCGTTGTTGGAACAGGTATTCCATCCAACCAGCCATGCTTGCATCGGATATTGCCGGGGTACCTTTGAGCGTGAAGTCCGTGCTACCAGCCACGTTGATCCTGCCGGAAGAAGTCTGATCAGTCACTGTGCCCTTAATCATTACGCTGCTTCCGTACACTGAGACCTCAGATGACGCAGTAACTGTGGTGGCGCTGGGTCCCTTGCCTAAGCAGTAGATGCTGTCGTCGTGATTATCGAGATATATGATGCGGCTGTCAGATAGCACCACTTTTGCTCCTCCTTCAGGATGTGGATATGCCTCTAGTCGCCAGACCAGCTGGCCCGTGTCACAGTCTATGCAGAAGAGTGCACTGTCACGTCTAATCGGGGCAGTTTGACCAGCCCACGGCGTCGATCCATCTACGTACAGGTAGGTGTGCCCCGTATACGGGTCATCAACCCAGAACTGTAGGACGAGTGGCGTGTGTGTTGAACCCTGTGTTTCAAGGTAGCCAATGTCTGGGGCTGACCAGTTCCAGTAGAATTCGCCTGTCGTAGCGTTAAAGCAGTATATTATTCCCCAAGCGCACTCCTCCA
>CAZPND010000052.1:0-12795 GCA_964587975.1 uncultured Candidatus Bathyarchaeia archaeon
CCGTTAAGTGTCCAAAATGTGGCACGGAGAGTCCGTCAGGTACCAAGTTCTGTCCAAACTGCGGAACCAAACTTTAGACTCTCCTTTATCATTTTTTTCGCAAAATGCCTTTCTGAGCGCAGTAAACGTTTTTGTATTCCAATGCACAATTCCTGTTTCGGATGCCTGAAGTTAATGAGTGAAAAGGTAATTGGCCACGGCACATGGTACGACAAGATGGCTGAGAAAGTGGTAAACCGAGAGAGGAAGCTGAGCAGAAGCTTGGACCGAGTTAGGACGGAGATGGGTCTCGGCGCTTCCGGTTTTCCCCACATAGGCAGCCTCGGCGACGCGGCACGTTCCTACGCGGTTACGCTGGCTTTGCAAGAGATGGGTTTTAACTCTGAACTTGTGGCTTTCTGCGATGACAAGGATGGCTTGCGGAAGGTTCCAGCTGGCCTGCCAAAATCGTTAGAGAAGTATCTGGGTTTTTCCGTGTCCAGTATTCCTGACCCGTTTGGTTGCCATGAAAGCTACGGAAAGCACATGAGTTCGCTTCTGCTTGACGCTTTAGACACGTGCGGCATCGAATACCGTTACATGTCAGCGAAAGACGTTTACGAGAAAGGCTTGCTGCTTGAGGAAGCCAGAACTATACTTTTGAACGCCGAGAAGGTGGGCGAAATCGTCAAAGAAGAAGTCGGACAAGAACGCTACACCGAGGTTTTACCGTACTTTCCAGTCTGCGAGAATTGCGGCCATATCTACACCACGCAAGCGCTGGAGTTCCTGCCTGAAACCGACAAGGTTCTCTACGTCTGCGGGGGCTTAGAGATCAGAGGCAAGCGGATTGAGGGGTGCGGGTACAGAGGCGAGGCTGACATACGCCGTGGCGAGGGAAAACTAAGCTGGAAGGGCGAGTTCGCCGCTCGATGGAAAGCTCTGGACATAAGGTTTGAAGCTTACGGCAAGGATATTGCTGACTCAGTCCGCATAAACGACCGCATATGCCGCGAAGTCTTGTGTTTCGAGCCGCCTTCTCACGCGCGATACGAGATGTTCTTGGATAAGGGCGGGCGGAAAATCTCCAAGTCCGCGGGAAACGTTTTCACCCCGCAAGTGTGGTTCCAGTATGGTTCGCCGCAGTCGTTGCTCCTGCTTATGCTTAAACGGTTTGTTGGCACCCGCACGCTTGATGTCTCGGATATTCCTTCCTACATGAACGAGCTGGACAGCCTGGAGGATGTGCACTTCGGCAAAAAGGAAGTGAAGGACGCGAAAGAGCTTGCGAAGCTGCGCGGCTTGTATGAGTACTGCTGGACCATGAAGCCCCCAGCGAAACCAAGCGTGCATGTGCCGTATAATTTGCTGGCGTTTTTGGTTAAAATGGCGCCGAAAGAATGCCTTGCCGAGTTTGTAGCTGAGAAGCTTCAGAGTTATGGTTACCTGCAGAAAAACCAGTCGGTAGAGGCGGATCTGGCAAGGCGAATTGAATACGCGCTCAACTGGACCCGAGACTTTGAAGAAATTAAAGAAACGCCAATAAGCCTCACGCAAACGGAAAAGAACGCTGTCACCGCCCTAATCAAAGTCTTAGAAACCGAAGATGAGCCAGAGAGGATACAGAACGGCATTTTCAACTCAGCCAAAAGCAACGGATTGAAGCCTGCTGCCTTCTTTAAGATGCTTTACGCGATTCTGATGGGCGCGCCGCAGGGACCCCGACTGGGACCGTACATACTTGCCATGGGAAAACAAAACGTCATTGCCGCATTACGGAGAGCGTTAAGCAGTAAGTAACGTTCGGTGGCTCATGCTCCGTTCAAAATCAGCCGTACAACAAGCACATAAGATATTAGAATTAGCAAGATAACGGCGCCGGCGCGGCGGGAAAGCTCGCGTAACTTTTTGAAGTTTTTTTCAGATGCGTCCTGTGTCCGCTTGATAAAGTACAGCAGACACGGAACTAAACATGCGAAAGCGATCAGGTACCATGAGAGAAACGGCGTTAATGACAGATTAAGAAGCTCATAGGTTATTGGCAAACTAACCGTAATCAACAGCGAAGCGGCTGCGAATCGTAGGGCGGTTTTTCTGCCGAACTTCACCGCAAACGTGTTAATTTTCGCCAATGTGTCCGCCTCGTAATCTCCAACAACCTGGTAAATTTGCCCGGCGCACTGGACCAGAAAAATGGGTAATGCCGTGAAAAGCACGTCTTGATAACGTCTTACAATCCAGGGAAAGTCAAACTGCAGAGTCAACAGCGGCAGGGTTTGGACTCCAATGAGAAAAGGAAGCACTCCTGCTCCGATGCCGCAGACAATAACGTCTAAGCCAGGTCTGCTTTTGAAGCTAATTGGTGGAGTGGAGTAGCCTATTCCAAGGAGTATGAAGCCGAGAAGCAGCAGGAAGATGCTGATGTCGGTGAGAAATGCGCTTGTCAGGCTAATTGCAGTGAATGAGAAAAACAGTGCGAGCCCCATCCTGGGAGACACGTCTCCTGAGGCCAGTGGCAATTCTTTTTTCAGGTTATTTGCTTTATCGTATTCTTGGTCGAAGTATTGATTCAGGATGAATATTGCGCTGGTGGCAAGCGAAAAAGAGACCAAGACTATTATGAAGCGGTTTGCTGGTGGGAGCCCAAACAGGATGCAGCCGAGTAAGAAATTGAACAGCCAGACTTGCCAGCTGTCAAAGCGCATCAGTTTTAGGTAAGCACGGATTTTTCTTGAACGGTTGGGCATTTTCTTCTCTTAGTTTTAACCTTAAAAGGTTATAAAGTATATGTGGAGGGCGCCTGTTGTTTGCTGAGCATTTATATTAAGCGAGCATAGTAAATTCGTGCGGGAGGGCCCGTAGTCTAGTACGGATTATGACACTGCCCTGCGGAGGCGGAGATCCTGGGTTCAAATCCCAGCGGGCCCGCCATTACCTTTCCTGTTCTGTAAAGAGGCGGAGCGCCAGGTTTCGGCTATCAAGCGGCAGAACAGAGATTTCAAAAATAAACTCTTATGTACTGCAGTGCTGGACATAGAAGAGGAGACTTGATATCTATGCGTGATGGAACAGATGAAATAATAAAAACTGAGTTATACGGGGAAATCGAAACGTTGGAAAAACAGTACCGCGCCATTAAGGAGTATCTCTCAGGAACGGAAGCTGAGAGCGTGGAAATCATCGGGACCCTGCGGGCATTCAGAGGCACCTTAAGCAAGATTAGCATTCACATACTTACGTTGTATACTTTGGAAGGTCAAAAAACCAAAATCACGTGGGATTCGCTTTTCACGAACATTGACCACGCCTTGGAAAGGTTGCAGTCGTCTGCAGGTTCGAAGACGAGACCAACAATCCAGCTAGCCTTCGACATGTCTGAACCCAAAATCGAGGAAGTCCTGTCCTATCTATTAACCCTCAAAAAATCTCTACAGTAAACGGCTGAACCGCGCTGCACAGTTTTTTCGCATGAATTCCGCTTGATACGATAACCTTGTAATCCCATGGGAACCAGCATGTGAATGAAAAAACAATAGGGTGGTGTTTCCATTGGCGAAGCGAATAATGTGTTATAGGCACGTGACAGACACGAAGAATTTTTAGACAAGTGCAAGTGATATTTTTCTGTTATTGAACAGTCCATTTAGGACCAAGCGTGAAATTCGAAAGTCAAAAACAAGGAAATGAAGGAAACCAAACTTGGCAAGCACTGAAGGACCCGAAAAAAACGGTGTCGAGGAGCTGTTAGAGAAGCTTTCTGCAAGCAAAGACGGCCTCTCTTCCAGCGAAGCCGAAAGGCGACTTCAGCGCTACGGTACCAACGAAATACCTGAGAAGAAAGTTAATCCTGCCGTAAAGTTTCTCAGCTTTTTCTGGGGACCAATTCCATGGATGATTGAGGCTGCGGTTGTCATGTCGGCCCTTATCCAACATTGGGCTGACTTCGCAATCATCGCTCTATTGTTGGCGTTAAATGCGATAGTTGGTTTCTGGCAGGAACACCAAGCGGGCAACGCCATAGAACTTCTCAAACAAAGGCTTGCGCCAACGGCCAGAGTTCTGCGTGACGGCAAATGGCAGGAAAAGCCTGCTCGCGAGTTGGTGCCAGGAGATGTTGTCCGAGTTCGGCTTGGAGACATTATTCCCGCCGACGTTAAACTTATTGAAGGGGCGTATCTGCAGGTGGATCAATCAGCGTTAACCGGCGAATCCTTGCCTGTTGAGAAAAAAACGTCTAATGTCGGATATTCAGGTTCTATTGTGCGGCAAGGTGAGATGAACGGGTTGGTCGTCTCCACCGGAGAAAAGACCTATTTTGGCAAGACAACAAAGCTGGTGGAAGAAAGCAAGACCCAGAGCCATTTCCAAAAAGCCATCATAAGAATCGGTGACTACCTCATCTTTCTCGCCCTCATACTGGTGGCGGTTATTGTTCTTGTGTCGCTTTTCCAAGGCCAAAGCATAATTGGCATTCTGCAGTTCGCGCTTGTTTTGACCGTTGCGGCTATACCGGCTGCGCTTCCCGCGGTTCTTTCCGTAACCATGGCGTTGGGAGCCATAGATTTGGCTAAAAAAGAAGCCATCGTCAGCAAACTCGTCGCCATAGAAGAAATGGCGGGCATGGACGTGCTATGCGCCGACAAAACGGGAACAATTACAAAGAATGAGCTCACAGTTGGGGATGTAAAACCTTTCTCAAAATTCACAGGCGACGATGTACTCTTATGTGGCACGCTTGCCTCCAGAGAGGAAGACCGTGACCCCATAGATACTGCTATAATCAGTAAATTCAAGGAGTTAAAAGACGCTTCAGACACCCTGACAAGTTTTATAAGCTGAGCGATTTCAAACCATTTGGCCCTGTCGTGAAACGAACCGAAGCCACCGTAGAAGATGGAAGAGGCAATTAATTCAAAGTGGCGAAAGGCGCCCCACAGGTGATCCTTTCTTTAGCAGCTGACCAAAAGTCAATCAGTGAAGAGGTAAACAAAGACGTTAACACCTTTGCAACTAAAGGGTATCGTGCTCTCGGAGTAGCCAAGACAAGTGGAAAGGATAAATGGCAGTTCTTAGGGCTTATTGCGCTTTTTGATCCGCCACGAGAAGACTCCGCAGAAACCATAAAAACCGCTGAGTCCATGGGGGTTACCGTAAAAATGGTTACGGGCGACCACATAGCCATCGCTGAGGAAATTGCCAAGCGCGTCAACCTTGGAACAAACATTGTTCTGCCGTCCTCGTTTGTGGATGAACACGAAGGCAAAGCACAAAAAATTGTGGCAGAGGCGGATGGCTTCGCGGAAATTTTCCCAGAACACAAGTTCGCCATTGTAGAGTTGCTTCAAAACGCCGGACACATTGTCGGCATGACAGGAGACGGTGTTAACGACGCGCCTGCGCTTAAGAAAGCTGATGCAGGCGTTGCCGTTGTAGGCGCCACGGACGCGGCAAAATCTGCTGCGGACATAGTTTTGACGAAAACAGGCATCTCGGTGATAATTGACGCCATAAAAGAAAGCCGCAAAATTTTCCAGCGCATGAACAACTACTCAATGTATCGGATAGCGGAGACCATCAGGGTCATCCTTTTCATCACTCTGTCAATTACCATTTTTCAGTTTTACCCTGTGACCGCGCTTATGATAGTTTTGTTGGCAATCCTCAACGACCTGCCTATCATAACGATTGCTTATGACAATGTTAAGCTTTCAGACAAGCCGAAAAGATGGAACATGCGGATGGTGTTGGGCATAGCAACCTTTCTAGGTATCATCGGTGTCCTATCTACATTCGGGATATTTTACATCGGGTTGAACGTTTTCAACTTGGACGTTGCTGTTCTCCAATCCTTCATTTACCTCAAGCTTTCAGTTGCCGGTCACCTTACGGTTTTTGTAGCCAGAACACGAGACCACTTCTGGTCAATAAAACCAGCTCCGCAACTGTTTTTGGCTGTTGTGTTCACTCAGCTTACGGCCACACTTATCACGGTTTATGGGATTCTGCTGCCGGCTATGGGTTGGGGACTTGCGCTTTTCGTTTGGGGCTACGCGTTTCTGCTGTTTGTGGTGACCGATTTTCTTAAAGTGCAATTCTACAAGGTGCTAGATCACAGCGGCATAAAATTTCACGAATGATTAGGACTGAACAATCCCGCTGGAACAAAGTTTCCAAAAAAGGCTCAAAGCCTGCGGTCACTTGTCAAGCAACAGTGACCAAGTCATTAGCGCAAACAAGTCGCTTTTCCCATAGGAGCCGCTTGTATATGTCGTAAAATCTTTTTCTGCTTTTTTCTCCTGCATGGCTGAAACCAAAAACTTTTGCTGTCTCCCCTATCAACGACTCAGCACTTATGCCCAAGGCATATTGAGCCACTAGTTCCATGGCGTTTTCGATTTCCTCAGGTGGAATATGCCCAAGTTTTCTCTTCGATTCTGGAACCCCCGGAACCGGAACTCGTGCTTGGACATCTTGAAGCCCTGGAGGCCAAAGAAAACTGCCCTTCACAACTACTTTTTGGTCGAGGATCAAGAGATTTAGCGCTTCTCTTACAGTGTGAACTATTCTAGGACCCTTCCGTTTTAGCCCCCACAAAGAAGCTAATCTTCGAACCGCGTAATCAAAGTGAACTGGACCCTCTGTATTGACAAGCTCTTCCAGCAGGCGGCTTTGCAGCTGACGGTTTTCTTGAAAATGAAACTCGTTAGGTTTTACCACCCATCCATGTCGAGGGGAGGGAACCCGTACGGTCGGGTTAAACTCTGCTTTAAGCGTATGTACTCGGTAAGGCACACCAATTTTCTCTAGGCCTGCAAAATGAACCTTTTGAACATCAACTTCCTGTGACGAGTCATTGTCGTCATCGCCCTCGTCATGCTCCTCTTCGGAATCAGCATCTGTGTTTGGAGCTTCTTTTCTCAACTGCAACCTATGTGCTTCTTCCACGGCGTTAGCCAACCGCCTGATTTCAGAGCCTCTTCTAGCAACCCATGTAGGCGACCATATACGGTGAACTCGCCAGCCCAACTGTTTCAGCACTTGCTCTCGGAGTCTGTCTCTGTCCCTTGCGCTATTAATATTCAGGTATGTTGCGCCGTCAAATTCTATTCCTAAGAGGTAGTTGCCAGAATCGTGTGGATCAACAACGCCCATATCAATAGGGCAAACGCTGCATCCGACTTGCGGCACGACAGCGTAGCCAAAACGTTGAATCACCATCGCCACGTCCTCCGCAATTGGAGACTCAAACTCAGCGGGTTTGAGAGCTGCCAGCTTCAATACCTCTGGACCTTTTTCAGCATATTCAAGATAGTCATGCAGAATAACAATGCCTTCTGACTTGGCGGTTTCTAAGTCAATATCCGAGTATTTAATGGAAGAAACAAGAATAGTTCTCTCGCGGGCGCGCGTAACCGCAACATTTAATCGCCGTTCTCCTCCAGCCCGGTTAACAGGCCCAAAGTTCATAGTCATCTTGCCCTCTATGTCGTGACCATAGCCCAGACAAATTATTACCACATCACGCTCGTCACCTTGAACGTTCTCCAGGTTCTTAACGAAAAAGCCCTCTAACCTGTCCTCCTTGAAGAAGTGCTCGCACTCAGGGTGTTGCCTGCGACGGCGGTCCACAGCTTCTTCAACAGCATCCATCTGGGCTATACTGAAGGTTACCACTCCAAGAGTTTTCTTGGGGTATCGTTCAAAATGATCAAACACCAAGTCGGCAACAACCTCCGCCTCTTTCAGATTGTTACGTTGACCGCCCCGATCATAAACACCGTCTGGAACATGCACCAATTTCACGCCCAGAGCCTCGTTTTGGGCTATTGCTGATGGGAAAGTTATGAGAGTTCCATCATAGAAGTGATTGTTAGAGAAGGCAATCAGCTCTTCATGCTTGCTGCGATAGTGCCACCGCAAAGTCTTCACCGGAAGCCCAATCCCCACGGCTTCATCAAGTATGCTGTCGAAAACCTCAACGGTTTCGTCGCTGACTTCGTCCCAGTCAATATCTTCAAGCAGAGATTTCTGGAAGAAAGAGGTAGGCGGCAGTTGCTTGTTGTCGCCTGCTATGACAATTGTTTTTCCACGGTAGATAGTGGCAATCGCGTCCTCAGGAACAATCTGAGATGCTTCGTCAAAGAGAATTACGTCAAACTTCATCAGTTCAGGGGGGAGAAACTGGCTTACAGACATGGGACTCATGAGCAAGCAGGGTTTAAGCCGCGAAAGCAGGTGGGGAATCCGCTGCAAAAGAGTGCGGATGGGCATCAGCTGCCTCTTTTTCACGGCTTCCTTAAGCAAAGTGGTTACTTCTGAGTCGTTTGCTTGGATAAGTATGTCCTGTGGCTTTCTGCCGTTTACAGCCTCTATCACACGGTTTGAAGATAGGCGAATCAGCTTTTGATCCACTTTGCCGAAGTCGGCGATAAGCTGCTCGTGCTTTTCCAGTCTAAACTCGCCTAACTGCGGGTCCTCGGCGTACAGGTGATTAATCCACTCCTGGTACGCGGCTTTGCGGAATATGTCCACAAGCTGGGAGCCGGGAGGAGGATTCTTGACGAGACGATCGAAGAAGGCGGATAAGCCTCTTAGCGAGAAAAGACGTTTCGTTTCTTTAAAGTCAACCCAAACTTGCAGGTCATCAACGTGTTCTCGGAGCCATTTAAGCCTGGTCTGCATCGCTTCAATGTCCATTTTTTGCAGTTTCTGACCCTTATACGTTAACTCGGTGTCGAAACGGGATTCCAAAGCCGCCAAGGATTTCAAGGCTGCATCGTAATGACTAATCAGCTCAGTGTTTGAGGGAGCGTGTGCGGCTCCAAGGGAAACGATTTCTCCAAAAGCTTCAGGAATCTGCGAAGACCCAAACAACACTTGAAGTTTTCTAGTCCAGTTAAGAACCGAAAGAATGTCTTCCCAAGAGGTTTCGAGTCCTGAGAAGTGGAAGCCAAATTTCTTTAGGAGAAGCTCGCGGTCATCGAGAATTTCCGCCTCTTTTTTCCTAACACTTTCTGCGTCTTTGAGGTCAGCTATTAGCTGCTTGTAGGTTTGTGGCTTTTCGCCCTTGCTTGTTTTCAAGGCTTCCTCGGTAAGTTCACAAAGAGCGTCTAGTTGTTTTTCAACTGAGCTTGTCCAGTCCTGAAGCAGGCTTAGAGGCGTCTCGTACAGCGGCAAACTTGAGTAGGGTAGGCGAGACATGGGCAGTAGTGGGCTTAGCTCTTCGGCAAGTTTGTGCCATTTTTCGAATGAGTCGTGTAGTTCATTGCCGAGCTGTTTGATTATGAGCGGGGGGTTTGAGCCGTATGAGACTAACTGGGCTATTTTTTCAGGTATACCTGCGGCGCCTGATATTCTGAATAGTTCTGATGTGGTTTCTATGGCTTTTTCTGCTTGTTGAAAGTCTGTTTCGTATCCTTGATAGAAGTGACCTATCATTTCATGAACTGTTTCAGCTGAGGCGTCAATTCTGGAGCTTAGCGTTTTCAGTCTACGTGCGTCAACTAAATCTTGCAAAACGGATTTAGGAACCTTGCCGTCATGGGTTAGCAGGGATATCTGTTTTTGATCGTGATAGAAACCTGGGCGGAACCATCGAAGAGAACTTTTGTAGAGATCGTTATAGCGTCTTATGTATTCATCAAGGTCTATGTCGAAAATTTCGTCTTTATACGTTTTTTCTATCTTAAGCTTCAGTGAGCGGTGTTCCTCATAGTCCTTTTTCATTTTCGGAAAGGCTTTAACCTGCAGGAAATAAGAGGGATCTAGCCATTGCGGTTCGGGTTTTTCTTCAGAGAAGCATACAAGGGCAATTCGGAATAGTTGTCTCACGCGTTCGGGGGTGATGTTTTCTGTCGATACTTCTAAAAGCTGGGCAAGCTGCTGTGATGTCTCGTTCCACTTTTTGGATAGAACCTGCGTATCCTTGACAAAACCCGAGAGTGTGTCTCGCTTTTCAAGAAGCATGCTTTCTTCTATGTTAGTAAGCAAAAGCAGCTTGTTAATTGCCGTGAGGGCTTCTTCGAATTCTGCAGAGCGTGTTAGAGCTAAGCTGAAGAGAGCCGTGTTGTAGTGTTCGAGTATGCGACTTCGGGTTGTTTTACACCATTCAGACGTGGCCTGGTAGGTTTTTGCTTCCGAGATGAGTTGATCAAGGTTAGGATTTGTTACCCAGCTTGCTTCGGGTTTCGGGCTTTCCAAGAGAAGGTTGCCGATTTCAATTAGCCATTTCACCTGATCAAACGTTGATGGCTTGTCCAAGCCCAGCTGATTTGCGAATGTGCCTGCTTCCGTTCTTAACGCGTTTATGGTCGTAAGTATCTTGGCGAGGAACGTTGATAGTTCTGAACGAACTTCCACGTTGTAGGTGTTTACTCGATATCCACGCCATGGAAATTCGGGGTCATCAACTACGCGCCAAACGTTTTTCAGGCGGTACATTAAATCCTCTAACACACGCATCTTTTGAGGAGTCAAACCTCCTGGGTTCGGCATCTCAAGGGCGACGTAGGGAACACATTCAAGACTTGAAAGTTCTCCTAGTACTTCGTACGCGCTCTGCTGCAGAGTGGGACGTTTTTTGTGGAGCGCAACAACATAGTTGTTCAAGCCGTCTCTCAACGACGACATCTTCTCGAAATCGTGCGGTGACGGCAGTTTGCGAGGAACAAGCTGTTCATCGAGGCACCGTTTAAGCTCGGCCACAACTTCGCGCTTGTTGGCTTTGCTGCTGTGAAGTTCCAGACAGAAGGAAGACAAGCCGACCTCGCGGAGTCGTTTATAAACCACTTCGAGGGCGGCCATTTTGTCGCTTACGAAGAGAACAGATTTGCCTTGAGTTATGCATTCGGCAACTATGTTTGCGATTGTTTGACTTTTACCTGTGCCTGGAGGGCCTTGCATGACAAAGCTTTGTCCTCGCAGGGCGTATTCGATTGATACTCTTTGGCTGCTGTCGGCTTCCAAGACTTGGAAGGTTTTTTCAGGGGGTTGTATCTTGTCTACGTCTTTTTCTTCAGGCAGAGAACTTTGGGTAAGTTGCACGTCTTTGATTCCGGCAATTGCTCGAATTATGGGATGTTGCTTGATTATTTCCTCGTTGGTGTCGAGGTCGTTGTATATAACTAGTTTGTGAAACGAGAAGAGCCCGATTTCCACGGTGGTTTCTACTTTCCATCCGAGTTCGTTAGCGATTTGGGTGATGTCGTTGAAGTAGGTGCTTAAGCTTTGGTAATCCCAGTACTCAGGCAAAGGGGGAAGCTCGATTTCAAAGTCATTCTTAAGTTTCACTTGTAAAGCAGGATTTAGAACGGTTTCCTCTTCTACGGGAGGAACGGATATGGAGAAAGGTTCCCGAAAAGTCTCTCTTGCCAACTCGATTGGCACAAAAATTAAAGGAGACCGCACTTCCTCGGATGTGTCTTTTTCTTTCCAAACCAGCATTCCGAAAGCAGCATGTAAGATACGCACGCCCCGCTCTCTGTAATCGGAGAGTGAACGCCTGTAGAGGGTCCTAAGGGTCTTTTCAAGGTCTGTTCTGCTGGGCACTTCGCATACAAGCTGGTTTGCCGCTCGATGAGGATTTCTCTCAACAGCAGGTGACAGGTTCTGCCTATGATTTTCATTTTCTTCGGGAGGCAAAAAAAACTCCAATTTCCGTTTTCGTAAAACAAGCCTGCTAAAAATTTTTTCTATGCTTGGGCTGGAGACCGAAAGCGTTCCGCGCTTAATGGGTCTGAAGTATAACATGTTATTTCGCTGTGACAAGTCTATGAGCCTTGATTTCCAATCTTCAATACGGCGTGTAACTGGGGGAACGTAATTTCCTTGGATTAAAGATGAGCCAGGCTGAGGCATCAGATCACGATTCTAAACGACAGTTTTTGACCAATTATTGGATGCATGCTACTTTAACATTTGTGGTGTCATCTAACAGAAAGTAATCGCTTTTTGAAGCATTAAAAAGCAGTTAAAGTGAACGAGCTTTTCTTCCTGTAGTTATTTTACTAGCAAAAACAGGCGTCTGAATCCAATTCAACTATGCACAGCTTTGTAAAGAGAGAAACCGCTTTTTTCACCAAAAAACCTCGAAAACCGCCTAAAAATGGAGCCTCTCCGAAAGGATTTCACTCCAAATTCACTAAAGACAGGGGAAAGCAACAATTCACGAGTTAAATCTTCGCGATGCGGATATACCAACAGATTTAAGGAAGAACAAGAAGTACTTAGCTATGTACGTGGGTTACGTATTTGTCTGCAATTCGACCTCTTTCAAAGACTGCGTAAAAAACAAGCGGTACACCTGCTCAAGTGAACAGGTGGATGTCGCCCAAGAGATAGAAACAGACGCGGTTATCTTTCTATACATCTCTGAATCCGACAAGTTAATAGGTCCCTTCACCGTTGCCGACGAAAAGCGTACAAACCTGCAGCCGGGAACATGGACCAGTAGCATAGACCGGAGCAGCCTCTCTGGCAACATCAAGGTGGAATGGGAAAGGTTACACGAGCTGGAAAACGCGCAAGAAAAGTTCACATTCCTAAAAGATTTGAACACCTGCAACTTGTCACAGTCTCAAATTCAAGAGATGCTGGATGCCTTGAAGGAAGCGCCGAGATTGCAGACAGGTTAGTGAAACAGGCGGTTTCTGCTTTCACCCATATTTTTTGCAGCTTAGCCCAGCGGAAGATTCGAATGCTCTTCCAGATAATGGTGATACTGGTCGGGAACCATAAGGGACTGGAAAGCCCTTGCCACCACCTCACTCAGTGCAGGGTGGATGTGCATGGCCTCGTTAAGTGGTTCGAAAGTTTGCT
>CAZPND010000053.1:0-12547 GCA_964587975.1 uncultured Candidatus Bathyarchaeia archaeon
ATTAGGGGATGATTGTTTATTTTTCGTTTTAGTATCGGAAAGTCTTCGCGAATCCTGTAAGGGTCTAAATTACTTTTCCTCCGCAGCCTTCAGTCTCTTTGACAGTTTTTGAGCGAGTTCTTCCTCTTCCAGCGCCTGTTTCTCTTCAAAAGTGAAGTCTTTGGGAAGCCAGTCTGGTACCGCACCTTTCTGCTCATAGTATTTTCGGATTGCCCGTTTGACGGCGCCCACCGCGAGGATGCCGCAGTGGAATTTGACGCTCGGCAAGCCACCGACTTCTTCCGTCACTTTCTTCCATGTTACGTCTTTCCACGCGTTCTCAACGTGAAGTCCCTTTATTAACTCGGTGACTATGCTTGCGGTCGCTATGTTCGCGGCGCACCCGTAACTTTCAAACGAAATTTTTTCAATGACGTCCTGCTCGTTGATTTTCATGTAGAAGGTTATCATGTCCCCGCACGCTGGGTTACCGGCAACGGAGATGACGTTGGCGTCGTCCAGTTTTCCGAGGTTTTTCGGGTTTCTAAACAAATCCAGAACTTTCTGGGTGTAAGGTAAGGGTACACGCGACATTCTTAATCAACTCCTGTGGAACCAACTATCCCTCTTATTCTGTTCACTGCACTAGGTAGCACTTCTAAAACATAAGTTATATCCTCTTCTGTGTGGTACCGCGTGGTCTTCATCAGTATGCTGCCGTGGGCTTCACTGAACCTGCGGCCTATGGCGACGAGAACATGGCTGGGCTGAAGGAGCCTTCTGCTGCATGCGCTGCCGCTGGAAACGTAAACGCCCTTAAGGCTTAACTCAATCGTCAACGCCTCGCCCTCACATCTCATGATGCTTATGTTCGCGTTGTCAGGCACTCTCTTGTCGCCTTTTGCACCGTTAAACTTCACGTCTGAAAGCTCCCCAAGGATGCCGTCCACAAGTTTGTCCCGCATCTTGCGCATGTGCGCCACGTTCGCCTCAAAATCTTGAAACACCAGCTCAGACGCCTTCGTGAAGCCAACAATAAGCGGTGTGTTTTCCACTCCAGGCCACAACTTCTGCGTCCCTACCTGCCCCTCCAAAATCTTGTCCACGTTCACACCCTCTTTCACGTACAGCGCGCCCATTCCGCGGGGACCCAGAATCTTGTAGCTGCTGACGGTTGCCAAATCCACCTTCAAGTCCTGCACGTTAACAGGAATCCGCCCGTACGCGTCAGAAGCGTCCGTGTGAAACAGGATCTCAGGGTTTTTGTCCTTAACAATGTCCACGGCTTCTTTGATGGGTTGGATGGTGCCGATCTCATTATTAGCCATCGAAACGCTTGCCAGAACCGTTTCTTCATCCACGGCTTCTTTCAGCTTCTCAAGGTCAAGAAAGCCTTCCGTGTCAACTGGAACCTTGGTGGTGGTGAACCCAAACTTCTTCAGCAGGTCGGTCACGTGCAACACGTTTATTGGCTCAATCTCCGAGATGACGATTTTTGTGCCTTTATGCTTATTTGCGAAAGCCGCGCCCATCAACGCCAAGTTGTTGGCTTCTGTCGCACCTGGCGTGAAAGTTATTTCCTCAAGGATTTTTGCGCCCATGAACTTGCTGATTTTCTGGGCTGACTCCATAATGACCTCGAAGGCTTCCCACCCTGGCTTGTGCGTAAGCGTGGGGTTGCCGTACGCTTTTTTGCTGTAGTAGGGCAGCATGGCGTCCGTCACTTCTTTGGGAACCACCGTGGAGTTTTCGTTATCCAAGTAGACCTCGCGGGGCAAGTTTTCATGCGCTTTAAGTAACGCCTTAACGTTTTCAACCATACTTTATCCTGACCTTTTAGAGAATAAACAATCGTTTCACACTTAATATCGCAAATTCAAGTAGAAAAAGGTAACCATAAACTATGCCTCAGAAGCATCGAGAAAGATGGGCGAACAAATGATTCACAATCAGTAACAAAAAACAACCAAAAGTTTCTGAAAATTACCAATTTGTTTTTTCAATAGAACAAGCAGGTCGCAGGCAAAAAACCCTAATAACCCACACCAAACTCTTACTCACTGACAATAAACCAGGCTTAACGGCGAAAAACTTGAAAATCACAGAGCTACCAGTACCCGAACTCGTAAAAGAGGTGACGCTTCACAGTGGCATCGCCGAGCTGTATCCTCCGCAGGAAGAAGCCGTAAACGCCGGCGTGCTTGAGGGCAAAAACCTGGTTTTGGCGAGTCCCACCGCTTCTGGGAAGACACTGATAGCGGAGCTTTGCAGCCTCAAGCATGTCTTAGAGAAGAGCGGCAAGGTGGTTTATCTGTCGCCTTTGCGGGCTTTGGCGAACGAAAAATATGATGAGTTCAAGAAATACGCGTCTATCCGCAAAGCGGACGGCAGGCGGGTGAGCGTGGGCATCAGCACCGGCGATTTCGACAGCGGCGACTCTTGGCTGGGCAGGTACGACATCATAGTGACCACCAACGAGAAGGCAGACTCGCTTCTGAGGCACAGGGTCAAGTGGATGGACGACATCTCGCTGGTGGTTGCTGACGAAGTGCACCTGCTGAACGACGGAGGGCGTGGTCCCACGCTTGAGGTGGTGCTGGCGAGGCTCATGCAGGTTAACCCTGACATGCAGGTTTTAGCTTTAAGCGCCACCATCCACAACGTTGAGGAAATCGCAGGTTGGCTTAACGCTGCTTACGTGGTAACGGAGTGGCGCCCCGTCACCCTGAAAGAAGGCGTGCTCCTGCATGAGGAAATCCAGTACAAGGACGGCGACGCCAGAAAAATCGAGAAAAAAACCCGCGACCCCACCATAAACCTTGTTTTGAACACTTTGAAAACGGGCGGTCAAGCACTGGTTTTCGCGTCCACGCGGAAGAATTCGGTGAACTTGGCGAAAAAAATTGCGGCGCACACAGGCGAAGTCATGTCTAAACCCCTTAAACGCGCTTTGGCGAACGAAGCCGAAAAGATTCTGTCTGCAGGCGAAAGAACACACATCAGCGACTCGCTGGCTGGGCTTGTGGAGTGCGGCACCGCTTTTCATCACGCGGGTTTGGCTGGCGCCCACCGCAGGCTGGTGGAAAACCTGTTCAGGCAGGGCAAAATCAAAGTGTTAACCGCCACGCCCACGCTGGCTTTCGGCGTTAACCTTCCCGCGCGGACGGTGGTGATTCAGGATTACAGACGGTGGGAGCCCGGCTACGGCTACTATCCCATAGCGGTTTTGGAGTATAAGCAGATGGCGGGCAGGGCGGGAAGACCCAAGTACGACAAGGTCGGCGAATCCATACTCATCAGCAAAACCGCCGACGAAGCAGACTACCTGATGGACAGCTACGTTCTGGCGCGTCCCGAACGGATATGGTCAAGGCTGGCGGTTGAAAAGATAATCCGCGGTCACGTGCTTGCCACAATCGCTTCGGACTTTGCGCACACGGAGACGGGCATCTACGAATTCTTCGGCAAAACCTTCTACGCTTACCAGTACGACGTGAAAGCCATCAAAAGCATCATTGCCAAGATTCTTAAGCACCTGTACGACGAGGAAATGCTGGAACTGTTCGGCAACGAGATTTACGCCACCAAATTCGGAAAACGCACAAGCGAGCTGTACATTGACCCGTTGTCAGCCGTTGAAATCCGCGACGCATTAAGAAATGAGCCTGCTTACCTTACCGACCTGAGCCTGCTGCACCTGATTGCGCACACGCCTGACATGGGTCCAGTCATGAGACCGTACTCTCGCGAACTTGACAAGCTAGGCGTCTTCATGGAGGAGCACAGAGACGAATTCTTAACGGATGTCCCCAGCGAACTGGACGACCAAATAGCATACCAAGAATTTCTAGGCGAAGTCAAAACCGCTATGGTTCTGGAAAGCTGGATTGAAGAGGCAAGCGAGAACACGCTAATAGACCAGTTCCATGTCCAGCCCGGCGACCTCTTCAGAACGATTGAGAACGCGAAGTGGCTGCTTCACGCCACGCACGAGTTAGCCAAGCTCTTCGGAAACAAGGCAGTTCTGCCCTTAGCCTCAGAGCTGATAGAACGGGTGGCGAAAGGGATAAAGAAGGAGCTGCTGCCCATCGTCAAGCTGGAAGGCGTAGGACGCGTACGCGGACGCATCATGTACAACGCAGGATTCCAGACAGTTGCCGATATAAAGCACGCGCCGCTTGAAGACCTGACCAATCTGCCACTGATCGGCCCTCGATTGGCTAAGAAAATCAAGGAGCAGGTTGGCGGTTTCGTCAAGAAGGAAACTTGGGAGAAACTTGAGAAAGGCGACGAGTGGAAACAAAAGTCGCTGGCGGACTATTAGCCCAGCTTTGCGAAGGCTTCTGCCTGCTTCACCGCCGTGCCCAAATAATTCTTCGGGTCCAACGCCTCATCAATTTCCTTCTCGCTCAGCTTGCCGCTGACAAGCGCGTCTTCAAGGAGGATTTCGCGGAAATGCCGATTCTCAACCTCGCTCTTTATCGTCAACTGCCTAAGTAGTTCGTGGGCTTCCTGCCTGTTCACGCCCTTCGCAACAAGCGCCATCATAACGGCTTCCGACATGGCACGCCCCTGAGTCAAATCCAAGTTCCGCAACATCCGCTGCTCATCCACCCGCAAATTAGCCACAATATTACCCATCAAAAACAGCAGGTAGTCAGTTAGAATGCACGATTCTGGAAGGATGAAGCGTTCAGCCGAAGACTGAGTCAGGTCCCTCTCATGCCACGTGACCACGTTCTCCAACGCAGGAACGGATAGGCTTCTGACGATTTGGGCTAACCCGCAGACTCGTTCGCATGTTTCCGGGTTCCTCTTGTGAGGCATCGTGGAGCTGCCAACTTGATACTCCTTCTCAAACGACTCAAAAAGTTCGCCGATTTCGGGTCGCTGCAACTCGCGGATTTCCGTGGCGAAATTCTCCAGCGAAGCCGCAATCATGGATAAGAGGCAGACGAATTCGGCGTAGCGGTCTCTCTGCACGATCTGCGTGGAAATCTCAGCCGCACTTACGCCCAGCCGTTTCATTACAAGTTCCTGAATACGCGCGGCATGCTCGCCTAAGCTGGCTTGGGTGCCAACTGCGCCGCTCACCTTTCCAGCCACGACGCGTTTGCGGCAGTCGTTTAGCCGCTCTAAGTGCCGTGAAACCTCGTATCCCCAAACCGCGAATTTGAAGCCTAAAGTTATCGGCAAAGCGTGCTGCCCGTGAGTTCTTCCAATCATCACGGTTTCCTTGTACCGTGCAGCCTGTTTCTGCAATATGCCCTTCAGGGCGGCGAGTTTTTTCTCAATAATTCCTGAGGCCGCTTTCAGCTGCAGAGCATTGGCGGTGTCCACGATGTCGTAGCTTGTAGCGCCTAGGTGCACGTATGCGCCGCTTGAGCCGCAGACTTCAGCTAACGCACGAACCAAAGAGGCAATGTCATGCTTGATTTCTTTCTCGATGGCTTTCACGCGCTCCACCTTCACGTATTTGGTGGAAGCCATAGCCGCGATTTTTTCCGCGTCTTTCCGCGGTATGTCGCCGACTTCAGCGTGCGCCAAAGCCAAGGCGGCTTCAACGTCAAGCAGTCTTTGAACACGTGCTTCTTCCTCGAAGATTTTGAGCATTTCGGGGGTTCCGTAGCGCCCCGTGTCTATGGGTAAGATAGGCAAGTCATTTTTCCCTCGACAGAAGGATACGCGGATTAAACATTAATGTTTTACCACGCCAATAGCACAATAGGAAGGCTGCTCGGGTATGAAAGCAACAATTGCTGTGTTGGACAAAAAAGGCGGCAACGCAAACCTCAGCTCATACGATAAGCAGCATTGCGTACGTTTAGGAAATGCTACGGTCCTGTTTACTGGGAGAATTTACTCGCCAATCCCAGCCGCTTCAGGCGCCGAAATCCTCGCCAAAAAGCTAGAACAGGCAGACCGCATCAAGGCAAGCGAGGCGTTTCTGAAGGAAGTTGAAGGTGACTTCACATTTATGATAGTGGAGCCTGAGCGAATCATCGCAGGGAGAGACCCTGTAGGCGTTCAACCGCTTTACTATGGCGAGAACGGGAACGTGACGGCTTTTGCTTCCAACAGGAAGGCATTGTGGAAACTCGGCATAGATGATGTGCGGTCTTTTCCGCCTGGAAACGTGGCGATTGTCAGCCGAGAAGGCTTCAAGTTTAAGCCTGTGAAAACGCTTGCGTACGCGCAGCCGAAACCTGTAACCATGCCAGAAGCCGCTGAAGCCCTCAAGAAGTTACTGGAGCGGTCTGTTCAGAGGCGAGTTTCGGGGCTGAAAGAGGTTGCGGTGGCGTTCTCCGGGGGATTAGACAGCAGCGTTGTGGCGTATCTCGCAAGCAAATGCCCTGTGGACGTTCACTTGGTTCATGTGAGCTTGGAGAATCGCCCTGAAACGGAAGAGGCGAAGAAGGCGGCGGACGCGTTGAATCTGCCCTTACAGTTTTCCTTGTTCAGAGAAGCGGACGTTGAAAAGGTCCTTTCTAAGGTTGTGGAGCTTATTGAGGAGCCTGACCCTGTCAAAGCAAGCATTGGCGTGCCGTTTTATTGGGCGGCGGAGAAAACTGCGGTGGCGGGGTTCAAGGTGCTGTTGGCGGGGCAGGGCGCGGACGAGCTTTTCGGAGGCTACCAACGCTACGTTAACGAGTACCTGCAGCATGGAGCAGAAGCAGTTAGAAAAACCATGTTTGACGACGTGGTTGGGATTAATGAAAGTAACCTTGAGAGGGACATGAAAATTTGCGGCTTCCACGACGTGGAGTTGCGTTTGCCGTTTGCCTCCTATTCGCTTGCTGAGTTTGCTGTGGCTCTGCCTGTGGAATTGAAAATCGAAAGGGAAGCTGGTTCTCTTAGAAAACTTGTGCTGCGGAAAACAGCGGAGAACATGGGTTTGCCCGCTTCAATAACGGAGAAGCCGAAAAAGGCTGTGCAGTACGCTACAGGGATAAATGGCGTGGTCAAGAAGTTGGCTAAGAAACACAAAGCGACTGTGGCAGAGTACATAAACAAACTTTTTCTCAATCAGGCTGCAACAAAAACCAGTTAGCTTCGCCTGCCGATAGCTGAAACCACGCGTGAACCTGTCTGCTTGTGCTGAAACTTTAGATTTATATGCGGGAAGCGGGCAAAAGTAGTTTTGAACGTTGTTTACTGTAGGTTCTGGAGGGAAAGTGGCGAATGAAGCACGTTAAAATCACGGCGTTTGACTGCCCCGATGCCTGGTTCCAAGCGTTAAAGCACATTTGGACTGAGGGTGACTCTTTTCAGGTTGGCTACGGCTCGGAGATTACGGAAACCAAGAAGCTCAACTTAACCATAGAGATTACGCATCCCGAAACTAGGCCGCTGGTCAGTGACAAGGCGCCTTGCGACATTAAGTATGTTCAGGGCTACGCGTTGGAGTACTTGTGGTGCGGCGAGAAGCAGGATGAAGAAACTTACACGTACGGCAGCAGGCTTAACCATCCTATCAATCAGATAGAAGAAGCCGTGAAAAGGTACGCGGAGGAGCAGTGGGACAGGCAAGTCACCATGGTCATACGGTTACCCAAAGACATACTGAAAAGCCTCAACGCTAAAAGGCATGAACCGCCCTGCTTAAGCCTGATTGACACCGAGATTCTTGACGGGAAAATGCATTTAACGTGCTATTTCAGGTCGTGGGACGCGTACGCGGGTTTACCAGCTAACATCGCGGGACTGCAGCTTTTCAACGAGGCTTTCGTGAAAGACATCAACAGCCTTGGGAACCTCCAGTTGGAAACGGGCAAGCTGATTTTTCACAGCAAGAACTGCCACATTTACCAGAGGCAATTCAAGCTTGTTGAGGAGTTGCTGAAGCCGAAATCTAGCGACAAAAAGCCGCGTATTGCACAAGCAATCATGGGTTCCTCGGAAGAGGCAGAAGAAAAATAAGCGTTTTGCAGCTGAGGATTGGACTTGAGTGATCTAGTTAGAGTCAGGAAGTGGACGGAGTTCAAGCGCTTAGTCAATGAGTTGAAACCTGACTCAATCGTCTACAGCATCGACCAGAACGCCATGTCGAAGAATAAAGAGTTGACGGCGTTAAGGTTTATTCTTCTGGCGCGAGGCGGCTACTACGTTTATCTTGATTTTCCCCGAGGAGAAGAAAACGTTATGAGGGAAACAGGCGTCCCAATACGTGAAGACGCGAACGGAGTCCGCTACTTAACCGACGAAGACGTAATCCGCTTCATCAAGCAGGAGCTTGGCGAGACCTTGAAGGTTTTCTCGTTCTGGACCACCTGATTGTTACTCCAAATCCTCTTTTCCCATGTTTTGCCTAACTTCCCTCTCTTTCTTCTTTTACGTTATATGCTCAATTATTCGTTGTTTAAGCGCAGCAAGCAATTCGGGAGTTAGCCTGTCAATCACGTCGCAGACTTCAGGATTAGCTATTGAGTACATGTGCCAAGTGCCTTTTTTTCGTCGTTTGACCAAGCCGGCGTCCTTGAGAATTTTTAGGTGGCGTGAGACAACGGGTTGGGCGAGTTTCAGGTGGGGCGTGATTTCGCACACGCATTTTTCTCCGTCGCGTAGAAACTGTATTATCTCGAGGCGAATCGGGTCTGAGAGCGCGTTGAAGATTTTGGCTCTGAAGCGTGTGATACTGGTTGGTTTTGAAGGCATAAATCAACATAATATATATAAATATTTAAATATTGCTATATATTCGTATTAACAGAAACATCAAAACGGAGGCATAAAAACGAGCCAAGAAGAAACATACCACGGCGTTCCCAGAAGCAAGATACCTTGGGGACCAACAATAAACTATGACAAATGCATAAGCTGCGGAAAGTGCGCAGACTACTGCACGCTCGGCGTGTACGAATTCGAAGAGAAAGAAGGAAAAAAGATGTCTGTCGTAAAACATCCGAATAACTGCGTGGTTTTCTGCACAGGCTGCCAAGAACAATGCCCCGCTGGCGCCATCAATTTCCCTTCCAAAAAAGAAACTCGAGAGCTAATCAGGAAACTGCAGAAAACACAAGTTTAACGACATGAACAAGGTGGATGGTTTGAAGGACGCAGATGTAAAAAAGACGGTTAAGCAGGCTTACGCCAAAATAGCGGTTGAAAGCGGAGCAAGCTCTTGTTGCAGTTGCGGCTGCCAGAACTCGGCTCAGGAAATCTCTAAAAGCATAGGCTATTCTGATGAGGAACTCAACGTTGTTCCTGAAGCCAATCTTGGCTTAGGCTGCGGCAACCCCACGGCGCTGGGAGACATAAAAAAGGGCAATGTGGTGCTTGATCTCGGTAGCGGTGCGGGGTTTGACTGTTTTTTAGCCGCCAAGAAAGTTGGAGCGTCAGGCAAGGTCATTGGGGTGGACATGACGGAAGAGATGGTGGACAAAGCCCGAGCGTTAGCCGCGAAGCACGGGTTCACCAATGTTGAGTTCAGGCTGGGCGACATCGAAAAGTTGCCCGTTGAAAGCGGGTCGGTTGACGTTGTAATCAGCAACTGCGTTATAAATCTCGCCCCAGACAAATCCAGAGTCTTCCACGAGGCGCATCGGGTTTTAAAGAAGGGCGGCAGGATGTACGTTTCCGACATAGTGCTTCTGAAAGAACTTGGTGATGAGCAGAAAAATGACCGCGGCCTGCTTTGTGGTTGCGTGGCGGGCGCGTTGCTGAAAGATGATTATCTGCGCAAGCTTGAAGTGGCGGGTTTCGAGGTGCAGGTTCTCTCGGAAGATCGAGAGATAAGCGAAAGTCAGTATGGTGGCATAGCGCTTGAAAGCCTGAAGCTGGCGGCCACAAAAAAGAGCTGAGGCTCACGCGTATGGCTTAAGCGTAGCCTGTGGGAAATGGTGTGTTGCAAATGTTTTATTATGCAATTCGCTAATTCAAATACGGTGTCGCCCTTTCAGTGTGATGAGGAATCAACTTGGTCAGCGCAGAAGCCATCGCAAAACTCACTGCAGTGCTGAAGCCCATTTCACACGAGCAGGGCGCAAACGCGGCTGTAGCGTTACTCTTGACGCCTGGGCGGAACGATGTTGATTTGCTTTTGGTGAAGCGTGTGGAAACCCCGTATGATACTTGGTCGGGGCAGATGGCGTTGCCCGGCGGAAAGCGGGAGCCTGAAGACCTGAGCTTGAAGGATACGGTTGTGCGGGAGACGTGGGAGGAGACGGGCGTGGCGCTTGGTCGATGCCGTTTTCTCGGTGTTTTGGGTGCCGTCAGGTCGGAGCCGAAGCCTGATTTTGTGATTCTTCCGTTTGTGGTGCTTCTTGACGGTGAGCCTGAGTTGAAGCTGAGCGCGGGGGAGTTGGAGTCGTTCATGTGGGTGCCTTACGAAAAGATTGTGCAAGGAGGGGCACGGCGGAGTTCCGTTTCGGTGAGATTCCTGCGTTCGTGTTTGCGGATGCGGTTGTTTGGGGGATAACCTACCGGATTTTGAGTGAGTTTGTTGAAGCCGTGGCAGAGGCGTCTCAGGCGTAAGCGTTATTTTACGGTTGGGTAGCCAAGGCTTGTCCAGGCGTCCATGCCGCCTAGCACGTTGTAAACGTCTTTGAATCCTTTTCGTTTCAAGATGCTGGCGCCTATGCTGGATCTTTGTCCCACCGAGCAAATGGATACCGCGGGCTTGTCTCTTGGTAGGGAATCTGCCCTGTCCGCCAAATGTCCGAAGAATACGCGTTCGGCGCCTTGTATGTAGCCTTCTTTCCACTCGCTGGGTTCGCGGACGTCCAAAACCAGAAGCGAGGTGTCTTGCAGCCAAATCTTGAGTTCTTGGGCGGAGAGGGTGCCGATGCGGCTTATGGGTTTGCCCTTTTCTTGCCACTCGCTTATGCCGGGGCAGAGGAAGCCGACTTGGTTGTCGAAGCCTAGGCGCCAGAAGTGCGCTGCCACCGCGGTCATGTCGCCTTTGCGTTCGTGCACAAACAGGATTCGCTGGTTGTAGTCCAGTATCCAGCTTGGGTAGGCGCTGGTTCCGCCCATCCAAAGGCTAAGTGAGCCGGGTATGTGGGAGCCTGCGAACGCGGCTGGTCGGCGGGTGTCCACGACTGTGGTGTCGGGCTGGAGGGTTTGCTGCTCGAAATCTGCTATGCCCAGCGGTTCGGGCGGGGGAAGCCCTTTTAGCAGTGGGGGTCCGTTGAGGTTGTAGTCTTCCATTTTTCGGAAGTACGGGGGCACCAGCATCTCTTCGCTTAGGGCGCGCTGGATGAAGGCTTCTGTGCCAAGCTGGAGGAAGGGGTTGGTTTTCTTTTCGTATCCTATGGTGCTGGAGTCTTGGTCGCTGATGCCGTGTCCGCAGACGCTGCCGGCGCCGTGGGCGGGGTAGATGGTGACGTGGTCGCCGAGGGGCAGCAGTTTCTCGTGTAAGCTGGTGTAGAGTTTTTGGGCTTGGGCGGGTTGGGCGTCTTTGCCGTAGAGGTCTGTTCTGCCTGCGGAGCCTACGAAGAGGGTGTCGCCGGTGAAGACCCATAGGGTTTCGTGGTCGTCTGGGTGTACGGTGTAGCATAGGGATTCGTTGGTGTGTCCTGGCGTGTGGAGCGCCGTGATTTTGAGGTTGCCTATGTTAAGGGTGTCGCCGTCGGTGAGGTTTTGGTCGCCGTACTTGAATGGCAATTCGCGGCTGTGGCAGATTTCGGCGTCTGTCATGTTCTGCAGCTCAAACGAGCCGATGACGTAGTCTTCGTTTCGGTGGGTTTCGAGTATGTACCGTATTTTTGTGCATTCTTTTTGGGCTAGGCGCGTGTAGATTTGGCAGTCGCGACGGGGGTCTATGACGGCGGCTTCGCCGTGGTCGGTTAGGAAGTAGCTGTTGTGTGCGATGCCTTCGGACTTGATGGTTTTAAGCTTCACGGTCAAAAACTCCTTGACGTATAGAAAAGGGGAACTTGAAGAAATGAGTTGCGGAAAGAAGACCCGAGTAAGATTCAAACGAGTGGCAACGCTTTATAGTGCCTGCGTGCTTAGGAAGATGGTGGGACGCGGTATGGGTTACGAGGCTGTTTGGAAAATTCTGGAAGAAATAATCGTTGAGCTTCGGAAAAAAGGGTTGGCGACCCCGCAAAAAATGTTGGATGATTTGAAGTCGGCGAAGGTGCTCATGAAAATCATGGACGCCTCAGAGAAGGACCGCGGCGAAACCGCGCCGAAAATCGAGCAGTATCTCGGAAGCGTCGAAGCCTACCTAATAACTGAAGGGCAAAAGATGTTTCCGCCAGCGCAGATTGACGCGTGGCTCAGGCGCTTGGAAGAGGCAAGCTGCGACACCTGCGTGACATGCGGCGTGCCCACAGAAACAAAAAAGAAAGCGGAGACGAAGTTCATCACGGGCTTGCCGCGCGACCAGAAGTGGATTCGCGTCGAGCCGCTAGCCAGCCTGCCCGCTGACAAGCTGAAGCAGTTTGCAGAGGAAACAAGCCTTTCCGTCCGCGAAGAAAAAGATGGGCACTTGACCGTTTACGGAAGCGCGGAAAACATCCGAGCGTTCGTCAAAAAAATGACCGAACAAACCACCAAAGAATAGCTTTAAAAATCGGAAATAGGCACTCAACGCAAATATTTTTCGGGATTAAATTTTAAT
>CAZPND010000054.1:0-12508 GCA_964587975.1 uncultured Candidatus Bathyarchaeia archaeon
GATGAGTATATCGAAAGAGAATGGCAGTACCTTAAACGCGCGTGGGAACAGAACCTGCTGGAAGAAGGCTACTACGTTGTGGCTTACTGCCCAGGCTGCCAAACCTCGCTAAGCAGCGCTGAGGTGGGCTACGAAGGCTCCTACAAGGAAATTGAAGACCCATCACTCTACTTCAAATTCAAAAAGGCAGGCACCCCGAACGAATTTTTCCTCGTGTGGACAACCATGCCCTTCACCATCATAACCGACACGATGCTGGCGGTCAAGCCCGACGCCGAATACGTCAAAGTAAAAGTGGACAACGAACAGTGGATAATGGTCAAGCAGCGCGTCGAAGCGGTCATGCAGGAACTCGGCATAACAAAATACACGGTCACCGAGACAACACAGGGCAAAAACCTCGAAGGCACCAAATACGACTACCCACTCAAAGACATAATCCCAGCGCAAACAGAACTCGAAACACGACACGCCTTGGTTCACACGGTCATCGGAGAAGACTTCGTAGACGTAAACACCGCCACCGGCGTAGTCCACCTCTCACCCGGAAACGGAGAAGAAGACTTCTGGGCAGCCCAAAAACGCGGCGTACCCGTGTTCGCACCCTACGACGACGAAGTCAAATTCACACGCGAAGCAGGCGTATTCAACGGAGTCTTCGCAAGAGACGCCGACTACCTCGTAGTGGAGGAGCTGCGCAACAGAAACGCGTTCGTAGCCGTCAAAAAAGTCACCCACGAATACCCAACATGCTGGCGCTCACACCACAAACTCGTTTGGCTCGCTCGGAAGGAGTATTTCCTGCGAACCGACAAAATAAACAGCAAAGTCCTCGAAGCCGCAGAAAAAATAGAATACTACTTCGACGAACCCAAGAACCGCTTCATCGCCTTCCTAAAAGAAGGCAAACCCTGGTGCATCAGCCGCGAACGCGTCTGGGGCACACCCCTGCCGATGTGGACCTGCCAAAAATGCGGCGCAAAAAGGCTAATCGCCAGCAAAAAAGAGCTGACGGAAAACGCCTTAGAACAGGTTCCTGAAAACTTCGAGTTACACAAGCCGTGGGTTGACCGCGTAACCCTCAAATGCCCGAAATGCGGCGGCGTAATGCACAGGGAAGATTACGTGCTGGACACCTGGCACAACAGCGGCGCCTCACCATACGCCCGATTCACCGACCCAGAATACGCCAAGTTTGTGCCCACCGACTTCCTCACAGAAGGCATAGACCAAACCCGCGGCTGGGCAAACTCCCTCCTACTCGAACACGTCATACTCACCGGAAAACCCGAAGCGCCCTACCACGCCTTCCTGTTCCAAGGCCTAACACAGGACGCCAAAGGCAGAAAAATGAGCAAAAGCCTCGGCAACATCCTGGAAACCAGCAAACTCTTAGGAAAGTACTCCGCAGACCTATGCCGATTCTACATGATGCGCAAATGCTCACCCATCGACTTCATGAACTTCGACCTGCAAGAACTAAACCGCCGACCCTACCAAGTCCTCTCCACACTCTACCACCTCAGCAGGTTCTTCCTCCAAAACGCCGAATTCGACAAGTTCAACCCAGCCAAATTCACGCTGGAACGAGCAACCCAGAAAAAACAGCTCAAAGACGCAGACCGCTGGCTACTATCAAAACTGCAAGGCAAAATGGAAGAATACACCGCCAAGCTGGAACGCAGCGAATTCAACTTCGCCGTCGCCATCCTGGAAGATTTCGTGATAGACACGCTAAGCAGGCTTTATGTGCCCATGATTCGGAAAGAACTGTGGACAGACGACCCGGAAACGTTCGAGAGGCGACAAACAATATACGCCGTGCTGCATTACACGCTGAAAACAGTCACGCTGCTCTCCAACCCCGTCACGCCTTACCTCAGCGAGGCACTCTACCGAAAAATCTACAAAAAACTCAACTCCACACTCCCCGCCTCAATAAACCTCGAACCCTGGCCCGTGCCAGACAGCAGCATGCGCGACAAAAACATAGAAGAAGAATTCGACATCCTATTCACCTCCGTATCCCTAGCCTACGCCGCAAGACAACAAGCCAAACTGAAACGAAGATGGCCACTCAGCAAAATAATCGTAGTCGCACCCAAAAAAACCAATCAAGCCCTAAAAAACCAAGAACCACTCTTCCTGGAAATGGTCAACGTCAAAACGGCAGAATACGCACCGCAAGTCCCAGAATACGTTGGAGGCGAAAACTGGGTCTCCGCATCCGAAGGCAACATGTACGTGTTTGTAAGCGGACAACGCGATGACAAACTGCTCGGCGAAGGACTCATGCGCGACCTAGCCCGCCGCGTTCAAGCCCTGCGGAAGGACCTTGGTTTCGTACCCACCGACGTTTTAGACGCCGTGCACATAGCCGAACTCGACGAAGACAGCAAGAGGCTTCTGGAGCCTTTCTTGGAGGAGATAGCTGAGCTGGTGCGCACAAAAAAAGTGTACCTGCACGACAGCCGCAACGAAGTCGACGCGGAATGGCACGAGTCAAAACTGGACGGCAAACGCGTATACCTCAACATCCACTAAGCACCAAAACGCTTTACTCCCTCAGCTGCGATTCTAATGCAGAACGGGCCGGTAGATCAGTCTGGTATGATCGCCGCCTTCGCAAGGCGGAAGCCGCGGGTTCAAATCCCGCCCGGTCCACCAATCTTTCTCCGGAAAAAAGCGTTGTTGGATTAAATGGGGTTTTTGAGGGGTTGGGGGTCGGCTATAATTATTTTGATTGTTTCTGCTTCTGTTTTGTGGGGTTGGTTTTTTCTGCGTTGGGAAAGTTCTTCGAGGTTTCTGGCGGGTAGGTTTGGTAGGATGCACATGTTTGTTTTCGTGGGACGTTTTCTTCTATTAGATTTTATGAATTACTAATTCACGTGAGGCTTTAGAAGATCTTTTCGTAATGTTTTCTTGACTGGAAATCTTCGAAAATGGGTGGTTCTGTTATGTTTTTTCGGGTTTCATGACCTTTTTTCGGGTTTTTCCTGCTTCGAAGCTTCGGTATTTTCCGCAGTATGAGCATTCGTTGTTGGTGCATGTGTAGTTGGTGGGGTCGAAGTATTCGCAGGCGTTTTGGTATTTGCAGTAGTCTTTGAATAGGTCTTGGATTTTAGTTACGAATGATCCTAAACGCGCCATTTGCGGTTGCCTTCTCTTGCGTCCAGTATATGGTTTATTAAGAAATTATTTAGCGGTTAGTTCATTTCCTTAAACATATCCGTAGCAGAAATGTTATGTTTTCGGATTTATGTCAGGAACTGGAGTAAGAATAGGAAAGGTCATGATAGACCTGTTAGGCGTAATTTCTGCGTGAAGAGAAACTGTGTTACTTTTTGTAGAGGGTTTTTTTCCATCCGCAATCAAGGCACTGAGCGGATCCTCGTTTGATGTCGAAAGCTAATTTTCTGCTGCAAACAGGACATTTCACTTTAAGAACACCTCCGTTCACCGGAAGACAACTTTTGAACGTGTGCGTGTTTTGCGGTTGGCTTCATCTGCCTTGCACCTGAGGATTGGGCTACGGCGTTTAAGACTTATATTAATTATGTATTTAGAATTAGTTTTTCTACTGGCATTATTGAGATTTGGTAATTAATCGCCTAGCTCTGCGGAGAGGGTGATTTGTGTACGCCGTGAATCTATAAGAGTTATACGTGAAATAGTGCATTTGTAAATGATTAATTTTATAAACGTGTATTCCCGTAGGACTGCTTAAATTCATCAAATGTTAAGAGGCGGTATTGTTTGAAACAAGCCGATGTTGTGGTGATAGGTGGTAGTGCGGCTGGAATTCCAGCGGCAATAACAGCGAGAAGGCATTATCCAGGAAAAAGTATTTTGTTGATACGGAAAGAGAAACAAGTGCTGATACCGTGCGGTATCCCATACATTTTTGGCACGGTTGGGGCACCAGAGAACGACTTGATACCTGACGGTGTGCTTAAAGCTAATAATATAGATCTTGTTATAGATGAGGCGAAGGACCTAAGCCCAAAAGAGAAAAAAATAACTCTGGCAAGTGGAGAATCAGTAACTTATGAGAAGCTGGTGCTGGCAACTGGCTCGTTTTCCTGTGTTCCTCCTATTCCTGGGATTGATAAGAAAAATGTTTATCCAATAACAAAGGACGTTCAGCATCTACAAAACCTGCTAAATGCGTTAAAAGATGCAAAAGACTTGGTAATTCTGGGTTGTGGGTTTATTGGCGTTGAATTCGCTGATGAGTGCAAGAAGAACCGGGATATCAACGTGACAATCGTGGAAATGCTTAACCAGTGTTTGCAAATTGCCTTTGGTGAAGAGGCATGTAAGTGTTGCCAGGAGGTTGAAGATTATCTCGCGGAGAAGGGTATCAACGTTATTACAGGCGTTAGCTTAACGGAGGTTTTGGGTGATGACATGGTTACAGGTGTTAAGCTGTCTAGTGGTCAGGAAATAAAGGCAGATTCGTTGATTGTTGGGATTGGTGTGCGTCCCAATGTTGTGCTTGCTGAGAAAGCGGGTTTGGCAGTAAGCAAAGGGGGGATAATTGTCGACACCACCATGCGAACTTCAGACCCAAATATTTTTGCATGTGGCGACTGCACTAGTAAATTTTCATTCTTTACTGGTCAGCCCTCAGGTTTGAGGCTTGCGTCGATCGCTACAACCGAAGCGCGTATTGCAGGCGCGAATCTATACGAAATTAGCAGGAAAAACCCTGGAGTTGTAGGGGTTTTCTCCACTGCACTTGGGAATTTAACGGTGGCTATGGCTGGGATGAGTGCGAAAGGTGCAAAAGAATGTGGATTCGACGTGATAACAGGGGAAGCTGAAGCCGCTGATAGGCATCCTGGAGGAATGCCGGGCATGTCCAAGATGTGGGTCAGACTGGTGTTTAATAAAGTAAATGGAGAATTGGTTGGCGGAGCTGTCAGAGGTGGTCCAAGCGCTGGAGAACTTATCAACACGATTAGTGCATTCATTCAGACTAGGATGAGGGCTAATGACATTGCGACATTCCAGATAGGCACGCATCCTGCTGTTACAGCTTCACCTATCGCATATCAATTGGTAAACGCTGCAGAAATGGCTTTGAAAAACATGAATTGTTAAAATTACATGTGTGATAGGATTATTCTGTTGGAGTGTAAATCATTAACGATTTTCCTGTTTCTTTAATGCTTAAATTATGCTTCATAATGAATGCTTGCAAAAAAGTTCTCGACGATCCATCGATAACCCATTTGAGATGTAACTCGAACTCTTCTTTTTCAACCTTGCATTTTTCGCTGATCCTTCGCAGGCTAACTTTGGAGCAGATGCTGTTCGAGTTTGGGCATGATGATCTCATCTCTTTGAACAGGTTGAGTATTTGTTTTCTTAACAACTTCGCTGGCACAAGCTTGTTATTTGATGCAGAAATAGCTGGAATAATGTAAGCGCATGAAAAGCTATATTTGTTTGTGGTTGTGCATCGACAGTCACTGTTTTTATGGTTAAAAATCAAATGTGAATGGTGACGGTAAATTGTGGCGGGTTGCTGGAGACTGTTTACGCTGGGTTGGCTTTTATTCCGTTGATTTTGTCGCAGGACGTAAGAAAACTTTTTCCTCTCTCGGTTATCTGGTATTTGCCGTTGTTCTGTATGAGCATTTTTTGCTGTTTAAGTATGGACAGGTAGGCTTCTGCTTGCACGCTGTTCAGGCTGAATCTGTGTCTTATTCGAGTTTCATCTCTGGATAAGCCGCAAAAACGAATGATCTCGGTCATAAGAAGTATTCTCTCGTTCATCATAAAACAATGCAACTCCTTGATAGCTAAAGCAGTGGAGAAGTAGTTAAACTTGTGTGACTGTAGGGTGACAACTACAGAGTGTTTGCGGTCTAAAATGCGCTCTATTGCGTGGAAAATCTTGCGCTTTTCATTTATGGATTAAACTGGAGCTTTGGCTAGCGCTGTCTAGCGGCTCGGAACAGTCTATAGCCCCTCTATATATACTAAACTGCATGACGTTTTGCGGTGCGGTTTTTCAACATGCCATTGCGTGTTTTCTGCGTCAATGCGGACCTACCCCTCTATAGTTTCTGCAATAAATTTCTATTAGGCTCCAAATAGGCTTCCGCAGGCGATAGACCCCTATAGGTTTCTGCATAGAATCTCTATTATGATCCAAATAGACGGCAAATATGACGGGGCTGGCGGCGTCACATGCCGCTCTGCGGAGGCCGAAATCACAGCATACATAAGCAAAAACACGGAGTTTGCTGTGCTGTCATTAATTCGTAAAGAAACGCTTATAGGCTAATGTTGCGGGTTAAAGTTTCAGAAGCTTCAGTGTTTGGGCGGGTAGATCAGCCTGGTATGATCGCCACGTTGGCATCGTGGAGGCCCCGGGTTCGAATCCCGGCCCGTCCACCATTAAAGCCTATATCCATGTGCGTTTTGTTTCTGTTACTTTGTCGAAGTGCGGGTCGTCTGAGAGTATGCGTGCGTGGTTTTCGATGGCGGTTGCGGCTATTATGCAGTCGCCTATGGGCACGTTCTTGTATTTGCTTTTGAGAATGCCTGCGTTCTTGGCAATCGCCGGAGTTAAATCCTGAATTTGGAGGCCATTTCTGGTGAGGGCTTCGTATCTGCTTTCAGCCATGTCTTTTCCTCTTTTTGTGCAGGTAATTTGGATGATTTCAGCCAGCACTATTGTGGGCAGTATGGCTTCGTTTTTTGCGATGAGTTCTTTCAGTTTTCGCGTTGTCTTCTTTTTTGTTTCAGCTTGGGTAGCGTAGAAGTATTCGGTTAGAAACCGGGTGTCTAAAACCGCTTTCAAGCTAGTACTCTTCTCTAAGTTTGTCGATTTCCTTCTTTACCTCTTCAGGTGTGCCGTATTCAGAATCTATGCCCGCCATATCTTCGAGTTTCGGGATAGGCTTGAAAAGGACCCCTGTTTCCGTGGCTTCAACGACCAGTTCGTCGCCTTCTTTGATCCCGAATTTTACCCTGAGCTCCACGGGAATTGTAGTCTGACCTCTTCGCGTTACCTTTACGGTATTTTCCAAAAGTGGCGCCTCAAATAACAGAGAGCGTGTACTACCTAAAAAGTTTTTTCCTACAAACATAAGCAAATAGGATAAGCTCACACATTCAGGACTTGCATATTACAATCGTTCAAATCACCGCTTCATCTAAAGGAAAACAATCCAGCTAAATTGCTACATCCATAATCACTAATCAATTATAAAAAAGCTTAAGCAAAAAAGGAAACAGCTTGAGCGAGGAACTGAAATCCACAGTTCGCGCTTGAAGCATGTTCGTCTATAAGGCGGTTGCGGTGACCAAGTAAACCTTCTTTCGGTCGGAAACGATTTTAACGTTGTAGCTGGTGCCCTTGGCGTAAGCGTAAGTCACGGAAACGTGCACGCTCTCGTTTGGAGGGACCCGCTCCATCGCCGGAGCCGTTGGGAAAGCTTGCTTTTCGTTGTTAATCCACACTTCAGCGATGGCGAAATCCTTTGTTCCAGAATTGTCAACAACCACGTCAACGGTGTCGCCGCCTGAAAACGTAACGCCCGAAATGGTAAGCTCCTCTTTCATTGGCGCCCGCTTCACCTTCGGCTTATTCTTATTCCTTCTGCGCCACAGCAAAGCAACCACGACCACTACAATAACCACGATTGCTATGATGGCTGCGATTAGTATTAGCTGCTGCTGTTGCGCCATCTGCTCGGTGTACTGTTGCTCTGCCACTTCTGCCTGGTCCAAGTAACTGGACAAGTTCTCTAAAGTTGTTATTGCCTCTGAATAATTACCTTCTCCAGCTTCCAAATTAGCCTGTGTGTACGCGTCCTTTGCCTGCTGCAAAAGTGATTGCGCTTCAGGGCTTTCATAAGTAACGTTAAGAGCCTCGTTTAGTTCCCCTTGGACCGTTTGCAGTAAGTCTATGAAGGCTTTTTGGCCCGAACTCAGAATCTCTATCTTATCAGTAGGGGAGTCCCAAACGAAATCCCCATAACTGTCTGAGCCGTCTACTCCAACGAAATAACTGTGCTCCCCAGCGCTTGTACTATTTGAAACAGTGATCGTTATAGCATCAAATGTGTAGCTGCCACCGGCTGGAACCGCTATAGGACTTTCTGTAAAACGATGACCCGCAAATTCGTCTGAAGCCATCCAATCGAAATGAAGACCTATCTGCTCTATGCTAAGTTCATCAGCAGCATTGTTATGAAACGTCATTATCACATTAACCACGCTGCCTTGATAAACGGTGGAACTTGACCAAGATAGCGTTACCGACGCTTCATTTTGTTCAAGCGCAGGCACTAAACCTACGTTTAGAAAACAAATAATTATTATGGAAACCGCAATTACAGCCAGTGGAAACTGCTTCATTTCATCCCCTTGATATGTTGTTCATAAAGGTGCTTTATATGTTTTAAGCATAACCACAAGTTTTTGCTTACGAACACAACCGCTCAAATTTTACCGTAGCAAATTTTAATAATGCAGTACTAGACAATAGAAGGCACGTTCAAGGCGGTGTTAAAACCTATGGCTAACGAAGGAAAAGGAAGCTTGTTCAGAATTAAAGGCTCAAAATACCTGCTGTACCTACCAGTGTGCGTGACATACGACAGCATGTTTCCCTTTAAATGCGATAAATCAATGCACGTGAAAGTGAGCTTCAAACACAGCGGCGACATGCTTGTTATAGAAAAATGGAGCGAACCGGAAAGCCCGAAAGTTTAAAACCATTTCTTACTCGAAACTAATTGGAAAAGACAGCTTGACCCCTGCGTCTTCCCGCCATTTGATGGAAATTTTTTCCTTGAACTTGTCCCGCACCAGCAGCTTCTCAAACTCTTCGGTCACCGGTTCGGGTCGAGAGCAAAAGATTACCTCTCCTTTCTCATTTGTCCACACGGTTAAGCCTCTGGTTTTCCCCTTGTGCAGCAGATGCAGAAACGCGTTTTCCTTATCAGTGTGGAACATGCTTATAGCGTTTGAACCCTTCAAAGTGCAAAGGAGCCTGTAAAGCGCCTCATCCGAACTCCCAGTTTCATTAATCAACTCCGAAAAATAGTGCGGAATAATTTCCGAATCAACAAAACCATACGCCTCACTCTCAAAAACGTGATCCTTCATTCTCGCCTTAAGCTCCTTATAATTTTCCACTTTGCCGTTATGCACCGAAGCGATGGTCAGGTCCGGCTCAAACTGGCCCACAAAAGGCTGCACTGTCTCTTTAGATGGAACGGCAGCCGCAAATTCTTGGCTGGGATAGCGCACATGAGCAATTAAAGCTGACACATCAGAAAGCTTCGCCTCCACAATTTTCGCTAAATGCGCCGCTGGAGAACCCGCCACCTCACCAACCTTTTCCAACACGATACTGCCGTCATTAAGCATGACAGCGACGCCTGCGCCGTAGCCGCCAACAGGCTTGGCTTCACCGGGATACTGGCTGACTTCAAGTTTTTGAAGAACCCTGAAGATCACAGGGGTATGAACGGGCTTTTTAAGAACAAATCCAAATATTCCACACATGCTTTTCACGCGTCTCCTTGAGAATAAACTGCAGATTCTCATTAATAGCCTTTAATGCGAAGGAGTCGTCAAGGTGTATTAGGTGCTTCGGCATCTTTTTATGTGACGCCGCAAAATATTCTTTTAGCATTGTTTTGGGAAGGCTGAATTATGAGGGATTTGGTTGTTAGGAGTCCTGTGTTTGAAAGTAACAAGCTTATACCTGCGAAATACAGTTGCGACGGAGACGACGTGAATCCTCCTTTAACGGTTGGAAACGTGCCTGAGGACGCGAAAAGCTTGGTCTTAATTATTGATGATCCTGATGCGGCGATAGGTGTTTGGAATCACTGGTTGGTTTGGAACATTCCTGTAGGCATCCGTGAGATAGAGGAGAACAGTGTTCCAGGCGTTCAGGGTACAAATACGGGTGGAAGGCGGCGGTATGGTGGTCCTTGTCCGCCATCTGGAACGCACAGGTATTTTTTTAAGGTTTTCGCGTTGGATGTTGAACTGGATTTGGATGCGGGTGCTAGGAAGAAAGAGTTGGAGAATGCGATGCGGGGTCACGTGCTTGCTGAAGGCGAGCTTTTAGGTCTTTATCACAGGTCTTAGATTGATGCGGCTTAAACTTAAGGACGCATTAGTGATTAGGTGAAATCGGAAAGCTATAGAATGCTAAAATGTTATTAAAAGAATCTACCTATTAAAACTCAATTACGGTTGCTGAATGAAAATTGGGTTTAAAAACGGTTGTGTTTAGCATCGTACTCATCGTGGTTCTTTTTGTATCGATTATCGCAACTGTTGAGTGGTGGCTGAGCGAGGAAATTTCAACCCCCGAATTTTATGTGGGTGTGGAATTCGCTTACAGTGACAACGTTGATGACTTGAAGGCTTTGGTTGATAAAGTGAAGGATTACACGAACCTTTTAGTGTTGGGTGCGGTTCAGATGAGTTTCAATCAGACTGCGTTGACCGAGTCTTGCGACTACATGTACGACGCTGAACTTTCCTTCATTATCCTGTTCACGGACACTACCCTGTACAGTTCAGATCAAACACCTGCGGTTTGGATTGTTGAAGCCAGACAGAAGTACGGTGACAAGTTTTTAGGCGTTTACCGTTATGATGAGCCTGGAGGAAACCAGTTGGATCAGGGCAGATCACGGCTGATTTCCAGAGATAACGTGGCAGCCATAGGTAATTACTCTAACGCGGCAAAGCATTTTGTTAATAATTTGCATGCTCATCTGGAACCTTACCTGGCTGTGTGCGACAGGGTGTATACTTCTGACTATGGGCTTTACTGGTTTGATTATGAAGCTGGTTACAACACGGTTTTCGCTGAGTTCGGCGCTAACCACAGTAGACCTTTAACCATTGGACTTTGCAGGGGCGCAGCGACAGCCCAAAACAAGTCTTGGGGAACAATAGTCACATGGACGTATAACGAGATTCCGTATTTGGAGTCTGGGGATAAGCTTTACAGTGACCTTAAGTTGACTTATGATTCAGGGGCGGAATACGCGGTGGTTTTCAGTTACCCGATTCTTGGTTCTTATGGAACGCTTAAGGATGAGCATTTTGACGCTCTGCAGAAGTTTTGGGATTACATGCTCAGAAATCCGGGGAATCATGGCAGCATCAAGGATGAAGTGGCGTATGTGCTTCCTACGGATTACGGTTTTGGTTTTCGCAGTGCCACAGACACCATATGGGGCTTGTGGAACGCGGATGAGTTATCTGCTAAGGTGTGGAGTGACGTGAACACGCTTATAGGGGAATACGGGTCACATTTGGACATCGTTTATGATGACGCAAAACTTTTTGATGCCGTGAAAGGTCATTATGACAGGTTGTTCTTCTGGAACGAAACAATATCGTGATGAAAAATAGAAAAGGGGTGCTGGTGCTAGTAGTTTTCGCACCAAACCTCAAAGTAGCTTTTCGGGTGGCTGCACACCGGGCATTTTTCTGGGGCTTCGCTGCCTTCGAATACGAAACCGCAGTTTCTGCATTTCCATTTGATTTTTGCGTCTTTCTTGAAAACTTTGCCTTCCGTGACGTTTGCCAGCAGCTTCAGGTATCGGCGTTCATGGTAGGCTTCTACTTTGGCGACGCTGCGGAATGTTCGGGCTACGTCTCTGAAGCCTTCTTGTTCTGCTACGTCTGCGAAGTTAGGGTAAAGTGTTCCCCATTCGAGTTTTTCGCCTTCAGCGGCTGCTTTCAGGTTTTCAGCTGTTGACGCGATTATTCCTGCTGGGTAAGCGGCGTTTATCTCAACCATTCCGCCTTTCAAATGCTTGAAGAAAAGTTCGGCGTGTTCCTTCTCGTTGCCTGCGGTTTCTTCGAATATGGCGGCGATTTGTTCGTAGCCTTCTTTTTTGGCTGCGCTTGCGAAGAAGGTGTATCGGGTTCTTGCTTGAGATTCGCCTGCGAAAGCGGCTAAAAGGTTTTTTTCTGTTTTGCTTCCTTTAAAATCCATAGGCAATTCTCCTATGCCTATCGTATTTTGAGCGTCAGATAAAAAGCGTTCTCTGCCGATTGCGGTTTTAGGTGATTGCTCTGACATGCAATTTTTTGCATGTAGCCTCCTTATTTAAAGTATAAAATTGTAGGAGCGTTTGGGGGATAGACTTTTGATAGCTAAAGAAAGGGGGTATGGTTGGTTGCTCATCTTTTGGACGGAGATTTTATAGTGCCGCTTTGAGTTCATTCAAGCGAACTTTTGCGGTACGCGTTATCTCGCTTCTAAGAGCTTCGCCCTGTATACCCATATGTATTCTGCCTATTCTGCTAAGTCGCACAGCCAACTCGACGTCTCCGAAAACCTCTCGTATCCACTTCTCGAAGTCTTTGCGTGGATAGTGAAAGTTAACAGACTGAACCTCCACAGACGCCAGTTTCTCAACGAAATCGGCTAAGCTCACTGCTGATTCTCCAGTTGGCTTACCGATAGCTGAATAGAAATGGAAGCGTTCGCTCTCAGAAA